>DIDN01000104.1 GCA_002418185.1 Deltaproteobacteria bacterium UBA5799
TGACACAGAGTCCGGGGAAAAGAGTCAATTTTTAGAAGTTGCTTTGACCCGTATCACGTCCCCTGCCTTGAACCCGCTCCCCGAGGTCGCGCTGCCGATCGATATCCTGTCGCCCTGGTGCGATTCCAGCGTCACCTCGCCAACGAGCTTCTCCCTCTTGCCTATGACCCTGCCGGTATCGGGGTCTACGAGTTCCTCGCCCGGCCTGTACACGGAAAATACCGTCCCGGAGGCAATGCGGCTCCTTGTGCCGGCGCGTATCGTTATCTCGGGGCCGTCCACGTGCAGTACCCTCCCCTGGAAGGGCATCTCGCTGAGCTTCTCGGCCATCTTGGTCATCGCCTTTGAGAGCGCGTCCCTGAGCGCGCCGTCGCGCAGCCCCGGGTCTGCCGTCGATTTGCCGCCGAGGCCGAAGACCCCGCCGGTAGTCTTCGAGTACTCGCCCATGCCGGACTCTGCAAGGAGGCTTTTCCCGGTAGCCACGTCCACCAGGGCGTAGTCTACCTGCACCCGCGCTATATGTTTCTTGCGCTGGGTGACGAGCGTGTCCATGGATTCCTCGATCTCGTGGTACGAGGTGACAGAGCCAGTTATCCTGAAGTCGACCGGATCAAAACCGCCCGCAGTATCTTTTACCCCCTTTTTGAGGGCCCCGGTCTGCTCAAGCTCCATTAGCCTCTCCTGCTGGCCTATCTCGCCCCTGGTAAGCACTATTGGCTCAAGCCCGGTCTGTTTTACAAGCGTCCTCAAGATGTCTGTTGCGGCCTCGCCCACCCCGATGGTCCTGGCCGGTGTCTTGTTGTCGAACTCGAGTATGGCCACGTTATATTCGGGCCCCCTGTACATAGCCCCGGCCTTTTCGAGCTCCTGAGTCTGGCCGGTAAGGGTGATGTCGTCCTTCACCACCCCGGCGGTCTTGACCCCGCACCCGGCGCTCAAGGCGCCCGCCATGAACAGGCATATAAGAAAAAAGACGTTCGTTCTGCTTGCCCTCATTCCCGGTTACCTCCTTCATTGTCCTTGCCGCCCTGGGGCCTTACAGGCCTCCCCGGACCGGACGGCATGCTTGCCATGGCCCGTTTCATCATGCTGTCTGTCTCGAGCCAGAGGTGCATTCCGAAGGCCTTTGTGAGGAGCTTCTCGCCGAACGAGAGTATAGCCGCATCCTCTACCTTCCTGGTGGCCCCTGCAATGAGCACTTGCCAGTCTTCCAGGCCCCTTATCTCCTCAAGCCCCTTTATGGCGCCGTACGAGTCGAGGCCGTCGTCCCCGGCCTCCTTCAGGATCGTAACGCCAAGGCCTACCTCGCTCCCCGCTATGAAGCTTTTTACCCCGAGACCCCTCGACCATATCACCTCTCCGGTCCTGGCGTCCACCATCTTGAACCCGGCCCTCACCTTTTTCATGTTGTACACGCCGGTTGTAACGTTGTCGAAGTTGAGGACGTACCCGTATACGAGAGCGTCCACCCCCAGCAACTCGCCGAGCGCCGCCGGGTCGGTGAGCTCAAGCTGGCTCCCGAGCGTTATGCCCATCCGGTTAAGAAGGAGCGAGTCCACCTCCTTGAGCGGCATGGGCATGTAGTGCATCCGGGCCGCCCTCTTCTGGAACTCCTCCCTTATGGCGACCGGCCCGCCTACGTCGTTCGTCGCGTTGTAGAACGGGAGCACGGCGAGCGTGTATACCGGCGTCGACGGGTTCGGCGGATACCTCGGTACGTGGGCGGTGCAGGACACGAGAAAGAGGAGAAGGACCGGAAGAAGCGTCCGTCTTGGCCTGAATAGCTGTCTCAGTCGAAAGCCTCCACCTCTATCGCATTCTGGGCCGCTCCGGTCACCCTGAAGCCATGCAGCCGCGATATGTCGTCTGCGACCGATTGGGCCGAAGCCCTGGATTCGACGTCGAATACCGCCTCGCTGCCGTCGAACCTGCGCTGGTAGACGGCGAGCACCCCCCTTGCGCCGGTCCTAAGGAGCCTCTTGAACTCGACCGCCCTGACGTAATCCACACCTCTTAGCGTTACGGTGAAGGAGACGGGGCCGGCCCATTTCGAGCTGATGTCGCGGGTAAGCGCCTCCGCAAGCTCTTCCGAGGCCCTGGATAACGCGTCCAGAGGGCCTTTTTCAGCCGATATGTGCCGTACGGTCGCGTGCCCCCTTCCTGAAGCGAGGAGGCTGCCGTCATCGACCCTTACGGCCTGGGCCGTAAGGTCGGCAAGCCAGGTTACCATTGCCGTACCCCCGGTCCTCGGGCCCTCAGAGGCAATCGCCGTGCCGAATACGACGACCTCGGCATTGACCTTTCCAGCCGCCTCCAGGGCGCTTTCGCGTGAAAGGTCCGAGGGCCGGTACGGGGCCGCAGCCATGACTGCTTCCGGGCTCCCGGACATGTCAACCACGTTGAAGCCCTTACTTAGGAATAGCTCCATGAGGGCCGCCTCCGCCGCCCCGACCTTCCGCTCCCCGGCATCGCTCCCGGGGTAAGCCTCGGGACGCCACCAGGAGGTGAAGTCCCTGTCGCCAGGCATCTTCTCCGCTATCATGAAGAGGACCCTGGGCCTCTCCATCTTCCGTTGCAGGAGGCCCATGGCGTCCAGGTCGCCTTCGAGCCCCGCCGTGGAGACCACGGCCCTGACCCTTACCTGGTATGCGCCGCCGGACCTTGACTCGTCGAGGACTTCGTAAGACCTCACGTAGCCGCTTGCATTGGTGTAGACGGAATCGCGGAGCACCTGGAAGCTCTCGACCACTGTCTCGGACGAGACCACCATGCCGACCGCCTGCTCTACCGCCTTTCGGAGCGCATCGGCTATTGCGCCGTCCCTTGCGGCGGGTATATCGGAGCCGGAAACGGACGCAGCGCCTATCGTTTCTATGGTTATCGGAATATCGTCGTCTGCGAGCGGAACGGAGGCGAAGAAAAAGGAGATAAGAAGCGTAAGCGCGGATACTGCGAGAAACATTTTTTTGCGGCCCAGGCAAACGCCCCATGTCCCTTCAAACATGAAACCCTCCTTATTATAGGCCGCGAAAAAAATGCCAAAAGGAAAAAACAAGGTGCTTACCCCGTATATACCACATATGGCGGATGAAATCCATTGGGCTGCCGCCCTGAGAGGCACACGGATATGTGAGGCAAGGATCACCTATCAAAAACTAACGCAAATTCCCTTTTAACGCGCTGCTGCGCATTTTTTGAGCATAAAGCTCCGCATACCAATCATTTGTTCCGTTTTCGGTCATTCTGAAGGAGCGTCAGCGACCAAAGAATCCAGTATGCAAGCCATGTCGCAAGAGGCCTTTTAACGCGCTGCCGCGCTTTCGGGCATAAGGCTCCGCGCACTTTCCGCCTCCATCCTCCGGGCCCGGCCCTTATGTCGCTCTGCCCCTTTGGGGCCTCGCTCCTGCTGCCCCGCCTCGCCCGCCCCTCCTCCATCCTATGTTCGCTCCGCCTTATGCCCCTGGGTTGTTTTGAAAGACGAAACAAAACCGAGCAGGGTGCGATCCGCGCACCTTTATTTGTCTTCAACAAACCCCGGAGGGTAAGGCGAGCGTAGCCTTAGGGAGGAAGAGCGTGAACGGGCAGGGGTTGCAGGAGCGAAGGGACTTTAGGGGCCCGTTCACGGGATGGGGGAGGCGGACAGCAAGCGAGTCTTACCCTCGAAACCGCACGGTAGTGCGGAAAAGGCATTTAATACTTACTCTAATATCGAATGGGTACGCAAAAAAACTCTTTTGCGACAAAACACGAACGATTTGCGCCTGCCTTGCGCTTCCTATTCCGTTTCCCTGAAGTCTTTCTTTATCGCTTCGAGCGCCTCGGGCTTGAAGAAGAGTTCCATGGCGGTAAGTCCCAGCGCCTTAACGCCTTCCATGAGCGCCCTGTGTCCGTCGGGCGTTACGGTCGCGTCGGCAAAGCCCCGGGTGTGGATATTGATGCCCTTTCTTATGGGCACGTGGGGATGTATGGTGGGTATTATCTGCGATACGTTCCCGATGTCCGAGGAACCGACGTTCTTTTCCGGGGCCTCTCCGTCCTCCTTGAGGCCCATATGCTCCAAAGCCCGCCTGTATACGCCGGCAAAGGCCATGTTTATCTTCATGGGCGCGTTAAGGTCGCCGGCCTCGGCGACTACGAGCGAGCAGCCGGTCGATGCGGCTGCGCCCCTTGCGCATTCCATGACCCTCGTCTTAATGGAGTCGAGCTCCTTAAGGTCCTTCGCCCTTACGTAGAAGCTCGCAGAGGCCTTCTCGGGTATGATGTTCGGGGCCTTGCCGCCCTCCGTGATTATACCGTGCACGCGCACGTCACTTCTCATCTGCTGGCGGAGGAGCCCTATGGCGTTAAAAAGGAGTATTACGGCGTCCAAGGCGTTTACGCCCTCCTCCGGGTAAGCGGATGCGTGGCTGGATTTGCCGTGGAAGGTGAAGTTCAGGCGAACGAGGCCCAGGAAGTGCTTGACGACCCTCCTCCCAGAGGAGCCGTGGACCATCATGGCCGCGTCCACCCCGTCGAAGACTCCGGCCTTTATCATGTCTATCTTCCCCTTGCCGAGCTCCTCTGCCGGGGTGCCGAGGACCAGGAGCGTGCCTTTTCCCCCGGGGAGCTTCCCTGCAAGGGCCTTCGAGAGGGCGGCGCCGGCGCCGACGGACGCCGTGCCGCCTATATTATGGCCGCAGGCGTGTCCTATGCCCGGAAGCGCGTCCATCTCGGCAAGCAGCGCGATTACCGGAGCGCCCGAGCCGGTTGAAGCCCTGAAGGCGGTCTCCATCCCGGCAACACCGGGCTCGATACGGAAGCCGTGCTCCCCCAGAAACGCCTGCATCATGGAGGAGGTCCTTACCTCTTTAAGCCCGAGCTCCGGGTTCCTGTAAAAATCGTCGCTTAAGTCCGTAAGCCGCTTTTCAAGCCCCTCGGCAGCGGTCAGGAACTCTTCCCTTGCCTCGCGCATACTGCGGCACCCCTCGCTTTGGTCGTGGAAATCGGAAACAAGGTGCGTGGGACTGCCGCCCTTTGGAGGGAGGCAGCCCCCGCACGCGTCATGTCTGGCCCTGCATCGCCTCTATGAGTATCTTCGCGACCTCCGGCCTGCTGAACTCCGGCGGGGGATAGGCGCCGCTACGGAGCATATCCCTCACCCTGGTGCCTGAGAGGGTGACGTGCTCTGAGGCGTCGTGGGAGCAGGTCTTGTACGAGGCCATTCCAGCGCACCTCTTGCAATAGAAGGTGTGGTCGAAGAAGAGCGGGGTTATGCCTACGGCCTGCGGGTCGAAGTTCTCGAAGATGTAGTGCGCGTCGAAGGTGCCGTAGTAGTTGCCGACCCCTGCGTGGTCCCTGCCGATTATGAAGTGCGTGCAGCCGTAGTTCTTCCTTATGAGTGCGTGGAAGACCGCCTCCTTCGGGCCGGCGTAGCGCATGGCGGCTGGGTTGACCACAAGGGCGACCCTGTCCTTAGGGTAGTAGTTCTCTATAAGGGCCTTGTAGCACCTCATGCGGACCGCGGCGGGTATGTCGTCGCCCTTGGTCTCGCCCACGAGCGGGTGTATGAGGATGCCGTCGACTATCTCGAGGGCGCATTTCTGTATGTACTCGTGCGCCCTGTGTATGGGGTTCCGCGTCTGGAAGCCCACGACCCTCTTCCACCCCTTCTCCTTGAAGAGGGCCCTGGTGTCCTTCGGGTCGAGCCTCTCTTCCATGAACTGCGTGTGGACCGGCCTCTTTACGAGCGAGACCTTCCCGCCAAGGAGCATGTCTCCCATCTCGTAGACCTTCTTGACACCCGGGTGCTTGTCCTCGGCAGTGCCGTATACCTGGAGCGCCTCCTTCTCCTTGTCGTGCGGGAATATCTCCTCTACCTGGAGGGTCGCGAGTATTTCGCCGTCCCCTGCGGCAAGAGCCACTTCCATGCCGGGCTTGAGTGAAGCCGCCTCCTCCTTCGAGGCGGAGAGGGTTATCGGCATGGTCCAGGGGAGCCCGTTCTTCAAGTGCATGGTGTCCATCACCGAATGGTAGTCGTCCCTGCACATGAAGCCTTGGAGCGGGCTGAACGCTCCGATGGCGATCATCTCCAGGTCCGATATCTCCCTGTCGTTCAGGGTGAGCTTCTTGAGCCCACCGGCCTTCCGGGCGAGTTCCTCCCTGTCGTTGCCTTCAAGCGCCCTGTTCACCAGGACGCCGCCGTGCGGCTTTATGAGTCCTTCCACTTCCTGCTACCTCCTTGGGAGTATGGTTTGGCGCGATTTCTTTGAGTACAGGCTGCCTTCAAAAATCGACTATTTTTTCTGAGGTCAAGGAAGGGCGGAAATAATAAGCGGAGCATATATGGCATTATGTGAGCATTATTATTTTCGCCCTGACGCAGAGATCAGGAAAAAGAGCGATTTTTATTTATGCAAACCGCATTCGGTTTTCTGGAACCCGGCCCACCTTCCGGCCCTCGGGTCCTCGCCAGGCGCTACCGGCTTTGTGCAGGGCTCGCAGCCGATGGAGGGATAGTTCTGGTCGTGGAGCACGTTATAGGGCACGCCGTTGGCCTTTATGTAGTTCCAGACGTCCTCCGAGGTCCACCTTACGAGCGGGTTTACCTTGACGAGCCCGAACTTGGCGTCCCAGGACACCACCGGGGCGTTCGCCCTGGTGGGGGCCTGGTCCCTCCTTATGCCGGTTATCCAGCACTTCAAGTCTGAAAGGGCCTCCGCCAAAGGCACCATCTTCCTTATGTCGCAGCATTTGTCCGGGTGGCTCTTCCAGAGCTCGGGGCCGTGCTCTGCGGCCATCTCCTCCAGGGTTGACTTGGCCCCGTACCTCTCGGGCCTTATCCCGTACTTCTCCACGAGCCTGTCCCGTACTTCAAGGGATTCCTTGAAGAGGAGGCCGGTGTCGAGATAGAATATCCTCGCGTCGGGCTTGATCTTGACGAGCATGTCGACAAGCGCCACGTCCTCGGCCCCGAAGCTGCATGCCAGCGACAGGTCGCTCGTCGAGAAGTTTTCGACGGCCCACCTGATAGCCTCCTCGGGCGCCTTGCCCTCGAGGCTTTCGCTTACCTTTTTAAGCTCTTCATCAGTCCACTTCCTTGACATCTTTTTTTTCCTCCTTTATTGGTCCATGGCCGCCCGCAAAGACGATGACCTCGCAAGGGGCCCTCTCGGCCACTTCGTCAGCGTAGCTCCGCTGGAAGTACCTGAGGATAGCCCTCTCCTTCCTCTTCACGAGCACTGCCGTTGTTATGCCCATACCCTCGATCGTGGAGAGCACCTTTTCGACCGGCTCCCCTGCCTCCATGAGCGGCTCGAAGGCCACCCCCTCCTCCATGGTCTTTATCTGCACCTTCCCGAGCTCTTCATAGCCCCTCTGCCTGTACTCCTTCATTATGGCCTCTGAGACCTGGGACGAGGGCCTGTCGCCGATAAAACCTATGTCCGAGAAGGTCTCGAACACGTCGTCGGCGGTCCCGGCCGCGATTAGATACAACGCGACGAGCGCGGCCTTCTCCTCCTTCGCCCTCCTGACCGCGAACTCAGCCGCCTCCTCCGAGGCAGTGTATGACGGGAGCACGAGAAGGACCTTTTTCATCTCAATACCCCATGCCTATGAGCGGCCACCAGAAGGCCGCAACGAGGTTGAAGAGGACCCATGCCAGCACGTTCACTACGATTCCGGCCCTGGCCATCTCGCGCATCGATATGTAGTTCGAGGACGCTGCCAGGGCGTTGGCCGGGGTCGACATGGGGAACATGAACGCGAGCCCGGCAGGCACCGCGATGGCGTAAGTAACGAGCACAGGGTCGAGCGCGAGCTTGTCCGCTATGGCGATGCTCGCCGGCAGGAGCACCGCTATGACGGCGGCGTTGCTCATGCCTTCGGTCAGGAAGAGGGCCAGGAGCGAGAAAACCAGCAGTACGCTCCACGGGCTCGTGGCCCAGCTCCCCACGACCCCGTTCACCATCCACTCCGCGGCCCCGCTCTTGTGCAGTGAGGAGCCGAGTATTATGGCCCCGCCGTACATGAGTATTATACCCCAGTTGACGTATTCTTCGATATCTTTCCATCTTACGAGCTTAAGGACGAAAAGGAAGACGACCGAGGTAAGGGCGATGGAGGAGAGGCCGAGCCTCCTCCCCAGGAACATCCACGCGAGGACCGTAGCCACCATGACGGCGCCCACGGCGTACTCCGTGTACCCTATCTTCCCGAGGGCCCTGAGCCTCTTTCCGAGCGCCTCGGCAGCGCCCTCGACCCCTTTTATGTCCAGGGGGAAGGACCTCGTCAGGATGAAAAAGCCGAGCAGTAGCAGGATGACCACCAGCGGGAAGACGGCGACCGCGTAGTCGAGGAAGCCTATCGTCCTCCCCGTCATCTCGTTCAGTATCCCTACCGCAAGCGGCACCCTGGCCCCGCCGAGGAAGGTGGCCACGCCCCCTATTATGCAGCCCCAGGCGAGCGACAGGAAAAGGAGCCTCCCGTAATTGGACCTGCCGGGCCTTATCCCCAGGCTCTTGGATATCTCCAGCACTATGGGGAAGAGCATGGCCGCTACCGCGTGCTCCGACATGAAGAACGAGAGCGAAGCGGAAAGGAGGAATATGACCATTACGAGCTTCTTCGGCGAGCTGCCGAAGCGGCTGAGCATGTAAAGGGCCACCCGCGTCGAGAGCCCCGAGCCCATCACCGCCCCGGCGAGTATGAACGCGCCGAGGATGAAGAAGACGGCCTCGTTCCCGAAAAGCGAATAGGTCTCCCTGGTCGAGAGGACGCCCAGGAACGGCACGAGCACTATCGCCAGGATGCTCGTTATCGCGAGCGGTATGACGTTGGTTACCCAGAGGACGAGGCATACCACGAAGACGGCTATGGCCTTCTGCCCCTCGGGCGTAAGCCCCTCCGGGGTAGGCATGCCGATTATGTAGACGAAGGACGCGGCGAGCGTTATGAAAAAAAGTGGCCTGAGGGCCTTAAGCCCCAGCAGCACCCATATGGGCCGCGTATCAATCTTGACGCTCAACGAGAGACTCCCAAAAAAAAGACTCCGGCAAACTGCTTGAAATCAGAGATTTTCCCGCTTTTCCCGGAAGGCCGGGATTAAAAAAAGCGGAGCATAGGGCAATATGTGAGCATTCTTATTCCCGGCTTGTCGCAGAGTCCGGGGAAAAGATCAATTTTGCCATCAGTGCTCGCCATCGGGGTCCCTGTCCACGACCCGGAGCTTTCTCCTCAGGGACGAGAGCCCCCATGCGGTCTTGAGCCCCAGCCGCGACTTGTAGAAACTGTCCATCAGGCCGCCTTTCGAGTCGTCGACGAGGTCCCTTATCTCCGCCGGGGTCGTGACCATGCTCAGGTCCCTCACCCAGTTGAGGTTTACCTTCTTTTTCTTGACCGCCCTGTAAAGGTGCTTGTAGACCGGGAGTATTATCTCGGTCGTGAGCGGCTCTATCCTCAAGTCCTTCTCGGACGAGGGCCTGTATATCGGGAGCACTGGAACGACCCCCATGTCCGTAAGGAAGTCTATGCCCATGCAGGTCGACCCGGGCGGCTCCAGCCCGACGATTAGGTGTGAGGCCACGGTCCCGTTCGGGAATATCTTCGCCGCGTATCCGAGGGCCTCCATGTACCTTTTCCTCCCGATGAGGGCCGCCCGTCCCGGGCAGATGATCTCGAAGAGCTCCTTGTCGAATATCTCGAGGTTGTAGAGTACGGAATCGGCCCCGAGGGCGTACGTCTCGTCTATCCAGCGGTTCTCCTTGGGCGGAAGGGCCTCGACCGCGACAAGGCAGTTGAAGTTCTTCTTGACGGCCGCTATGTAAGGCTTCAGAAACTCGATCCCCCCGTCGTCGCCGGGGCTGAAGCCTATGGAGAGGTATATTATGCCCGAGGTCTTCTCCTTCAGGACCGCGGCCACGGTCTCCAGCACCTCGTCGACCGTGTATACCCGGTCCGGCCCGTCCGCAACGTTGAAGTTGCCGGCGCAGTATTTGCACTCGATGCTCCTCCTGAAGAAGTCGCACCGCTTAGACGGCGTAACGACCGTGTAGCTCCCGTGCGACGCGGCTATGTCCCGGAAGGGCACGCCGGTCGAGGTGCTGCCGCCGCAGAAGGCGGGCTTGGGGACGAGCTTCACAGGCACCTCGCCCCTGCCGTCGGTTATGAAATAGTCCTCCCCGGACCTCCTTATTGTGTAGGGCGAGTTCCTGGTGAAGACCTCCCTGCAGGGTATGTTCACCAGCGTGTCCCGCGGGAGCAGGATGTCCACGCCGGAGGAGCCGCACGCCCATGCCTGCACCACCGGGTCTTCTATCCTTATCCCCCGGAGCATTAGGTCTATCTTCAAGGAAGCAGGTTTATCGAGGTACTTTCCCATTCCATGTCCCGGTACGGCAGGGCCCGGCTACTTCTCGCAGGTGGCCGGCCTCAGCTCGCACGCCTCTTCCTTGTAGGCCTTGAGCGTGGTTATCGTGGGGCTCTCGCCGCAGAGCGCGCACTCAGGGTCCTTCCGGACCCTGACCTTCCTGAAGGTCATCTTGAGGGCGTCGAATACCATGAGGTGACCCTCCAGGGGGTCGCCTATGCCGAGGACGAGCTTTATGGCCTCGACCGCCTGAAGGACCCCGATTACGCCCGCGAGAGCCCCGAGGACCCCGGCCTCCTGGCAGCTCGGCACCAGGCCCTTGGGCGGCGGCTCCGGGTAGAGGCACCTGTAACACGGGAAGCCCTTTGCGGGGTGGAAGACCGAGACCTGGCCGTCGAACCTGAACATCGAGCCGGACACCAACGGCTTCTCCTCGAAGAAGCACGCGTCGTTCATGAGGAACCTCGTCGGGAAGTTGTCGCTCCCGTCAAGGACGACATCGTACTCCCTTACCGTCTCCCTTATGTTCTCCTCGGTGAGGCGCCCGTGGAAAGGAACGACCTTGACGTCGGGGTTGAGCTTCCCGATAGTCTCTTTCGCGGAATGGACCTTGGGAACCCCGATGCGGTCGGTATTGTGTATGACCTGGCGCTGGAGGTTACTCAGGTCCACGCAGTCGCCGTCGGCCATGCCGATGGTGCCGACCCCGGCGGCGGCCAGGTAAAGGAGGGCCGGCGAGCCGAGGCCGCCGGCGCCGAGCACGAAGACCCGGCTCTTCAAGAGCTTCGCCTGACCCCTGCCGCCTACCTCCGGGAGTATTATGTGCCTTGAGTACCTCTCGATCTGTTCCTCGTTGAAATCCATCTTCCGGAAACCCCTCCTCTGCAATGTCCGTACTGGCAAGCTCTAAAAAATTGAGATTTTTCCCGCTTTTCCCGGAAGGGCGGGAATAAAAAAGCGGAGCATATATGGCAATATGTGAGCATTTTTATTCACGCCCTGACGCAGAGTCCGGGGAAAAGATCAATTTTTAGAACTGGCCTAATGCAAAAAAACCCCTCGCGGGGCAGAGTGCGCCTTTTAAGCCGGGCGGCTCGGTTTACTTTTGAATTGGAAATTCGGTCAAGGGACCCGGCAACAGGAAAACTTCCGGAAAATCAACGCGAACGTATTCCGTTAAGACAGCCGAAACCCGCCCATTCCGCTCAGCCGTTCGCGTTTATTTTTATGCTCTCCTCCCTGAACGGCGCGTTCTCGTCCTCTATCATCCAGCTCCTTACGGATACGTCCTTTCCGCCCCTGACGGATATGATGAAATACGAATAGCCGGGCTGGCCCCATTCCCTGTCGGTCTCGGAGGGCTTGTCCGGGTGGTCGGGATGGGAATGGTAGAAACCCATCACGTCCATGCCCTGGGTCCTCGCCATCTTGTCTATGAGGTTAAGTTCCTTGGGGTCGAGTATATACCTGTCGTGGGCCCGTTCGGTGTTGACGTTAGACGCCCTGTGCGACTCGAATATCCTCGGGGCCGTATAGATGGAGCCCACCAGCACCCCGCAGCACTCGTGCGGGTACGACTCCCTGGCGTGGTTTATTATCTCGTCGTAGGCGGACTTTGATATGTGGACAACCCTTTTCCCTATGCCGAGGAATGATAGCACTTGAGACTCTCCCTTAGGTTTTCATAATAACTATTTGAAATTAAAGAAACAATAAAATTCCAGCATAGCTCAGGCCCGCGTATCATATCTCCCACAGGCGGGTAGAGAGGTACTTGTCGCCGCCGTCAGGGAAGATTACCACTACAACGCCCTTTTTAAGCTTTCTGGCCACATCCATGGCTCCCCACAGGGCCGCGCCCGAGGACTGGCCGACAAGGAGGCCCTCTTCCCTCGCGAGCCTCTTTGCCATCTCGTACGATTCTTCGGTCGGGGCCGGTATCTTCTCGTCAAGCTCCTCCTCGTGGTATATGCCGGGTACTATCGAGGAGGCCATGTGCTTCAACCCCTCCAGGCCGTGGAACGGTGTGGAGGGCTCTACCGCGACCACCCTTATGTCCTTGCTGTACTCCTTGAGCCTCCTGCCCGTGCCCATTACCGTGCCGCCGGTGCCGATGGAGGCGACGAAGTGCGTGACCCTGCCGCCGGTCTGCTCGAATATCTCGACACCCGTGCCGTTGAAATGCGCGAGCGGGTTCGAGGGGTTGTTGTACTGGTCGAGCTTGCAGTATTTCTCGGGGTCGTCCACGTAGAGCTTCCAGGCGAGCCTTATGGCGCCGTCCGAGCCTTCGAGCGGGTTCGAGAAGACGACCTTGGCCCCGAAGGCGTGGAGTATCTTTTTCCTCTCCTCGCTTACGTTAGCCGGCACTACCAGCTCGACCCTGTAACCCTTTACGGCCCCTATCCAGGCATAGGCTATGCCGGTATTGCCGGAGGTCGAGTCCAGTATCACCTTGTCCTTCGTAAGCCTTCCGCTCGCCTCGGCGTCCTCTATCATGCTCAAGGCCGCCCTGTCCTTGACCGAGCCGCCCGGGTTGTAGCCCTCGAGCTTGGCGTATACCTCGACCTCCGGAGGGAGGTCCCTGGCGATATTGTTTATACGCACAAGCGGAGTGTTGCCGACCAGGTCAAGGACCGAGTTTTTTGCCATGGGGAAAGCCTTTTCCGGCAGAGCTTCCAGGAGCCGTTGTCCTCTCATTGACTATACCTCCCCCAAGGGGGTGAATTTCCGATTGAATTCAACCGGCACACTACGGCCCCAATACCTTAGTAAGCTTCTCAAGTTTATAATACCTTAGTAGATTTGTCAACATATTTGGGCCGGCAAACATTGAAAAAAAACCGGGTCCCTGCATAAAAAAAGAACCCCGTCCTCGTGGGGCGGGGTTCGGGTTCAAGGTCCGTATCCCGGGCCGGCGGCGAGGCAGGGCCCGGGCCGGAAGTGGAGGGCCGGCGCGCCCCGCGCTATTCGATTATATCGAGCTCGATGGGTTCGACCTTGACGCCCTTTTCTATGAAATACTCTATGGCCTTCTCTATCTCCTCCGGCTCCCCCTCGAGCTCGAGCGCGACGAGCCCGATCTTGTCGGAAATGGTCGCCTGCCTGATGTTCGTCACTACGTCGAACTTCCTGCCGACCTGGTAAAGGAGGGGCTCCTTTACCTGCTCCTTGGGATAGGTGAGATAGACCCTTTTTTTCAAAGCGCTCCTCCGGCGATGGCTGGGATTATGGACAGCTCGTCGTTCTCCTTGAGCCGGGTGTCCATGTTCTCCTTGAACCTGATGTCCTCGTCGTTCAGGTAGATGTTCACGAACCTCCTGAGCTTGCCGTCCTCCTCGCAGATCCTCTCCTTGAGGCCCGGGTAGTTCCTCTCGAGGTCCTCGATTATCTCTGCGACGTTCGCGCCCGTGGCGGTGACCTCGTCCGAGCCGCTGGTGAGCTTCCTGAGCGGGGTCGGGATCCTGACCTTGATAACCATCTTCTCTATTCCTCCTGTATAGGAATTCCCTGCTGTATAGGCTTCCTGCGGAACCGCTCAGGGGACGTGAAGGCAGCCGCTTCCCCGGACAGAAGGGAGAAGGCCCGCCCCCTTCAGCTCCTCTCGACCTTGAGCCTGAAGAAGTCCCCTTCCTTCTTGACCTCCACTATCCTGTGCCCCTCCTCCTTGATGGACTTGGGCACGTTCTGGATGGGCTCGCCCGAGTCGAGTATCACTTCGAGGACCTCGCCGGGGCTCATCATCTCGAGCTTCAACTTGGTCTTTACGAAGTTTATGGGGCACATGACCCCCCGGAGATCGATTGTCGCGTCTGTTTTGGTTTCAGCCATCTTTAATCCTATGCCTTTACGGCCTGGTTATTCTGGAAGACCGGCTCCATGAACTTCAGGTAGTTGTCGAGCCCCACCCTTTTGAGGGTGTTCCCTATCCTCTCGCCCCTCCTGCCGTTCGCGTTGTACCATTCTATGGTGAGCCTTATGGCGTCCGCGACCTTCTCGTCGGGGAGGAAGCTGCACACTTCCACGGCCTCCATCGGGTGCCTTCCGTGCTTGCCGCCTATCCTTACTATATGGCCGTACCTCTTGGGCCTCCAGGCCTCGGTCGGGCACGCCCTGATGCAGTCGCCGCACCAGATGCACTTCAAGGGGTCGAATATGGGCTTCCCGGTGTCCGGGTCCGACTCTATCGCGCCTTCCTTGCAGGCCTCGGCGCAGATGGTGCAGCCGGTGCAGGCCTCCTCCTCCCACTTCGGGTCCACCACGCCCTGGAAGCCCAGGTCCATCTCCTTGGTCCTCGCGCAGTCTATGGGGCAGCCCGAGAACGAGGTCTTGAACTTGTGGGGGGTGGGCGTGCCGAAGAAGGTCTTGTCGACCATCTCGGCCATCTTCTGCGTGTCGGTAAGGCCGTTCGGGTTGTACTCGCACCCGCCGCAGGCGGTCGGCACCCTGACCCTCGGGCCGCAGGAGGCGACCTTCTGCCCTATCTTCTCAAGCTCCGCGACTATGGCGTTGAATTCCTTGTAGTCGACATAGAGTATCTCAAGCGACTGGCGGAAGCTGAAATGTACGACCCCCTTCTTGCTGTACTTGTGGGCTATCTTCGATATCTCTATGAGCTTTTCGGTTGAGAGCCTGCCTCCCGGGCACCTGAGACGCACCGTAAACAGGTCCTTCTGCCTCTGCTTTATGAAGCCGCCGGACTTCAAATCGTTGAAGTCCATCTTCTGCTCGGCGCCTTCGAGGTTTACGGTCACCTTCGTTGTCTTATCTTGAATGAAATGGTCGGTCATGACGGTAAAAGGAACTCTCCCTTCTCGATGAAATAGCCCGGGTCTTGCTGAACGCGGGCACGCGCCACCGGGCCCGGCCCCGAGCGGCAGGTACTATGATACCAGAAAAAATACCGGGAATAGAAGCGAAAAATCCTATGCCTTGAGGGCGTACTCCCTGCCCCCGGCCTTTACGAGGTCGTCGAACTCCTGAAGTTTCGCGTTAATGACCGTGGGCTCGGTGAGCTTCCCGTAGAGCGCCTCCTGGGTCTTCAGGCCGTTTCCTGTTATGGAGACGACGATCGATTCGTCCTTCGGTATACGGCCGGACTCGATGAGCTTCTTCGTCACCCCGAGCGTCACCCCGCCTGCGGTCTCCGCGAATATGCCCTCGGACTCGGCAAGGAGCTTCATGGCCTCGATTATCTCCTCGTCGGTCACGCTCTCGCCCCAGCCGCCGGTCTCCCTCATGACCCTGGCGGAATAGTAGCCGTCGGCAGGGTTCCCTATGGCTAGGGACTTTGCGATGGTGTTGGGCCTTACAGGGCGGATGAGCTCGCTACCTTCCTTTACCGCGTTCACTATCGGGGAGCACCCGGCGGCCTGCGCGCCGTATATCTTCGCCGTGTTCTCGGGTATGAGGCCCAGCGTGTGGAACTCCTTGAAGGCCTTGTGTATCTTGGTTATGAGCGACCCGCCGGCCATGGGCACCACCACGTGCTTCGGGGTCTTCCAGCCGAGCTGCTCCGCTATCTCGTAGCCGAAGGTCTTCGAGCCCTCGGCATAGTACGGCCTGATGTTTATGTTCACGAAGGCCCAGCCGTATTTGCCGGCTATTTCGCTGCAGAGCCTGTTGACCTCGTCGTATGTCCCCTTGATGCCGACGACAGTTGCGCCGTATACGATCGTGCCTAATATCTTGGTCCGCTCGAGGTCGTACGGGATGAAGACGAAGCTCTCCATGCCGCAGGCCGCCGCGTTGGCCGCGACCGAGTTCGCCAGGTTCCCGGTAGAGGCGCACGAGGCCACGGTGAAGCCCATCTCCCTGGCCCTTGAGAGGGCCACCGAGACGACCCTGTCCTTGAACGAGAGGGTCGGGTAGTTCACCGCGTCGTTCTTTATGTAGAGATCCCTGACGCCGAGCGCGTCCGCCAGGTTCGACGCCTTGACGAGCGGAGTATACCCGACCTGCCCGCCAACCGTGGGCTCGCCCTCTATCGGGAGGAGCTCCTTGTACCGCCACATGTTGGGCGCGCGCCCCTCTATGACCTCCCTCGTAAGGGCGCCTTTCATCCTGTCGTACTCGTATGCGACCTCGAGCGGCCCGAAGCACAGCTCGCAGACATGCAGCGCCTCTTTCGGGTACTCTTTCCCGCACTCTCTGCATTTCAACGCCTTCATATAGCTCATCTGGTGCCCTCCTTGTAATCTCATGGAAACGTGCGCCCTTTTTGGTTTGAACAGGCCAAAAAAAAACCTCTTCTTTGCTTGATAAGAAGAGGCGCGATTCATGACCTTTTCTTATCTTCCAAGGCGTTCAAGCCTTGCTGGAATTAGCACCTGGCGTCCCGCTTTGAAAGCGGGACCGGTTGCTGTGGCTTCACAGGGCCAGTCCCTCTGCCACTCTCGATAAGAGCATCGAATATTCAATTTTAAGCCGCGGGGCCGTCCGCGGATTTGAGGCCGGTTCTCCTGTCAAGCGCCCCTGCGGCCGTCTTATGGCTGAAGGAGGACGATTTTACAGACCAGACTTATAATACAACTCTCTTTCCGAGTCAAGCGGATATTTTACCGTCGCCGGACGGCCGGCGTCCGGCAAGCGCCGTATATAAATTATAGCACAGCTAATCCTCAGAACCTGTAGTTCAGGCCGAGGGAGAAGACCCTGGACTCCCAATTCACCCCGTTCAAGGGCGTATTCCCGGCCCTGCCGTCCGCAAGATAAACCCTGTCCGTCCCCTCGGAGGCGGCGAAGTCCACGAGCTCGAAAGAGCCGGCCAACGACCACCTGTCATCGAGCGCGTATTCCGCGCCGATGCTCGCAACGACCCCCGTGGCGTCGGCCCATTGCCTGAAGCTTTTCGGATGCGCAAGGTCTGAACGCAGGTTCCAGTCCGCCACCGCCTCGAAATAAGCGACGTGGTACTCGAACGAGCCGGAGACCGTGAGCCTTTTATAAGCGTATTCGATATCCACCCCGGCCCAGGGACCGGCCCATGACGCTGAGTAGGTGCTGTTAAGGCCGGGGAAGGGACCCGGGTCCATGTAAGTGTACGGCGACACGGAAATCGTTTGAAAGCCGTCCGTCATCCTGAGGTCCTGCTTATGGTAGGAAAGGCCGATAACAGGTATGACGTCCAGCCTGCCGCCCGCAGGCGCGGACCTGAACACATAACCTACGCCGCCCGAGACGTCCCAGAGGTCGCCGCTGTCGGAATTGCTGTTCGAGCGCGACCATTCCAATGTCCTGTCGTTAAAGGCGTAGTCCGAGTCCTGGTTCTCGCCGCTCACGATGAATGCATAGTCCGCGTGGCCCCTCAGGTAGACCCGGCCGAGGTATATGCGGGCCTTGGCCTTGAGTTGATAGCTCTCTATGTCCGTCCATGCAAGCTCGGAGAGGACATTGACATACCTGTAAGTGTCCGGCGCAATTTCAAGAAAGCCCGCAATCGACCAGTCGAGGTCATCCACCCTCTTACCGGCCGTAAGGCTTATATCGACTTCCTCTTTTGCTGCGATGGCGTGCTGGGGGGCGCACAAGAGGACGGCGGCGGCTATTGCAAAGAAGACTTTTCTCATCAAATAAGCGGGAAACCTTCCCGCACTGGCCTTGTCAAAATAAGAGGGT
>DIDN01000078.1 GCA_002418185.1 Deltaproteobacteria bacterium UBA5799
GAGACGCTTGCCTGCGGCACCGGCGCTTCGGCGGCCGCGGTCGCGTCCATGCTCAAGGGCCTCACCGATAACAGGGTCGCTGTCCTCCTGAAGGGCGGCAGGCTCGATATCGAATGGTCGAAGAAGGACAGCCGGGTATACATGACGGGACCGGCAGAAGAGGTCTTCAGGGGAGAGGTGGAGGTTTGAAGGGGGCACTCTGCAAGGAGGGAGAAATGTTCACAGGCTCGATAACCGCCCTGGTCACGCCGTTCAGGGACGGGAGGGTCGACGAGGAGGCGCTGAGGAGGCTCGTCGAGTTCCAGATTGAAAACGGCTCGGACGGTCTCGTGCCCTGCGGCACGACCGGAGAGTCCGCGACCCTTTCCTACGAGGAGCACGACCGGGTAATAGAGCTCACGATAGAGGCGGCAGCCGGGAGGGTCCCCGTCATAGCCGGGACCGGCTCCAATTCCACTTCAGAGACTATAGCGCTCACGAAACACGCCGAGAGCGCGGGCGCAAATGCCGCTCTTCTCATAACCCCGTATTACAACAAGCCCACTCAGCAGGGGCTTTACGAGCACTACCGGAGAGTGGCCGAGGAGGTCTCCGTCCCTCTCATACTCTATAACGTGCCGGGGAGGACGAGCGTCAACATGCTCCCGGAGACCACGGCAAGGCTTTCGGAGCTCAAGAACATCGTCGGCATAAAGGAAGCGACCGGCGACCTCAGGCAGGTGAGCGACACTATCGAATTCTCCAGGAAGGGCTTCATCGTCCTCTCCGGCGACGACTTCACGACCCTCCCGCTCCTTGCAATCGGCGGTCACGGGGTGATATCGGTCACCTCAAATATAGTGCCGGGCATGGTATCCGATATGATTAGGGCGTTCAGGCAGGGCGACCTCGCGAAGGCCCGGGACATCCATTACAGGATCGAGCCGCTCAACAGGGCCATGTTCCTCGAGACGAACCCGGTCCCGGTAAAGACCGCTCTCTCCATGACGGGCATGATAGGCCCGGAGATGAGGCTCCCGCTCGTCGGCATGAATAACGAGAACAGAAAAAGGCTCGCGTCCGTCCTGGACGGCTTCGGGCTCGTCACGAAAGGAGCCCGGACATGATAAGGATAGCGGTAACCGGCGCTGCCGGGAGGATGGGCAGGGCCATAATAGCCGCCGTCGAGGCGAACCCAGCGACCTCCTTCTCCGGGGCCCTCGAAAAAGAGGACTCCGCGTATTTGGGGAAGGACGCGGGCGAGATGGCCGGGGTCGGGAAGTCGGGGATAAGGATAACCGACAACCCGGAAAAGGCGTTCAAAAAGGCCGACGCCATAATAGATTTCAGCACCCCCGAGTCGTCCATGAAGGTCCTGGACCTGGCCGTAAGGTCCGGGAAGGCGCTCGTCATAGGCACCACGGGGTTCTCGTTCCACCAGCGCGACGAGATAAAGGAGCTCTCCGAGGGCGGAAGGGTGGTCATGGCCCCGAACATGTCCGTGGGCGTGAACCTGCTTCTCCGGCTCGTCCATGAGGCGGCGTCGGTCGTGGGCAGGGAATACGATATAGAGATAATAGAGGCGCACCACAGGCACAAGAAGGACGCCCCCTCGGGGACCGCGCTCCGGATAGCCGAGGTCGCCGCCAGCGCCGTAGGCCGCGACCTCGACAGCGCCGCGGTATACGAGAGGAAGGGGATAATAGGCGAAAGAAGGCCCGAGGAGATAGGCATACAGACCATCAGGGCCGGGGACATCGTCGGCGACCACACCATAATATTCGCCGGCCCCGGCGAGAGGATAGAGCTGACCCACAAGGCCTCGTCGAGGGACACGTTCGCTGCGGGCGCGGTAAGGGCCGCGGTCTGGGTGATGGACAAGCCGAACGGGCTCTACGACATGCAGGACGTGCTGGGGCTTAAGCGCCTCTGATAGGCTGCTGAAAAAGCAATCTGCCGCGTCGTTTCCAAAACCGGACACTCCGGCGTACAAAAAAACTCAGTCCTCATTTTTCGGCCCTGCATCTGGAGCTTTTTGAGCAGCCTAAATGTGTTTTGAGTTTTCCCGGAAAATCAGATAGGAGACACCTTGGAGAAAAATTCTTTTTTCCGAGAACTTACCCGAAAAGGACTTTAATCGGCTTTCCACGCGGGTGCGGACAATTCGGCCCCAAACCAAAAAGGAGACAGGATGAAAAGGATAAGGACACTGGCACTGGTTTCAGCCCTGGCAATGGCAGCCTCGTACGCCCCCGGGGCCTGGGCCTTTGAGGAAAAAGGCGAGAACTGCGCGGAATGCCATACCCTCACCAATGAGGAGGCCTCTAAGCTCCTCAAGGCCGACAAGTTCAAGGCGGAGGTGAAGGAGATACGGATGAGCCCGGTGAAGGGCCTCTGGGAAGTGGACCTCGTCCAGGGCGAAAAGCTCATCCGGGTTCACCTGGACTTCGCGAAAAAGACACTCATAGAGGGGAAGTTTTCCGAGCTTTCCGAGCTCGGCGAGCCGAAGCCCCTCCGGAAGGTGGACATCAAGGACGTTTCCATGGACAAGGCGGTCGTTATGGGCAGCCCCAAGGCGGAGAAGAAGGTGGTCGTCTTCAGCGACCCGGACTGCCCGTACTGCGCCAGGCTGCACGAGGAGATAAAGAAGATAAACGCCGAAAGGAAGGACATCGCCTTCTACATAAAGATGTACCCCCTCGCGATACATCCGGCAGCTTATGAAAAGAGCAAGGCGATAGCCTGCAAGAAATCGGCCAAGCTCCTTGATGACGCTTTCGCGGGGAAGAAGCTCCCGAAGCCCGACTGCGAGACCGATGAGGTGGACAATAACATCCGGCTCGCGGAGGGTCTAGGCATCCACGGCACCCCGGCCCTCGTAATGCCCGACGGCAGGCTCTTCCCGGGCTATGCTCCGGCCGACGTGCTCCTCGGGGTCATAGACGACGAGAAGCACTGAGGCCCGGAAATAGGCCTCAAGATATCCCCTCTTCACTCCGAAAAGGGGAATGATCTCGGCCCCGAGATTTGGCTTGACTTTTGCCCTTGTAAAAAGATAAGAATCTGGCAGGCTGTCGGGGTGCGTATGGCGCACCGAGGCGGAATGAATGGAGCCGGCGGGGGGAGTTGAACCCTCGACCTACTGATTACGAATCAGTTGCTCTACCAACTGAGCTA
>DIDN01000063.1 GCA_002418185.1 Deltaproteobacteria bacterium UBA5799
CTTGAAGCTCGCCGAGGGCGACCCTGCCTTTTTCGGAAAGCTCCTTCCCCCAAAGGAGTCCTGGAGGCTCTTTTCAGAGTTCCGGGACCATGTCGCGTATATCGATATCGAGACGAACGGCTACGTGGGCAGCCACGGCTACATAACCGCCATCTCCCTTTACGACGGGAAGAATGTCCGCTATTACATCCGCGGCGAGAACCTCGCCGAGTTCAAAGAAGACATTTTCGGGTACAAGCTCCTCGTCACCTATAACGGCAGGTGCTTTGACATACCCTTTATCGAGGGCAGCATGGATATACGCCTGCCCCACGCGCACGTCGATCTGAGGTTCGTGCTCCGCGACCTGGGCTTCAAGGGCGGCCTCAAGGGCTGCGAAAAACTCATAGGCATCGACCGCGGCGGGCTCGACGGGGTCGACGGCTACTTCGCTGTCCTCCTCTGGAAGGACTGGAAGAGGAACAAAAACGCCAAGGCGCTCGAAACACTGCTGGCGTACAACATACAGGACGTCGTAAACCTTGAGCCGCTGATGGTCACCGCGCACAACCTCAAGGTCTCGTCCACCCCCTTCGAAGACGATTACCGGATAGAGATGCCCGCGCCTCTGGTCGACCTCCCGTTCACGCCCGACCCCGAGACCATAGACAGGATACGGGCCGGGCTCGGAAGGGCCTCCTTGAGCTTCGCTTGAGCGCTTTTACCCAGACATGACCCAAATCATATTCTTGAGACGGAAGAGATGATAACCTGCGTTCCCTTTTCAGGAGGTGAAAGGATGAAGACGTTTTCGGCGTTATTGACGGTTTTCCTGCTTTTTGCGGCCCCCGTAGCCGCCTATGCCGCTGACGACCACCACAGGCAAGATCCGGCCCCCGAGGGCAACCCGGAAAATGCCCTCATCGAGGAGATGAGGAAGCTCGATAGCGCATTCAGGGAGATAGTCTCGGCAGTCGCGCTCGGAGACGGGCACAGGGCGCACCTGGCAATCGAAACCCTCCACGGCGCCATGGAGAAAACGCAGGAAGCGCTCCATCACGGCGAAGTAAGGCTCAGGAAGAACGCCGCCAGGGCCGAGGACTTCGAGCGCATGGACCGGGAGTTCCACGCGGACCTCGAAGCCCTTGCCAGGGCCGCACACCACGACGATATCCGGGAGATGAGCGGCCTTACCAAGAAGCTCCTCGACGGCTGCGTAAGCTGCCATACGGTCTTCAGGCCCTGAAAAATCCCTTCGCCGCCCCCCAAAAAGACCGACAAACGACCCCTGATATTTGACTTGAGGGGCCTTTGCAATCCCGCCCGTTCATCCCTGGACGGAAGCCCAGGGCGGTCCTGTTTCCGCAAGGCCTCGTTTTCTCTTTACCTCGCACCCTTCTTCAGGTTAGAATATCTGATTCTTTTCATTACCCAATAACTAGAAAGAGCCGGTGAACATGGGACAGGACCAGATGAGGAACATAGCTATAATAGCGCACGTCGACCACGGGAAGACGACCCTGGTCGACGCGATGCTCAGGCAGGCAGGGACCTTCCGCGCGAACGAGAAGGTGCAGGAACGCGTGATGGACAACATAGACCTCGAGCGCGAGCGCGGCATAACCATAATGGCCAAGAACACGTCCGTCGAATACGGCGGGGTCAAGATAAACATAGTGGACACCCCGGGGCACGCGGACTTCGGCGGAGAGGTCGAGAGGACGCTCAAGATGGTCGACGGCGTGCTCCTCCTTGTGGACGCTTCCGAGGGGCCGCTCCCGCAGACGAGGTTCGTCCTCAAGAAGGCCCTTGAGCTCGAGCTCGTGCCCATCATAGTCATAAACAAGATAGACAGGCCGGACGCCAGGATAAAGGAGGTCATTAACGAGGTCTACGACCTCTTCATAGACCTGGACGCCAAGGAGGAGCAGCTCGATTTCCCGATCGCATACACTAACGCGAGAAAGGGCACCGCAACGCTCGACCTCGACGAGGACTCTGCCGACCTCCGGCCCCTCTTCGAGCTCATATTGAAGACGGTGCCGCAGCCCAGGGGCGACGCAAACGCGATACTGCAGGTGCTCGTAACGAATATCGATTACAGCGACTACGTCGGCAGGCTCGCCATAGGCCGCGTCTTTGCAGGCACCATAAAGGCGGCTGACACCGTCTCGATGGTACACGCCGACGGGAGGACAGTGAAGGCGAAGGCCTCGGCCCTGTACGTATTCCAGGGGCTTGAAAGGAAAGAGGCCCTGGACGCGGGCGTCGGGGAGATAGTCGCGCTCGCGGGCATGGAAGGGGTCTGCATAGGCGACACCATCACCTCGGCGGAGGCCCCGAAGGCGCTCCCGAGGATAAAGGTCGACGAGCCGACAATTTCGATGATATTTTCGCCCAACACCTCGCCGTTCGCGGGCAGGGAAGGGAAGTTCGTCACTTCGAGGAACCTTCGCGAGAGGCTCGAAAAGGAACTCCTCTACAATGTTTCGATACGGGTGGACTTCGAGAAGGCCGACGCCTTCAGGGTAATGGGAAGGGGCGAGCTGCAGCTCGCGATACTCATAGAGATGATGAGACGGGAGAGCTACGAGCTCTCGGTGTCCATGCCCGAGACGATAACCAGGGAAATAGACGGGAAGCTCCACGAGCCCATGGAGCACCTCGTCATTGACGTGCCCGAGGACTTCATAGGGGTCGTCACCCAGCAGGTCGGGACCCGGAAGGGCCGGATGCAGAAGATGCAGAACAACGGCCACGGCAGGGTGAGGATGGAGTTCAGGATACCATCGAGGGGGCTTATAGGATTCCGCTCCCAGTTCCTCACGGACACGAAAGGGACCGGCCTTTTGAACCACCTCTTCGACGGGTACGAGCCGTGGCACGGGCCGATGTCCAAGAGGGCCACGGGCGCGCTCGTGGCCGACAGGGCCGGCTCCTCCACGGTCTACGCCCTCTATAACCTCCAGCCCAGGGGCACCCTTTTCATAAAGGAAGGCACACCGGTTTACGAGGGCATGATAATAGGCGAGAACTCCCGCGAAAACGACATGGACGTGAACGCGGTGAAGGAGAAAAAGCTCACGAACATGAGGGCCTCCGGCTCGGACGATTCGATGTTCCTCTTCCCGCCGAGGAACCACACGCTCGAGCAGGCGCTGGAGTTCATACGCGAGGACGAGCTCGTGGAGGTCACGCCCTCCTCGATAAGGATAAGGAAGAGGGTGCTCCAGGCCGGGAAGAGGCCCAAGCAGCAGAGGACGGATTAGGACCGGCTTTCATTCGAATCGAGAGGCCGCCGCTGACAACGGCGGCCTTTTTTCGTTCCGGGGCTCAGATATAGTAGAGGACGAGGTATACTACAAGGAAGATCGATATCCAGAGAACGGTTGCGCCTATGGGCCAGTGCTTGATGATGTCGCCGGGGTAGATGGCCTTTTCGCGGCTTATGCGGTTCCTTATAATTCCCCTCCTGGGCTCCGAGCTGAAGCTTGCGGCGACCGTGTCTCCCGCTATCTTGAGGGCCGCGGCCGGGTTTCTGCTGAGGTGCGCGAGGGTCCCCGGAAAAGTGGTGAAGGCGAACCTTGCGACCGCCTCGCCGAACCTTGAAAGGGTGTTCCTCAAAAGCCACATGAAGCCGGACGCGCCCTTCCTGTAAAACCAGTCGGCGTCGATATTTATCGCCCGCATCTCTGCGGGGTAGATGCCCGCGAGCATGAGGAGCGTAAACGCGAGCGCGGAGAAGAAAAGGAGCTGGGTCTGTGCCATCACGTGGGCCCCGGTATAAGGCACGTAATCGACCGGATACGGGAGTATCGAATAGAGCGACGACGGGTAGACGCCTATGAATACGCTGAGGAACGCGGCTATCCCCATCGCGATGAGCATGTTGACGGGCGGCTCCTTGGGCCTCAACCCCGAATCGTGCGAGAAGAAGGCGAAAAACGGTATCTTGATGCCGGCGTGGTGGAAGACACCCGCGGCTGCAAAGAGGAGCGTGAACCAGATTATGACGAGCCCCTCGTGAGCCGAGGCGCTTACGATCATCGACTTCGTGACGAAGCCGCTGAAGAGCGGAAAGCCGGAAATAGACGCCGCGCCTATTATGCAGAAGAAGGCGGTCAGAGGCATGGTCTTGTAAAGCCCGCCCATGTCGGTCGCGTTTATCCTGCCGGTCTGGTGGTATACCGCGCCCATGCAGAGGAAGAGGAGCCCCTCGAATAGTATGTTTGTAAAGGCGTGCGCCACCGCGCCGTTAACTGCGAGTTCGGTCCCTATGCCTATGCCCACGACCATGAACCCCACCTGGTTTATGAGGCTGTAGCAGAGCACGCGGTTCATGTTGTTCTCGATGACCGCGTAGAATATGGGGAAGGCCGTCATTACGGCGCCTATGTAGATGAGCTCCTCTGTGCCGGGGAACGCCCTCGCGAGGAGATACACGGCAGTCTTGGTCGTGAATATGCTGAGGAACACCGTGCCCAGTATGGTGGATTCGGGGTAGGCGTCGGGCAGCCACGCATGCAGGAGCGGAAAAGCGCAGTTTACGCCGAAGCCGAGGAGTATCAGATAAGAAGCGAAGGAATCGAGGCCGATGAGCCCGAACGAAATGGACCCCGTCTCGTACGAGTGCATTATGAGACCGGCGAGGAAAAGTAGCCCCCCTATGGCGTGCACCGCGAAATAACGGAGCCCGGCCAAATAGGAGGCGGTCGTCTTCCTGGCCCATACGAGGCAGGTGGCGGTCAGGGCCATTACCTCCAGGAATATGAAGAGGGTCAGCATGTCTCCGGCGAATACCGCCCCTATCGCGCTCCCGGCGTAGACAAGCGAGACCACCTTTTCGCCGTCGCCTTTCATGTGCACCCCGAAGAGCGTGCCTATGAAGGCCATGAGCGTGAAGATGTAGCCGAAGACCAGGCTCAGCCTGTCCACTTTTCCGAACACGAGGTCGTGGCCCAGAAACCCGGACTCGACCGTCCAGTAAACGCCTTCGGGCAGGCTTATCGCCGCCAGGAACGCGCCCGCGGTGAGGAGAAGGAGGTACGCCTGCTTCACGCTCCCCCGGAGGAAGGGGACCAGGAGCGCGCCGGCTATGAGGACGGCGCCCGGGTGCACTGCGCTAACCATAGTGGTCCTCCCTGCGCTTCACGAGCGGGCGCAGTATGTACTTGGCCGCGAGCACCAGCACCACGCAGGCCACGAACCCGTAGGTGCCGTAAAACGACGGATACCCTTCCCA
>DIDN01000049.1 GCA_002418185.1 Deltaproteobacteria bacterium UBA5799
CCCCCCGCCGGTGCTCAGGGAAGCGGTCGGGCCTGTCCCTGTCAAAGACGAGGGCGTGGAAGTCCTCTTCCCCGGGAGGAAGCGAAAAGGGCCGCTCCCCGTCCATCCTCATGTAATGGCCGGGCGCGCCTTCGCCCATGCAGCCGCATTTTATGAAAGTCCATTCCTCGAGCTTCGTATGCCAGCCGTCCGCGACCGAAAAAAGGTAGTCGGATGCCGTTCTCTCGCGCATCTCCCTCGCCCAGCGTGCCGCAACGACGAGGGCGGATATCCCGTACGCGAGCGCGGACGGGGAGACGCCGCGGCCTGTCATCGCGCTGGCGTCCCCTGCCGGGCCGTTCCTGGCAATGTATGCCGCAGCGCTCCTCACCATCGGGTAGAAGCCTTTTCCGGCAAGCCCCATGCCCCTGAGCCTCCATGCGAGCAGCACCGGAAGCGCGGAGTTCTCCAGGCTCACATCCGGCCGCCTGACCGTGCCGTTTACGTGCATCTCCAGGGGCCATGCGCCCGCGTCCGTCTGCGTTGCCTGCAGGTAGTCGAGTGTCGACAGGGCTGTCCTGCCGTCGCCCATCGCCATGAAGGCGAAAGCGGTCTTGCAGAGGTCGCCGGGCCGGACCTGCCTGTACCCGGCGCTTGCCTCGTCGCCCCTGGCCTCTCCCCAGGGTACGGACAGGGAGGGCGCGACCGCTCCCGGGAAGGACTTGTCCTCGTGGGACTTGAGGGCGAGGGCGCTGGCCCTGAACCTCCTGCCCCCGTCAGCCGCGCGCTTTCCGAGCGGCGCCAGGGAATTGAGATACCTCCTCCAGCCGCGGACGAAGTCCCGCTCGATGGTCGGGTATTCCCTCGAGAGAGATATCTCGGCCTCGAGCGCGGCCTCCACCTCGTCCTTGCCGAAGCCGAGGGCGAGCACCATTTCGCTTCCGGGCCTGAGCTCCGCCGTAAGGGCGGTATTGCCGTCCTCCGCGCGCTCGAACATCCAGTCCATGTCGAGGTTTTCCCTGAGGTCGTGCCAGCCGTCCGAAATTCCGGAGTACCCGGCCGACATGCCGAGGAACGGCCTGTCCGATGCAAGGGCCGCGGCGGTATCCTCCCTCCGGGCCAGGAGGTAGTTCCTCTTCCCGTACGCGGCGCACCTGCCGGAGTTGCCGTAGCCCTGGTTTTTCATATGGGGCGCGAGGAGCGCGAAGAGGCGGAAGTCGGCGGTGGTGCCGTGCAGGGCCTTGAAGCTTACGTTCATCACGAGGGAGTTCGCCTGCGGGTCGGTTATGACCCGCTTGGTGATGCTCCAGAGCCCGGACTTCGAGGTGTTCGTGATTATATAGCCGGGCGCCTTGTCGTGTACCGCCTCGAAGCGGGTCGTAAGCGTGTCCTTACCCTCCTCGTCGAAGAAGGTCCTCGAGTCGGTCGCGAGGAACCGCAGGTCCTTTACGCAGGCGGTCTCGACGTCCGGGAAGTAGACCTCGGTAATTATGCCGCCCTCGACCGTGAACCATACGCGGGAGAAGGGGCTTTTCGCCGTGCCCGCGCCCTGTTTCGAGGCCCTGGTCCACCTGGGCTCGATGCCGGGCCTTCCGAAGGCCTCGGCTGAAGGGAACGGGAATGCCGGCTTGTAGGCAACGCTCATGTGTCCCTCCGTTTCTTGTCTTGGGAACTGCGGACGTGAAGGTTCGCTTTTCGGGCTTCCTCTTGAACGGCCTTGCCCGAAGAGGCTTTTCCCGGGCCTTTACAGGGTCTTCGCGCAGGATGCGGGGAGGGTTTAAGTGCGAGAGGACGGCCCTAATCCGAGTTAACCCCCCTTTCGGTGCATTGTCAAGGAAAGCACGACCTGACCGCCTTCGGGCAGGGCTGACAAGTCTCTGGATATAAGATATAATTACATGGCTTTGCGGCCCGGCCCGGCGCATCGCGTCGAGATACCGCATGAAGGCAGGCCCCGGAGGCCATGACGATATCCCACAACGGAGGTGCATGATGTCCCTTAAGCTGAGTGAAGAAGCCAGGAAGAAGATTATCGACATGCTGAACGAGGACAGGGCCCAGGAGCTTACCGCGATCATCCAGTACATGGGCCACCATTACGAGGGGGAAGGGCTTGAGAGCCCGCCGATACTGGAGCTTTTCAGGAAGACCGCCATGGACGAGATGAGGCACGCTGAGGACCTGGCCGAGAGGATAGTCTACCTCGGAGGCGTGCCGGTCTACAAGCCCGGGCAGGTGCAGAGGGGAGGGGACTTGAGGACCATGCTCAAGGCCGACCTCGGCCTCGAGGACGGCGCAATCGAGCGCTACAGGGGGCACGTAAAGGCGTGCGCCGAGCTCGGCGACACCACGACCAGGCTCATGCTCGAAAAAATACTTTCCGAGGAGGAAGGCCACGCCGACGCGTTCGAGACGGCGCTTGGCAGGGATTAAGCCGATGGCGGTAAAAAAATGGAAGTGCATCGAGTGCGGTTATATACACGAGGGGGAGCAGCCCCCGGACGTATGTCCCATGTGCTACGTGCCGAGCGAGGCGTTCATGGAGGTAGTCGATGCTTGAGGTGGGGCCGCCTCAAACCGGCCTTGCTAACGAGATAGCGGCAGAGATACGGGACAAGGGGCCGGTCACCTTCGCGAGGTTCATGGAGATGGCCCTTTACCAGCCGGGGAAGGGCTACTACTCCTCCGGAAAGGGTGTCTGGGGGCCTCAGGGAGACTACATTACAAGCCTGGACGTAAGCCCTGCCTTCGCGAGGACGCTGGCAAGGGGGCTCAAGGAGATGTGGGAGGCGCTCGGCTCGCCCTCTCCGTTCGTCTTCGTCGAGGCCGGGGCAGGAAGAGGCTGGCTAACGAGCGGCGTGCTGGAGTCGTTAAAGGAGGTATCCCCGGGTCTTTCGGAAGCCGTCGTACCCCGGCCCGTCGAGAGGTCCGGTGCAAAGGGCGAGCCTCCTTCCGGCGGCTCATGGCATTCGGAGCTTTCCGACGTCCCGCCTTTTCCGTCCGGCTGCATACTCTCGAACGAGCTTATAGACAGCTTCCCCGTGCACAGGGTCGAGTTCTCCGGCGGAGAATTGAGGGAGCTGTACGTCGGTCACGACCGAGGCCGTTTCACCGAGGTTTCGGGGCCGCCGTCGACCGGCGAACTTGAGCGATATTTCATGGAGACGGGCGTTACGCCCTTCGAGGGCATGAGGACCGAGGTCAACCTCGAAGCGATAAGGTGGATAGGCGAGGCCGGGGACTTGATGGAGCGGGGCTTCATCGTGACGATAGACTACGGCTTCCCGGCTGCCGAGCTGTATTCGCCGGAAAGGATGGGGAGCCTCATGTGCCATTGCAGGCACACGGTCAATTGCGACCCCTTCGCCAACGTCGGCGAGCAGGACATAACGACCCACGCCGATTTCACGGCCCTCGCCCTTGCGGGCCGGAAGCACGGCCTCGGTGTTACGGGCTTTACCACCCAGAAGAACTACCTTATCGGGCTCGGCATCCTTGAAGAGCTTAAGCCCCCTCCGGACGGTTCCTCCGGCATCGAGGAGATGAACTTCAACAGGGCGCTCGCGAAGCTCATCTCGCCCGGGGGCATGGGCGACACCTTCAAGGTGCTCGTACAGCACAAGGGCATAGGGAAGCCGGAGCTACGCGCATTCTCGTTCAGGGACATGGCCCGCAGCCTCCTCCCAGAAGCCTCTTGATATTGTAATGCCCGGCGTAATATGATAGGAATTGTTGCCATGCAAGCATACTTTCGGGGGGTGCATCGATATGCCTGAGAAGGAAGAGAAGGAAACAAAGGAGAAAAAGCACGTCTGCTCCATCTGCGGGCGTCCGTCGGACCTTGTCATCTGCCATGCCTGCGAGGACAGGATAAGGGGAGAGGCGCTCGAGAAGAAGCATGACATAGATAAGTCCGGGAGGACAGATTCCGGCAGGAGATAATGACCGCCGCTCTCGGCGTTAATAAACAATTCGGAGGGGACATGGCCAGGGACAGGATCATCGAGGAGCTTGGGACAGCATACCGGACCGAGATAGCCGGATATCATTTCTACACAACGGCCGCAGCCCTCGTCGAAGACCCGAAGGGGAGGAGCGTTTTCGCCAACCTCGCCAAGGACGAGCTCGCCCACATGGTCGTGGTCGGGAAGATCGCCGAGTCCGTAAAGAACGGCCTCGGCTGGTTAAGCTACGAGCAGGCGCTCGCCGAGGGGTTCGCGCTCACACAGAACATACCCTACCCTGCTGAAAACGACCTGATAAAAAGGCTCGCCACCAACCAGACTGACACCAACGCGGTACAGATAGCCATGGAGAACGAGGAGGCCGCCGTGGAGTTCTACTCAAGGCTCCTCAAGGAGGCCGGGGCGCCTGCCGAAAAGGTCGTTCTGACCAAGCTCCTCGAGATGGAGAAGGGGCACCTGAAGATACTCAGGTGGGAGTACGAGTCCCTTACGAAGACCGGCTTCTGGTGCGGCGAGATGGAATTCAGCGTCGAGAAGGAGACCGAGTAGGGGAATGTACGACGCGATCGTGGCCGGCCTGGGGCCGGCCGGTTCGGCAGCCGCTTACTTTCTCGCAAAGGCCGGGTTGAAGGTGCTCGGAGTGGACAAGGAGACCTTCCCGAGGTACAAGTCCTGCGGCGGCTGCATCTCAACCAAGATAGACGGGCTCTTTGATTTCGATATCTCCCCGGCCATCGAGGAGACGGTCTACGGCGCCTCATTCACCTACAAGTCCGAAAGGCCCCTGGACATTATCTCCGAGAGGCCGATAGGCTACAACGTCATGCGAAACACCTTCGACCACCTGCTCCTTGCCAGTGCCAGGGAGGCCGGGGCAGAGGTAGTCGAGGGCGCCAGGGTCGTGTCTGTCGAGGACTCGGGAGCGTCCGTTAAAGTCGGGCTCCACGGCGCCAGGAGCTGCGAGGCAAGGGTGCTCGTGGGCGCGGACGGGGCCTCGGGTCTCATAGGCAGGGAACTCTTCGGACTCCGCCCGAGGGAGGCAGCGGTCTCCATAACCGCCGAGGTGCCCCATAAAAGGGAACTGAGGGACTACTCCGGAAGGCTCTTCATAGACTTCGGCTGCGTGCCGCACGGGTACGCCTGGGTGTTCCCGAAAAGGGAATTCCTTTCAGTGGGTATCGCGGCGAGCGCCTCGAAGGCCGGGAGGATAAGGGAACACTTTAACGCCTTCGCCTCCTCGCACGCGGTGCTCAAGGGCCTCAAGACGGGTCCTACGACCGGCTGGACAGTGCCTGTCTACTATGACGGGGCGCCCTCGCCCGTAAAGGGCAGGGTCGTGCTCGTGGGGGACACCGGCCACCTTGTCGAGCCTTTTCTCGGCGAGGGCATCTATTACGCGGCCTTTACAGCCAAGGCCGCGTCCTCTGTTATACTTGACTATATCGGCGGGAAGGCCGGGCTTGAGGCTTATCCGGAGCGGCTTGAGGCCGAGGTGCTCCCCGGGTTCAGGTCTGCCCTGAAGCTTTCGGACCTCGTGTACAACTACCCGAGGCTCTGGTACGGCATAATAGAGAGGGACCCGCAGATAATGCTCAGGTACTACGACGTCATAAGGGGCGTGGAGGAGTGCTCTGCCTTTTACTCCTGGGCGCTCGACAAGGTGAAATCCAAGCCCTGGAAGGTCCTCCGGAGCTGGATAGAGACGAGGTTCGCCCGGCCCGAGCGGGCCGGCTGAAGCGAGCCGAAAAAATACCCCGCAAAAACCTTTCCAAGGAGGCCAGCCATGCGAAACCCGAAGTCGCTGTTTGCCGTCCTCTTCCTGACGATTTCCTTTCTTATAGCCCATGAGGTCAATGCGCAAGACGCTCAGGAGACGGCCCCGGCCCGGGCCGAAAGGCCCTGGCTCGGCGTGACCATACAGAGCCTCGACCCCGAAAGGGCGGGGGAGATGGGCATGCCCGGGGCGACCGGCGTGCTTGTCTCGGATGTTGCCTCAGGCTCACCGGCCCAGGTCGCGGGGCTCATGCCCGGGGACGTAATAACAGAGGCAGGCGGCCAGGACGTGAGGAACGCGACCGACCTCATAACCGCGATACGTTCCGCGGGGGTCGGGCAGGACATCGAGCTCGAGGTGCTGCGGGGCGGGACGGAAGAGAACGTCAACGTGCAGCTCGCCTCGATGCCGGGGGGGGCCATGCACGAGCGGGGCCGCCCGATGATGGGTGGAGGCATGGGAGGCATGATGGCCGGAGGGTGTCCGATGGGCATGGGCCCTGGAATGCGCGGCTACGGCATGGGGCAGGGCATGATGATGGGCCACGGCATGGGCCACGGCATGGGGATGATGGGAGACCGCGGCAAAAAAGGGACCATGCTGGGGCATTTCTATGGTAAAATCTTGATGGCCGCGAAGACCCTTGACCTTACGCCCGAGCAGAAGGCCAGGGCGACCGAGATATACATGAACTTCAGGAAGCAGTCCATAAGGACCGGCGCCGACCTCAAGATCGCCAAGCTTGAGCTCCATCAGCTCCTCATGGCCGAGCCCGTGAACATGGAAAACGTCACCTCGAAGGTGAACGAGATAACGCAAAAGCAGGCTGACCTGATGCTGGCAGGAATAAGAGGGGTCGAGGAGTTCAAGAGCACTCTTACGCCTGAGCAGCGCGGCCAGCTGAGGGACATGCTCGCAATGGACTCCGGCGTAGACGACACGGACGAGCTGGCAATGGATTCAGGCGACATGGACGCGCCGGAGATGATGGAATAAGGACAGCCCTGTGTTACGTTTCTTTTGAGCCCGGGCTCTCAAGGCATTCACTTAGAAAACAGTGAAAGGAGGGGTGTGCATGAAGAGATACTCAATACCCAGGGTCGCCCATTGCAGTGAAGGGTGTCGAAGTCGGTCCCGGGCATGACCTTAAACTGCCCGTTCCCTTCCTCGGATACGAGTGATTTCGCTTCCCCGCAGGCTCCCCCCTGCGGGGATTTTTTTCTGTTAAGGCCTCGGCAGCCGGTTGATTTCTCAAGCATCCAAAAAGACCTTGTGCGCTTTCGCATAAGCTGAAATCCTTATGCCGCGCGGTCCAGGGACTCGCGCTCTCCGCCTCCCTGACCCCCGTGAACGGCCCCCGAAGTCCCATATTCCCGGCTCCACCGGCCCGTTCGCGCGTCCGTCCTCCCCGGCAGCGCTCGCCTTACCCTCCCGGGTTAGTTAAAAACAAGGCTTGAATGCGACATTTTCCTCCCGGCCCGGTTCAGGGACTTCCGCCATTTTCCCCTTTTCTCCGGGGCAGGAATGAGTTAGCATATCGGTATCCTACACCGGGGATTCGCAATGGGCATGGAATGGAGCACAAGCCTCGCGACCGGACTCGACTGGCAGGACAGCCATCACCGGGAGCTCTTCAAGCGCATCAACCGCCTCCTGGACGCAATGGCCACGGGATACGGCAAGGAAGAGGTGCGCACCCTTTTCAGGTTCCTCGACGAGTATTTCGTCATCCACTTCGAGGCCGAGGAACGCGCCATGGAAAAGCACGGCTACCCTGACGCCGCCGTCCACAAGGCCGAGCACGCGCGTTTCATGGAGGAGATATCCCGGCTGAGAGGCGAGTTCGAGAAGGGGCCTTCCTCAAGCCACGTCATATGGGTGCAGCGCGAGGTGGTGGACTGGCTCATAAACCACATCGGCGACATGGACAAGAAGCTCGGGAGCTTCCTCAAGTCCGCGGAAACGGTCTGAGGGCCGGTGCGGTCTCTCTTTCAACATCCGGGCTTGTCCCGTTCCGGTGCGCATCTTTTTGTGTCAGGGCGGATTTGCAGCGGATTTGCATCGGGGGGTACTCGTATGGGCATCGAGTGGAGCAGTCACCTTGCGACCGGACTTGACTGGCAGGACAGCCATCACCGGGAGCTCTTCAAGCGCATCAACCGCCTCCTGGACGCCATGTCCGCCGGCTACGGCAAGGAAGAGGTCTCGAAGCTGTTCAATTTCCTTGACGAGTATTTCGTCGTGCATTTCGAGGCCGAGGGCCGGGCCATGGAGCTTCACGGCTACCCCGGCGCGGCCACGCACGCAGCCGAGCACGCGCGCTTCATCGAGAGCATATCCATGCTGAGGAAAGAGTTCGAAAAAGGGCCGTCCTCGAAGCTCGTCATAAGCGTCCAGCGCGAGGTGGTTGACTGGCTGCTTAACCACGTGGCCGGCATGGACAAGAGGCTCGGGAACTTCGTGAAATCGGCAGCCGACCGCGAAGGCGCGCGCCCTACCCGCCCCTGAACACCCCTCACTTGTAGTCCGGCCTTCCTCGGTTCAAACCCCGGCCTGCCGCCCCTCAAACGATACGACGAGCACGCCAGCGATCACTACCGCCATTCCCGCCACCTGCACGAGGTCAAGTTCCTCCCCGAGTATGAAATACGCGAGCACCGCTGTCGACACGGGGCCTATGAAGCTTACAAGGGCCGCCCTGCTCGCTCCTATCCTCCTTATGCCGAGGGCGAGCGTAAGGACAGGGACGAAGGTCGAGACGACCGCGAGCGCTACGAGAAGGGCCCATACTTCCGGCTCTTCCGGAAAGCTCTGTCCCCGCCATGTAGCCAGGAAAGCCACAGCCGCGGCCGTAGTGCCGTAGGCCGCGATCTTAACGCCGGATACGCGCGTCGAGAGGACCTGCGTAAGTATGTAGCTGAAGGAATAGATGAGCGCCGAGAAGAGGACAAGCCCGGCGCCGAGCGCGTATCCCGGCTCGATGCCGCCGTATACCTTGAGCACCAGCGCGAGCCCCGCGTAAGTGAGGACAAGGGAGGCGGCCTTTGCCCTTGTGAGCCTCTCCTTGAAGAAGACGGCCGCAAGGACGGCGACCATTGCCGGGTATGTGTAAAGTATGACCCTTTCGAGTGAGGCGTCAATGTAGAGGAGGCCGTAGAAGTCCGCAAGCGCCGCGGCGTAGAGCCCGAGGAAGCCGCTGAGTGTCAGATACAGGAAGTCCCTCCACGAGACCCTGGGCGAGGGGAAGAAGAAGACCGCGGCCCAGAAAAACGGCATGGCTATGGCGAACCTCAAGGCCAGGAGCGTTACCGGGTCGAGCCCGTATCCATATATGAGCTTGGCGAAGATCCCCTTTATCGAAAAGGTCACGGCAGAGGCCGCGGCCAGGAGATACCCTGCGAGCAGGTCTTTTCTTTCCATCCCCCTCAAATGCGCCTTTCAAAGGCCCTCAAAAAGGCCCGCCGTTTCGGCGTGGGCGTCCCGGCTTAGTCTGAAAGATCTTAAGGACAGCCGGACTTAAGTCACAGCCGTCTGCCCCCGGTCCGTCGTATAAAGTTTGCCGCGGAGCACGCAAATGATAATATCGCCGCCCGGCGCGGTCAAGTGTAAAGCCCCGGGGAGTTTTTGCCGATAATCTTACAAGCTGGACTCATTGAAGCCGGCGACGATCAGAATCCAGGAAGGTCGAGAAGTGCGGACAGCCGTTGACGAGCCCAAATACCTGAGCCTTGAAGTGCCGAGGAAAATAGCCCTCGCCCTCCTCTTCATACTACTTTTTCTCCTGCCGGCCCTCTCCTACGCGGCAGGGCCCCCGAGCGCCGTTGAAACCCCGGGCCACTGGATATCCAGGGCAGGGGACCCCGACGAGCCCGTACTTTCGCCAGAGGAGGTCCGGGGGTTCAACCTGGCGACAATCGGCGCTATGGACCAGATGGCCGACCTCAGGTCGTTCCCGGACACGCTCCCCGGCGAAAAGGTTTTCGAGTGGATATGGATGGACCTCCTCGCTGACCCTGGAAAGAGGTACGACTCAAAAGGGCTGGCGCTCTCCGAGGACTTTTTTATCGACCTCGTCCGGAACATGGACCTGTACGGCATCGGGGAGGAAGTGAAGGTCAGGTTCGGCGTGGTCACCGGGAGGGCGGACATGAGGGGGCTTCCCACCCATGAGGCCGTCCTTTCGAAGCCTGACCGCGGGGGATTCGATTCGATACAATATTCCAGCCTCTACCCTCCGGCGCGCGTAATCCTCCTCCATACCAGCGAGGACGGCGAATGGGGATTTTTCCAGGCGGAGACGTTAAGGGGCTGGCTCAGGATGGACCAGGTCGCGCTCGCCGAGCGCGACCTGGTGCTCCGGGCCGAGGACGAAGAGTTCCTGGTGGTGACGGGAAACAGGGTCAAGGTATATCGCGACCGCGCCCTTGAGAACTCGGCTGCCGAGGTGGCAATGGGGGGCGTCCTCGATATTTCGGCCCGGGCAGAGCAAGGGTCCCCCTGGACCGTAAGGTTCCCCGAGCGCGGCCCAGGCGGCGCGCTCGCCTGGACCGAGGGGTATGTACATCCCGGCTCCGAGGTCCACGTCGGATACCTGCCCTATACGAGGTCGAACATAATAACCCAGGCGTTCAAGATGCTCGGCGAGGAGTACGGCTGGGGCGGCATCAAGGGCCTAAGGGACTGCTCGCTTTTCATACAGGACATATTCGCGACTGTGGGCGTGAAGCTCCCGAGGAACTCGAGGCAGCAGGGCGTCACTGGTGAGGTCCTTGCGCACATGGACGCGGGAGGGGCCAGGGAAGACGTATCACTTGCCCTCAACGGCTCGGACCCCGGCATAACCCTTCTGACACTCGACGGGCACGTGATGCTCTATCTCGGGGACTCCGGCGGCAAGCCCTATGTGATCCACCAGATATTCGGGTACGCCGACAGGGGCGGCTTGAAGCGCGTGGGAAAGGTGGCGGTCACGGGGCTCGACCTGGGCAGCCGTTCCGCCATCGGCTCCATGAAGCTCCGCCTCCGGGGGGTCACTCGCGTGACAATCCCGGGAGAGTACAGGATAAAGACTGCTATTGACAAGCAGGCCTGATCTGCTATAATAGTATCACAATTGTAACCCGTTCCTCCGGACGGCAGGCTCTAATACCCGTTAATTTCATGCAATATTTTGGGGAAGGCAAGCCAAGTCAATCAAGGAGGTGGGTTATGAGCGAAACAAAGATCTACATCGGCAACGTGGTCATGTTCCTGGCTGTCACGGTAACGCTGGTTGCGGCGATTATAGCATCATGACCGTGGAAAGAAAAACCTTAACACGGGGAGGCTACCTCAAGAGTCCTCCCCGTTTTTTTTTGGAGCCGGCAGGCCCCCTTCCTTGACTTTCCTTTCTCTTTGTAATATTCTGCTGATATAACCGCCCGATTAAATTGATTTTTCTTTGGCCCATCCCCGGGCAACCGGCGCGCCCCCAAGATGAACATTGGCAGCAAACTCATATTGTCCTTCCTTGTAGCAACGCTACTCCCGACAGTATTTCTGGCATTTTTCACCACCAACCTCATAAGCGACAGCAGGCGCGAGGACGCCGAGGAGACTATCAGCAACAGCATCAAGGCCGCCTGGACGCAATACTATTCCAGGGCCTACCAGATGCAGTACGGGATGCTCCAGGCTTCCACCGAAGGGTACCTGAAGGCTGCGATGAAGAAAAGGGACAGCGGCTTGCTGAGATCGCAGCTCATCGCCTGGAAGGAATACAGGCCCCACGTGGACCTCTGGGCAGTTGTGGACCCGGGGATGAGGACCATCGCATCCCTTAACACTGAAGACCCCGGCATCCGGGCCCGGATTCAGATGAACGGCCTCGTCGAGAAGGCGCTTGCCGACAGGGAGTCTATAATCTCGACCGAGGTCGTCCCGCACGAGCTCTTAAAGGCCGAGGGGCTTGACGGCGCGGCCTCGGTTACCGCGGAGGACGGCAGGGTGCTGAACGACGGGCTCATGCTCGTCGTCGCGACCCCGGTGTTGGACGGACAGGGCAACGTCCTCGGCGCCATAATAACGGGCGACCTCATGAACAACGATTTTTACGTGCCTGACGCGCTTACGGAGTCCGTCTCCGGCTCGCTCGCAGCGATATCCATGGGCGGCGCACAGGTCTCCACGAACTGGCTCGACGATAACGGCATAAGGACCGTGGGCCGGCTCGTACCGGAAGCGGTCCTCGCCGAGCTTGAGGCGGACCGCGCCTTCAGGGGGGAGATAGACGTGGCCGGAAAGACCTATGTGGCCGCATTCGACCCGATAAGGGACAACACCGGCCTGGTGATAGGCTCCCTTTTCGTGGGAATCCAGAAAGGGAAGTTCGTCGACCTCCAGTATACGAACATCAAGGCCGTCGCCACCATCGCGCTCATTGGCATCTTCATGGCGACCGGTGTCGCCTCCTTTCTCACGTACATGATAACGAGGCCCATACTTTCGCTCAAGAAGAAAGCCCAGCTCGTCGCCGCAGGCGACCTCAACATCAGGATGGGGCCTGTAATGAAGGGGAACGACGAGATTGCGGACCTCGCGCGCACCTTCGAGAAGATGGTGGAGAGCCTCAGGGACAAGGAAGAGAGCATAAGGGTCAGCCAGGACAAGCTAGCCACGCAGAAGAAGCTCGTGGAGTCGATAATAAACAGCCTGCCGTACTCCCTCTACGTCCTCGGGAGGGACAGGTCCGTGGTCGTCCGGAACAGGCACGCAACAGAGGCCTGCCCGGTGGGCGAATGCGAGGGGCCTGAAGGCTGCTTTGAGGACGAATTCATATCCCATTTCCCGACGGAGTTGAGAGAAGATCTCTCCGGCATGGTAGAGAGCGTTTTCAAGACCGGGAGGGCCAGGAGCGTCGAATACAGGCTCGGCACCCAGGCCGGCGAGAAGGTCATGCTTACCAGCATATTCCCCGTAACGGCCGGGGACGCCAGGCACGCGGAGTTCGTGGTCTGGATGTCAGAGGACGTAACAAGGAAAAAGGAGCTCGAATCGAACATAATATCGAGCGAGAAGCTCGCGGCCGTGGGGCAGCTCGCGGCAGGCGTAGCCCACGAGGTGAATAACCCTTTGGGCGGCATCCTGAACTGCCTCTATAACTTCAGGAACCGCAACTTAACGGACGAGCGCAAGGCCGAGTACCTCGGTTTCATGGAGGACGGCATAAAGAGGGTCCAGAACATAGTGAGGCAGCTCCTTGATTTTTCGCAGCAGCACGCGCCGGAGCTTTCGCTCACCGACATCAACTCCATCATAGACGGCGTCATACCGCTCTTCAGGCATTCGGTCAAGGGCAAGGAGGTGAGACTCCTCGTGCACTTGAGCCAGGGGCTCCCCCGCATACTCGTGGACAGGCACCAGATAGAGCAGATACTCGTCAATCTGATACTCAACGCCGTGCAGGCCGTCTCATCCGAGGGGACGATCGAGGTGACTACCCGTCGCGAGGGGAACTGGTTCTGCATACGGATATCCGACAACGGCTGCGGCATACCGCCCGAGGACCTCGGAAAGGTATTCGACCCGTTCTTCACTACAAAGGGGGTCGGACGGGGCACCGGCTTGGGCCTTTCCGTAAGCCGTGGTATAATAGAGCGCCACAAGGGCAGGATAGAGGTCGAAAGCCAGCCGGGCAGAGGGAGCACCTTCAGGGTGCTTCTGCCCATCGGCGGGGCGGAGGAGCAGGTTTGAGCAGGGTACTCATCATAGACGACGAGCCGCTTATGCGCATCTCGGTAAGCGACGCGCTCAAGGGCGAGGGCTACGAGGTCTCCGAGGCCGCTTCCGGCAGGGAGGGCCTCGGGCTCGCAGGCGAAAGCGGTTTCGATGTGGTCATAACCGACCTCCGGCTGCCCGACATCGACGGCATAGAGGTCCTCAAGGCGCTCCGGAAGTCCTCGCCCGAGACCATGGTCGTCCTCATAACCGCATTCGGCGCTGTCGAGACCGCGGTCGAGGCCATGAAGTACGGGGCCTACGACTACGTGACCAAGCCCTTTGCAATGGACGAGCTCCTCATTATGATAAAGAGGATGCTCAAGCTGAAGGAGCTGGAGCGCGAGAACCAGTCCCTCAAGGAGCAGGTGGAGGGGAGATACAACTTCAGCGGCTTGGTCGGCAGAAGCGAGAAGATGAACGAGATATTCGAGATGATCAAGGTCATCTCGCAGACCGACTCGACGGTCCTCATCCTCGGCGAGAGCGGCACCGGAAAGGAGATAGTGGCGGGCGCCATACACCGTAACGGCCCCAGGAAGGACGGGCCGTACATCAAGGTGAGCTGCGCGGCCATCCCCGAGACCCTCCTCGAGGCCGAGCTCTTCGGCTACGACAAGGGCGCGTTCACCGGCGCCGTAAAGCAGAAGAAAGGCAGGTTCGAGCTCGCCGACAAGGGCACCATATTCCTGGACGAGATAGGCGAGCTCGCGCCGTCCATACAGGTAAAGCTCCTCCGGGTGCTCCAGGAAAAGGAGTTCGACAGGCTCGGGGGCACCGGGACGGTAAGCGCCGACGTACGGGTTATATGCGCAACCCAGAGGGACCTCAAAAAGGAGGTCCAGAACGGCTCCTTCCGCGAAGACCTCTATTACAGGCTGAACGTCGTCCCCATAGCGCTTCCTCCCCTGCGCGAGAGGAAGGGCGACATAATCCTCCTCGCCAACCACTTCCTCAACTATTACTCAGGCCTCTGCAAGAAGCAGGTAAAGGGCTTTTCGGTCGAAGCGGTCGAAGCGCTCATCAAGTACCCGTTCCCGGGCAACGTCCGCGAGCTCGAGCACGCGGTCGAAAGGGCCGTGGTCATGGGAAAGGGCGAGGAGATACAGCCCTGGGACCTCCCCGAGGAGATAGGGAATTCTAACCTCAACGACTGCCTCAAGGCCTTCCAGAGCGGCCAGGGCGGGTACGAGAACCTCACGAAGGCCATGAAGGACTTCGAGAGGAAATACATAATAAAGGTCCTCGAGGAGACCAACGGCAACAAGACCCTGGCTGCCAGGCTCCTCGGCGTCTCCAGGAAGACGCTCTGGGAGAAGTGCAAGCTCCTGGAGATAATAAGCGGCGAATAAAGGCAACCTCAAAAAAATCGGATCTTTTCCCCGGACGCGGGAAAAATCTCTAATTTTCAGAGGCTGCCTGAAATTTCTCAGCCCTTACGCCTTGCCTTAAGTATCCGTTCTATCTTGCCGTAATCCTTGATTATTTCAATATGGTCGTATCTGCCGTCAGCCTCGGCCATGCGCCTCACTTCACCTGACTGCCCATAGCCCATCTCGACAAGCAGCCAGCCTCCGGGAGCAAGAAAGAGAGGGGCCCCGCTCACTATGCGCCTTATGAATGAAAGGCCGTCCTCTCCGCCTGCGAGCGCACCCCTGGGCTCGAAGTCCCTGACCTCCGGGTCGAGGCTTTGCAGGTCTCCTTCCGGAATATAAGGCGGGTTTGAGACTATTATGCCTGCACGGCCCTTCAACTCGCCGGGAAGCGGGGCAAAAAGGTCGCCGCTCAATGACCGGACCCTTTCCGATACTCCAGCCCGCTCGGCGTTCTCCCTTGCGACTTGAAGCGCCTTTTCCGATATGTCGGTTGCGTAGACGAGAGGGCCCGGGACCTCGCTCGCCACCGACACCGCTATGCAGCCGCTCCCGGTGCAGAGGTCTATGACGGCCAGGGCTGGGTCCAGTTCTCTTCCGAGCTTAACGGCCTCGCCGGCAAGGAGCTCGGTCTCGGGCCTCGGTATGAGGACGTCGCTCGTGACCTTCAAGGCAAGCCCCCTGAACTCCGCCTCGCCGAAGATGTACTGGGGCGGCTCCCTCTTTATCCGTCTTTTCAGGGCCGTCCCGAGGGCCGAGACTTCATCAGGCGAAAGCTCCCGCCTTCCGTCCATAAAGAGCGCGTGCCTCTTCACCCCGAGCAGTCGCATGAGGATGAACTCGGCCTCGCTTTTCGGCTCCGGGACGCCGGCCTTTGAAAGGGCCTCGCATGCCCTCGTCAGCGCCTCGCTGAGCGTCCCGGTCATCGGCTGTGAACCCTCCCTGGCAAGAGTGTATGGACTCCCTCTTCGGCCTGCGGCGAAGAGGGGCTCGCATGTTAAATTACGATTATTCAGGAAGACTGTCAAAGTATTCCGGCGGGCGCGCCTCGGGCAGGTGGCGGGCATAGAATGACTTTCGTTTCCGGGCTATGCCTCAGGCGCCTTTCGGGAGCAAGCTGATTGGCGCTGAACGTTACCGCACTCAAAACCTTTCGGTGAACTCGGCCACTTTGGGCCTGACAAGCTCCTCGAAGTCCCTGTATTTCATCTCTACCGCCTCGTAATGGGTGCCTGCGTTGAAATAGATATACTCGTCCCCCGTAAGGGAGCTGTCTACCAGCGTATCGACCTGGTACAGGTTGCCGAAGGGCGGCTCTGCCCCGGTCTCGCAATCCGGGAAAAGGTCCGAAAACTCCTCTTCCTTGGCGAGCCTCAGGTCTTTTTTATGCAAGACGTCCCTGAGCCTCCCGAAGTCCACCTTCGAGCTTGCCGGCAAAACCGTCATGATTATCTCCCCGTCCGCCTTGACCATGACTGATTTGGCAAGCTCCCGGCCCTTGACGTGCATTGAGGCGGCCACCTCCTGGGCGGTATAGGCCTCGGTGTGGACCAGCGACTTGTACCACACGCGCCTTTCCTGGAGAAGGTTTTCAAGCCTTTTTGGGATCATGGCTTACCTCCTTTCATTATAATTATATACCCTTCGTCCCGAACCGGCAAAAAGGCCCGGGCGGTGTATAATCGGGTTCGTGGCGCTTTACAGGGGAGGCCCGGAAATGGTGCTCGTATTGCAGGTTGGAGAGGTGGACCGGGAACTGCTTGAACGGCTCCGCGAGGACCTCGAAAAGGAGCTCGGGTTCGAGGCGGCGGTTGCCGGGGACGTCTTTCTTACGCCCGATTTCGCGCTTGACGAGGAGAGGGGGCAGTACAGTTCGACGAGCATATTGTACGCCGTCATGGAGAGGCATGAATTCAAGCGCTACGGGCGGGTCCTGGGGGTGGCCTCCGTCGACCTCTTCGCGCCGGGCCTCCACTTCGTCTTCGGGGAGGCCGGCCCCGGAGCCGCTGTCATATCCACATTCAGGCTGCAGGAGAGTTTCTACGGAAGGGAGGAGGACAGGTCGCTCCTGAGGGAAAGGGTGTTGACCGAGGCCGCCCACGAGCTCGGCCACACATACGGCCTCGGGCACTGCGCCTTGCCGGAGTGCGTCATGTTCTTTTCAAATTCCATAGAGGACACGGACAGGAAGGGGCACCGCTTCAAGGGGAGGTGCCTTGAGAAGATGGCCGAGGCAGGGGCCTTCGGGAAGTAAAAAAGGCCCGGGGCGACTGCCCCGGGCCTGAACCCGCGGGCGTGCGGGCCGGCAGACCATGTCGACGGCTGTCAAGCGGCCTGGGCCTTCTTTATGACCATGGCCCTTTCGCCGCCGGTTATGAACGAGTCCGATTCCGGGTAGAGTATGTGCTCCTCCTTCATGTTGTGGTCGAGCAGTATGCCGAGGAGCGAGCCTGAGCCTGATTCCACGCCGAGCGCGTCGCGCCCCTCTGTTGCGCCGAGTATCTGGTCGAGTAGCGTCTGTATCTCCTTGTGCTCCGTCCTCATGACAAAGGTCGGCCCGGCGTCCCGCATGCCGGTCTTTTCCTCGAATACGGGGAAGAGTATCTCCTCCTCTATCCGGATGTGCTTCCTTAACCCGAGGCTGAACTCCCTGAAGCTCTTTGCCGCGTCCTCCCACCTCGATTCCTTGACCGAGTTCTTGAAGCCCTCGAATATGGTATCCAGCCTCCTGTGGTCGGCCTGCAGGTAGTCGGTTATGGTGATGTCCGGGTTCGGCCTCTCCCTTTTAACGATGCTTACCCTCCAGACCTCGGGGCCCGATTCGAGCGTCCACCAGTCGAACTCGCCGTCGTGCTCGACCTGGAACTGGTAGAGGAGCGGCCTGGGCTCGTGGTCGTTGACGAGCATGAACGATTCCCCTGGCCTCAAGCTGTTGTAAAGGCCGAATATCTTCGGGTGCCTGTCTTTCGGGACCATGTCCCTTACGTCGAGAACTTTTTCCATATATGCGGTTCCTCCTTGTTTGTTTTACCTCTCGGGCTTTCCTCCGGATATTGTCTACTCAACGGGCTTTGATAAAAATGACAAAAATCAACAGTCGCGTCCTCCGGGGAGCCGCTTCAGTTCAGGGGCTTGGGCGGCCTCTCAAGCGAGGGGTCTTTCCTGAGCGCCTCCCTGTAGTATTCCGTCGCCTCCGGGAGGAACGTCTTGAGCTCGTCTATCCTTTTCTGGTCGCTCGGGTGGGTCGATAGGAACTCGGGTGGCGCCCCGTCGCCCTTTTCGAGCATCCTCTGCCAGAAGTCTACGGCTACCTCGGGGTCGTATCCGGCCTTTGCCATCAATATGAGCCCGATCCTGTCGGCCTCGAGCTCGTGCTTCCTGCTGTAAGGGAGGAGCACCCCGACCTTTGCGCCGAGCCCGTATGCCTGCAGGAGCCCCTCGCGGGCTGCCGGGCTCGTGCCCAAAAGCGCGGCAGAGAGCGCTGCGCCGCCTATCCTTAGCGCCTGCTCCTGGGACATCCTCTCCGCTCCGTGCCTTGCGATGACATGGGCCACCTCGTGCCCCATGACGGCCGCGACCCCGGCTTCGTCCCGGCAGACCGGCAATATCCCGGTATTGAGGGCCACCTTGCCGCCTGGCAGGGCGAACGCGTTTACTTGCGGGTTCTCGATAACTACGAACTCCCATTCAAACTCGGGTTTCCCGGCTGCCGAGGCTATCCTTCCGCCGACTTCGTTGACGACCGAGTTGTAACGGGCGTCCTCGCTCAGGTCGGCTTCGGCCTTTATCTGCCTGAAGAGCGTATCCCCTATCCTCTCCTCCTGGCTTTCGGAGACTATCATTATCTGCTGTCGCTCGGTGTAGGGCACCCTTGCGCAGCTTGAAAATGCAAGGAGGACGGCTGCTATCAAGAGAACGCTTCTGGCCATATCGCGGGTCCCCTTAAAATTTGACGTTCTCCGATTCTAAACCTTTTTTGGAAAAATCACAATATCGGGCAAAACCCGCCCCTTTTTCCGGCTCGGAGGGAGGCGTTTTCCCGGAAATAACGGCGACTTGACAGTGTTTTGAAAGGCTCCTACAATCAATCAGACCCTGAAAAGGGTGCTTTTAATCCGTATACAGGAGGGTTTCCATGGCTGGCAAGACGTGTCACATAAACAGCTCGAAAGCGGACGAGATAAGGAAGTCCGTTGGGATCGGCGACAACGAGGCCCGCAGGCTCGTGAATTACAGGGAAGAGCACGGCGGTTTCAGGACCCTTGACGACCTGATGAACGTCCCGGGGTTCGCGCCGGACACGGTGGAAAAGCTCAAAAGAGACTGCGACCTCGACTGAGCCGCGTAGAAACCGGACATTCCGGACATTCCTTTTTTCCGATTGTCCGGTTTTTTTGCGCCCTGAAAATGGCCTCCGGCGTGTCCTGGACCTCGGTCGACCCTTCACCTTTTTCCTTCCTGATTCCTTGCTTTCAGTTAAGGTTTGATTCGATTCCAATACTACGCTCAACACTTTTTCCGCGGACCGCTCAACCCTTTTGCCGCAGTTAAATCAACCGAATTGCCGGCCAATATTGAACCTCTGTGTCTATACAGGGGTTTCCGTACGCACCGATAAGCGATGTAGAAGTGCATCAGGGGGAAAACGGTTTGGAAGAAAAGGGGAAATCGGCGTCAATGCTCGACGGCCTGATGGTCGCAAGGACGGGCAGCAGGTGGAAGGCTGCCTTAGCCGCGCTCTCTATTTCCCTGGCGGCTATTGCGTTCATGCTCTTTTCGGGAGCCCCCGCTGAGAGCGCCCTGTACCTCGGGCTCTGGTCAGTTTTCGCGGCCTCGTTCGCATCGTTCGCCTCAAGGAGCCGCGGCGTGGCGCTCTCGGAGCTTAAAGACGAGGAGCTCGTTAGGGAGCTTGCCGAGAATACGCTCCATTACGGTTCGAGGAGGAAAAGGCTCAAGAGCTTCTTCACCTCGCAGCACGACCTCAACAGCCTCACGCGGAGCCACCTCGCCGAGGCCATAGACGAGACCGGCGCCGCGGCAGAGAGGATAATAGGCCAGTCCCAGCGCATAGACGCGGCCATGTGCCGGATGCAGGGCACTATCGAGGGGCTGCAGGCCGAGAGCAAGGCGATGGCCAGGGCAACCGGCGAGACCATCGCCAGGAACGAGGCCAACATATCAGGACTCAGGGAATACATAGGGAAGCGCAGGTCGGACGTGGAGGAAGACTACAGGACCGTGCTGGCGCTCGCAGAGGAGGCGAGGTCGATGACCGGGCTTGTGGACCTCCTTAAGGGCATAAGCGACCAGACGAACCTGCTGGCCCTCAACGCCGCGATAGAGGCCGCGAGGGCCGGGGAGCACGGCAGGGGCTTCGCGATAGTGGCGGACGAGGTGCGGAAGCTTTCGAAGAACTCCGAGGAGGCCGCCGGGAAGATAGGCCGGGCGATGATAAAGATGGCGGAGGAGATAGAGACGAAGTTCGCGTTCAAGCTGAACCAGGACAGGCACACCGGGGAGTCCGCGCTCCTCATGGACCTGCAGAGCCAGCTCTCGTCGCTCGGCGAGGGCTACCAAAAGCTCGACAACCTGAACAGGCAGATACTCGGGCAGGTGGGCGAGAGCGGGGCCCAGGTCTCCGCGGAAGTGCTCGACCTCATAGCAGGGGTGCAGTTCCAGGACATAGTCCGCCAGCAGATAGAGCTGGTAATAAAGACCCTGGCCGATTCCGACCGGTACATGAAGAGCCTCGAGGGGTGTCTCGATGAGGGGCATCTTTGCGTGGAGGAGTGCAGGATAGGCGGGTTCGGCATAGATGAGGTCCGCGAGCAGTACGTAATGGAGAGGCAGCGGTCCACCCACAGGTCTTTCGAGGACTCAAGAAGCGCCCCTCGAAGCGCCGCGCAGGCCGGGGCCGCGCCTGAAGAGGGTAACGTCGTCTTTTTCTAGAAAGCAGGGAGGGAAAATGGCCAAGACAATCATGGTGGTCGACGACTCGGCCTCAATAAGGCAGGTCATGAACCTGACGCTCAGTAAGGCCGGGTACGACGTGGTCGAGGCCAGCGACGGCTCGGACGCGCTCGGCAAGCTCGGAGCACAGAGGATAAACCTTATCGTCTGCGACGTGAACATGCCCAACATGGACGGCATCTCGTTTCTCAGGAACCTCAAGGAAAAGCCGGCCCACAAGTTCACGCCCGTCATCATGCTCACGACGGAGTCGCAGGAATCGAAGAAGCAGGAAGGCAAGGCGGCGGGGGCCAGGGCCTGGATAGTGAAGCCCTTCAAGCCCGAGCAGATGCTCGATGCGGTCTCCAAGCTCGTACTGCCTTAGGGGGAAGTGACATGCCGCTCCGGATAAGGAAAGCAGGGAAGAACGGTTCAACGATAAGAGTGGACGGCGAGATGAACATCTATCATGCCAACGAGATCAAGGACGGCGTCCTGAAGGCCGCTGAAGGGAGGGACAGTGTCGTCCTCGACCTATCGCGGGTATCGGAGATGGACTCGGCCGGGCTCCAGGTGCTGCTCCTTGCGTGGAGGGAGGCCGACAGGAAAGGCGTGCCGTTCAGGCTTTCCGGCGCAAGCGGCCCGGTCGACGAGGTCCTCCGCCTCTTTGACCTCAGAAGGCTCTTCTGCGGAGACGGTGAGGGGGAGTGATGGAAATCGACCTCGGAGAAGCCAGGACGACATTCATAGCCGAAAGCCAGGAGCTCCTTCAAGAGATGGAGAGCTCGCTCCTCGCCCTTGAGCGGGACCCTGACGACCAGGACGCCGTCAACTCCCTTTTCAGGGCCGCGCATACGATAAAGGGCTCCTCGGGGGTGCTCGGCATCGAGACGGTCGAGAAGTTCACGCACCTGGTCGAGAACCTGCTCGAGAAGATGAGGACAGGCCAGATAAAGGCTGACAGCGGCAATATCGAGCTCCTCCTCCAGTGCAGGGACCACATCTCCCGCCTCATATCCCTTGCCGCTGAAGGGGGAGAGGGCCCGGGCAAAGACCTCCTCGGGGCTGGCGACGACCTCTCCGCGAAACTCGCCGAGTGCATGGATGAAGCTGAGGCGGCCCAGGCCGCCCCTGATGAAACGCCCGAGGCCGGGGGGGGGCCGAGTTCCCGGACCGGCGCATGGCACATATCCGTCAGGTTCGGCAGGAACACGCTGAAGACCGGGATGGACCCGATATCCTTCGTATCCTACCTGGCCAGGATGGGCGAGATCGTAAGCATAACCACGATCTTCTTCTCCATGCCCGGGCCTGGGGAGATGGACCCCGAGGACTGCTATCTCGGCTTCGAGATAGACCTCCGGAGCGATTTCGACAAGAAGGCCATCGAGGACGTCTTCGATTTCGTCCGCGACGAGTCGACCATCCGCATACTCCCGCCGTACAGCAGGATATCGTCCTATGTCGAGCTGATACAGGGGATGCCGGAAGACGCCCTCCTCCTGGGCGAGATACTGGTAAAGGGCGGCGCCCTGACTGCCGGTGAGCTCGAGGAGGCGCTCAAGCACCAGGAGGAGAGCCAGGACGCCGGAAGGCCGCGCATCGGGGAGATACTCGTGGAAGAGGGCGCAACGTACCCGGAGATAATCGACGCGGCCCTGGAGAAGCAGAAGAGGAACCTGGTGGCAAGCGCGAAGGAGGCCGCGACGGTAAGGATAGACGCCTCCAAGCTCGACTCCCTCATGAACCTCGTCGGAGAGCTCGTGATAGCCGGGGCGGGCATCGACCAGCACGCAGCGAGGATAGGGGACGCGCCCCTGCAGGAGTCGGCCTCCATAATGCTCCGGCTCGTAGAGGAGATAAGGGAGAGCGCCATGAAGGTGAGGATGGTCCCCATAGGAGAGACCTTCAACCGCTTCAGAAGGGTCGTGAGGGACATAAGCAGGGAACTCGGGAAGGAAATAGAGATCGCGATAAGCGGCGCGGACACCGAGCTCGACAAGAACGTCATAGAGAAGATAAGCGACCCGCTCATGCATCTGGTGAGGAACGCCGCGGACCACGGCATCGAGACGACCGAAGCCAGGACGTCCGCCGGGAAGAGCGCGTCAGGGACCATACGCCTCAGGGCCGGCCACGACGCCGGCTGCATAGTGATAGAGGTCGAGGACGACGGCAAGGGGCTCGACCGCGAGAGGATAATCGAGAAGGCGGCCGCCAGGGGCCTCATAGCGCCGGGCCAGCAGCTCACGGACTCCGAGGCGTTCAAGCTCATATTCGAGCCCGGCTTCTCCACCGCCGACGAGGTCACGAAGTTCTCCGGCAGGGGCGTCGGCATGGACGTCGTAAGGAAGAACATAGAGGCCCTCAGGGGCACGATAGACATAGAGAGCACCCGGGGCGAGGGCACGACGGTAAGGGTGAGGCTCCCCCTCACAATGGCGATTATAGACGGCTTCATGGTGGGTATCGGGCAGTCGCCCTACATCATCCCGCTCGACATGGTCGTCGAGTGCGTGGAGTTCACCGAGGAGGACAGGAGGTCCGCGGGGAAGCGGAACTACGTGAACCTCCGCGGAGAGGTCCTCCCGTTCATGAGGCTCAAGGAGTTCTTCAACGAAAACGGGGCCGGCTCGAAATACGAGAACATCGTCATAGTCCAGTACGCGGGCCACAAGATAGGGCTGGTGGTCGACGAGCTCTTCGGAGAGGTCCAGACGGTCATAAAGTCGCTCGGCAGGGTCTACCGCGAGGTCAAGGGCATATCCGGAGCGACGATACTCGGGAACGGCAGGGTCGCGCTGATACTCGACGTGCCGAGGCTCATGCAGACGATAGAGAGGAATTACTTCGCCAGGGCGGGGTGACTGGGACGGGGAAGTGCGCGGGGGAGTACGGATTAGGACGACAAAACACTTCATAGAAGAAAAGGGGAGGTCTTGAGATGGATTTTCTGAGGAACATGAAGACGCGTTCGAAGCTTTTCCTGAGTTTCGCGGTGCTGATACTCTTTGTCCTGGGGCTCGGGATATTGAGCATCGACAGGATTACCGGCATGAGGGACGACATTCAGTCGTTCTACGACGACAGGTTCGTGCCGACGGTGGACCTCGGGAAGATGAACAACGAGCTCGCGTCTCTCCGCATAGGCGCGCTCCAGATAATGAACGAGAGGGACGCGTCCAGGAGGCAGCAGCACTTCAACAGTGCCGGCGAGTCCGAGGCCGAGGTGGGGAGCCTCATCGAGAAATACGGCTCAACCTATCTCACCGAAGAGGAAAAGAAGGTCTTCGACGAAATGAAGGCGGCGTGGGTGGCCTACAACGAGTCCCGGCGCAATACCTTCAAGTGGGCGCTTGACGGCGACTTCGAGAGGTCCAGGCACAACGCGCAGACCGATGCGGGCCCGAAGTTCAACATACTCGACTCCAAGCTCGTGAGGCTCATCCAGATACAGGACGAGGTGGGCAGGGAGATTATAGCCGCGGCAAACAACAGCTTCGCCATGACGAGGAACGTCGTGATAGTTGCGACGGTCCTGGCCATAGGCATCGCCGCCGCGCTCGCCCTCGTGCTCACGAGCCTCATAGCCAGGCCCCTGGCCGAGGCGACGACGGCTGCGAACAGGCTCGCGGAGGGCGACCTCGACGCGGACATCCAGGCCGGCGGCAAGGACGAGATAGGCACCCTGCTCGAGGCAATGAAGAACATGGTCGCGAAACTCAGGGAGGTGGTCTCGGACGTGAGGGCCGTCTCGGACAACGTCGCAAGCGGGGCGCAGGAGCTCTCAAGCGGCGCCCAGCAGATATCCCAGGGCTCGACCGAGCAGGCTGCGTCCATCGAGGAGACCTCCTCCTCGATGGAGCAGATGAGCGCCAACATAAGGCAGAACTCCGACAACGCGCAGCAGACCGAGAAGATAGCCCAGAAGTCCGCTGCCGATGCCAAGGAGAGCGGCCAGGCGGTCGCCGAGACCGTGGGCGCGATGAGGGAGATAGCCTCGAAGATATCGATAATAGAGGAGATTGCGAGGCAGACGAACCTCCTGGCCTTGAACGCCGCCATAGAAGCCGCGAGGGCCGGGGAGCACGGGAAGGGCTTCGCCGTGGTCGCCTCCGAGGTGAGGAAGCTCGCGGAGAGGAGCCAGACCGCGGCGGGCGAGATATCGAACCTCTCGGCCACGAGCGTGGAGATAGCCGAGAAGGCGGGCGAGATGCTATCGAGGCTCGTCCCCGACATCCAGAAGACATCGGAGTTGGTGCAGGAGATAACCGCGGCGAGCGCGGAGCAGAACTCCGGCGCCGAGCAGATAAACAAGGCGCTCCAGCAGCTCGACCAGGTCATCCAGCAGAACGCGAGCGGCGCAGAGGAATTGGCCTCGACCTCCGAGGAGCTCTCCACGCAGTCCGGGCAGCTCCAGAGGACCATCGAGTTCTTCAAGCTCTCCGGGGCTGGCGCGTCCTCCAGGAACAAGGTCACCCCGATAGAGAAGGCCAGGCAGGCGAAATCCAGGCAGGCTCCCGCCCATGCCCATAGCGCCGGCCTCGCCGCTGGCGCCCACAAGTCCGTTAACGTCGCAAACAGCCCGGTAAAGCTCAACCTCGGCACGGGCAGGGACGAGGAAGACGGCGAGTTCGTAAAATACTAAAGGAGCGAAAGATGAGCGCAGCCGAAACGGTTTCAGAGAACATGCAGTACCTTACGTTCAGGCTCGAGGACGAGGTCTTCGCCCTTGACATAACGCAGGTGCGGGAGGTCCTCGACTTCACCACGGTCACCAAGGTGCCGAGGACGCCGGACTTCATGAGGGGGGTGATAAACCTGCGCGGAAGCGTGGTGCCGGTCGTGGACATGCGCCTCAAGTTCGGGATGAGCAGGACGGAGCAGACCGTCAACACCTGCATAATAATCGTGGAGTTGAGCCTTGACGGCGAAAAGCTCGTCATAGGGGCGCTCGCGGACTCGGTCCAGGAGGTCCTGGAGATAGAGCCCGCGCATATAGAGCCCCCGCCGCGCATAGGCACGAGGCTCAATACCGAGTTCATACAGGGCATGGGCAAGAGGGATGAGCAGTTCATAATCATCCTGAACATCGACAGGATATTCTCTACGGACGAGCTCGCGCTCTTCAACGGCGAGGCCGCGGCAGAGAGCGCGTGAAACGGGACAGGGAAGCGGAGCGCGCGGCGGGCGACGTCGAAGCCGCAGGGACGTCGGCGCCCGGGAGCCTCAGAAGGCTTTCCGAGGGCGATTTCCTGAGGCTCAGCACGTTCATCCAGCAGGAGCTCGGCATAAAGATGCCTCCGGCTAAAAAGGCGCTCCTCGAGTCGCGGCTCCAGAAGCGCCTGCGCGCCCTGGGTTGCGGCACCTTTTCCGAGTACTGCGACGCGCTCTTCGGCCCCGGCGGCATGGAGCGCGAGCTGGTCTTCATGCTCGACCTGGTCACGACGAACAAGACCGACTTTTTCAGGGAGTCGCACCATTTCGACCTGCTCGTAAAAAGCATCCTCCCTGCCGTGGCGAGCGGGCCGGGCCGCCGCGTCTCGCTCTGGAGCGCAGGCTGCTCGACCGGCGAGGAGCCATACACCCTCGCGATGGTCCTGAGCGAATTCGCGTCGGGCCGCCCGGGGCTCGGCTTCGATTTCGAGATACTGGCGACCGACGTCTCTACGCGGGTGCTCGAGGCCGCCTGCAAGGGCATCTACAAGGAAGAGAGGCTCGCGCCGGTGCCCGAGGCCTTCAGGAGGCGTTATTTCCTGAGGAGCAGGGACAGGTCGTCCGGGCTCGTCAGGGTCGCCCCGGAGGCGAGGGAGAAGGTAAGGTTCGCGAGGCTGAACCTGATGGACGAGGAGTTCCCCGTTGAGGGCCCGTTCGACATCATCTTCTGCAGGAACGTAATCATCTACTTCGACAGGGAGACGCAGGAGCGGCTGATGTGGAAGTTCTGCAGCCATCTCAAGGCGGGCGGGTATCTCTTCCTCGGGCATTCCGAGACGCTCAGCGGGCTCGGCCTTCCCCTCACGAAGGTAGGCGCGTCGGTGTACATGAAGTGCTGAACAAGTATAGAACCGGGGGGTGAGGCAATATGCGGGAACTTTCGGACAGGGAACTCCTGGCCGTCATGGAGGAGAGGCTTGAGGCCAAGGACAGGGCCTACGCCGGGCTCGTCGAGCTTACGGGCAAGCTCGACGAGCTCAACAGAAAGCTCATCGAGTCCGAGGAGGTCAAGTCCAGCTTCCTCTCTAACATCAGGAACGAGATAAACAACCCGCTCACCTCGGTGCTCACGATGGCCGAGGTCCTCATATCCGGGGGCGAGCTGCCGGAACACGCCACCCTGAAATCCATAATAGGGATGATACACAGGGAGGCCTTCAGCCTGAACTTCCAGCTCCGGAACATCTTCGCGGCCGCCGAGCTGGAGGCGGGCGAAGCGGTGCCGGGGTTCTCAAGCGTCGACATGGACTCCGTACTCAGGGACGTGGTCTCTTCCCTGAGCCACAGGGCCGCGGAAAAGAAGCTCGCGGTATGCCTGGACGTCCGGGGCCGGCTCAGGGAGAGGTCCTTCAGGACAGACGCCGAAAAGGTGCACAGGATAGTCGCGAACCTCCTGGCCAATGCCGTCGAGTTCAGTCCCGAGGGCGGCGAAGTTTCCATTTCCGCCGCCGCGGAGGACGGCTGGCTCGGCATATCGGTGAAGGACGACGGCCCGGGCATGGACCCCGGCGACCTGAACCTGATATTCGAGCGCTTCAAGCAGCTCGACAGCGGCGCTTCAAAGCAGCACCTGGGGCACGGCCTCGGCCTTTCGATAGTCAAGGCCACCGTTGACCTCCTCGGAGGCGACGTATCGGTCGAGAGCAGCCCTGGAAAGGGCGCGCTCTTCACCGTATCGGTCCCGGAGGCCGACCTGGAAGCTTCCGTCGGCGCCATTTCAACGGACGGCGCCGAGTTCTTTACCCAGACCGAGACCAGAAGGTTCTGAGTGCTGCAGAACGCCGCAAAAACGGGGTCACAGCACTACCTGTACCCCGGGATGCTCTTCGCCGAAGCGGGCCCGCACAGCGTCGTAACCGTGCTCGGCTCGTGCGTGTCCGTCTGTTTGTGGGACCCGGAGAAGATGGCAGGGGGCATAAACCATTACCTCCTGCCGTACTGGAACGGAGAGGGCCTCAGGACGCCGAAGTACGGCAATATAGCGGTCCCGATGCTCATAGAAAGGCTGCTTGGCATCGGGTGCGGCAAGTCCAGGCTTGTGGCCAAGGTCTTCGGGGGGGCGAGCGTCCTTGAAAGCTCGGGCGTCCTCAATATCGGCGAGCGGAACATCACCTTCGCCAGGAGCGCGCTGGCCGAGGCCGGCATACATGTGGCCTGCGAGGACGTCGGCGGCACGAGCGGGAGGAAAATACTCTTCCAGACCGGCACCGGAGAGGTGTTCGTGAGGAAATTGGGGCGGCATGGATGACGAAAAAGACAAAGGTCCTCGTAATAGACGATTCCGCCGTAGTGAGGAAGGTCCTCTCGGCGATCATCGGCTCCGAGCCCGACCTCGATGTAATCGGGGCGGCCGGCGACCCGTTCATCGCTGCCGAGAAGATAGCGCACGACCTGCCTGACGTCCTGACCCTCGACGTCGAGATGCCGCGCATGGACGGCATCACCTTCCTCCAGAAGCTCATGAGCCAGCACCCCATACCGACGGTCGTCATATCGAGCCTCGCGGGCGGGGGCTCTGAGACGGCGCTCAGGGCGCTTGAGTACGGCGCGGTCGAGATTCTGCAGAAACCGGCCATAGGCACCAGGGAGTTCCTCGAGGAATCGAGGGTGCTCATATGCGACGCGGTTAGGGCGGCGTCGATGGCGAAGCTCAGGAGGGTGCCGGCCCATGCGGCGGTCGCCCCGTCCCCGAAGCTCAATGCCGACGCCGTCATAGCGAAGTCGAAGCCCACCAGGGCGATGCTCCGGACGACCGAGAAGGTGGTGGTCCTCGGCGCCTCGACCGGCGGCACCGAGGCCATAAGCGAGTTCCTCATGTCCATGCCCCTCGACTCGCCCGGCATAGTCATAGTCCAGCACATGCCCGAGAAGTTCACGGCCTCTTTCGCAAGGAGGCTCGACTCGGCGTGCAGGATATCGGTAAAGGAGGCGGAGGACAACGATACGGTCATAAGGGGCAGGGCGCTTATCGCTCCCGGCAACAGGCACATGGTGCTCAAGAGGAGCGGAGCGAGGTATTACGTTGAGATAAAGGACGGGCCGCTTGTAGCAAGGCACAGGCCCTCGGTGGACGTGCTTTTCCGCTCCGCGGCCATGTACGCGGGGAAGAACGCCGTGGGGGTCATGCTCACCGGCATGGGCGACGACGGCTCAAGGGGCATGAAGGAGATGAAGGATGCCGGCGCATTCAATATCGCCCAGGACGAGCGCACTTCCGTGGTATACGGCATGCCCAGGGAGGCCGTAAAGGCCGGGGCAGTCGACTGCGTGCTGCCGCTCCATGAAATAGCAGGCCGGGTCCTGAAGGAATGCGCCTAGGCCCAGGACGCCTGAGCGAGTACGCTTATCGGATGCCCATGGCGGGCCAGGCCGTATTCGCGCCTGCCAGGGCGCTTTCCCCGCAATTACCGCCGCCCTTTTCCGGTTTGACTTAAACCCCGTAAATCTGTATATTATAAGAGGCTTTGGAGGCGGGCAACATACGGCTTTCCGCCCGCCTCAAATCAGGATGGTTCAAGGAATTACCATGTTCTTCCCCGGGCTGCGCCAAGGGCGTGCCGCAGCCGATATGCAGCCCTCGATAGTTCCCGCCATGTCGCGGCGGCAAGCCTCCCGCCCGCCTCCTTTCCGGAGGCAGGCCGCAAACGCCCCTGAAATGAGAGGTGCTACTTGCTGAAAGCCATTTTTTGTGCTGTCTCCATTTTCCTGCTGCCGGTTGCGGCTTTTGCTGAAAACAACGTATTGACCGTCCTGTATACCGGCGCCGTGAGGGGAGAGCTCGAGCCTTGCGGCTGTTCGCCCGAGAACCTCTCGGGGGGGCTCGCGAGGCTTTCGGGTTTCATAAGCGTGAATAGCGAGAAGCTAAGCCCCTACTTGCTCGTGGACGCCGGCAATTCCCTGGGCGACGATTCAATTCAGGGAAGGCTCAAGTCGGACGCGCTCCTGAAGTCGTTCCCGCTCATCGGTTATGACGCAGCCGCCCTCTCTAAGGAAAAGGTACCGTCCGATACCTTGAAATCGTTCAGGAAATACGGTGTCAAATCCGTCGGCGACGTGCCGGGTGGCAAGCGTTCAATAAAGGCCGGCAAGGGCAGGTTCGCCCTCAATATAAGCTCGGACAAGACCGCATCGAGAAAGGGCATGCTCAATGTGCTCCTCACTGACAGGCCTTTATCCGAGCTCGGCCAGGTGGGAGACTGGGACATAGTCGTTACCTCGTCCGGAGAGGTCCTGGAAGAGCCCGTCACATCCGGCAGGGCGCTCGTCGTCTCCGGATACCCCAGGGGGCAGAAGCTCGGAGTCCTGACTCTCAGTCTCGACGAGAACGGGCGTGTTTCGGGGTTCAGCCACCAATGGCAGGCCCTTGGAAACGATGTCAAGGAAGACCCGAAAGTTCGCGAAATTATTAACGAATACGACAAGAAGGTCGCAGGGCTTGTAAAGGACGAGGACATGCCTCAGACGGGCCTGAGCCCGTATCTCGGGGCAGAGAGCTGCCAGGAATGCCACCGCTCGTACCATGAGGGCTGGAAAACGACGCGCCATTCGCAGGCCTTCGGCACGCTTGAGAGGGTCGGCAAGCCCAGGGACCCTGAATGTGTTGCGTGCCATTCGACCGGCTACGGCGAGGACGGTGGTTTTTACAGCATCTCAGCGACCCCGGAACTGGCCGGCGTGCAGTGCGAGTCGTGCCACGGCCCGGGCAGGGAGCATACGAAGGACTTTAGATCCATGCGCCCCGTGACCGAATCCGTATGCCTCAAGTGCCATACGGAGGAGAGGAGCCCGAATTTCGAATTCAACCGCTATATCGAAGGCATAGGCCATTATTAACAACGATGGAGAAGGAGGACGCATGTTCAGGAAAATACTCGTATTGCTCATAGGGCTCGCATTCATCCCGCTTGCCGCTTCGGCAGCGACGGCCCCGTCCATAAAAGGGACCTTTACCGAGGTGCAGGGCAAGGAATTCAAGTTCGACGGCAAGACGGTGGAGGTCATAGAGTTCCTGAGCTTCTATTGCGGGAGCTGCTACAGGTTCGAGGAGGCCGTGCCGGTCGTGAAGGGCAACTTCCCCAAAAAGGTCAATTGGAAGACAGTGCCGGTCTACTGGGGCCAGGCATCGACAAAGCCCAGCGAGGCGTATTTCCTGGCCGAAGAGGCAGGCAAGGGCGAAGAGATGAAAAAGGCCCTCTTCAGGGCCAACTTCATCGATAAGAAGGACATCGGGAACGTCGAGGTGATCGAGTCCCTTGCAGCCGAAATGGGACTCGGCTTTGACTTCAGCAGGAAGCTCAGGACCGGCCAGAAGGCCGAGCAGGCAAGGAAGGCGCTCGACATGGCGAGGGAGTACGGGGTAAACGAGACCCCTTCGCTCGTTATTGCGGGGAACCTCCTTACGAGCCCGCACAGCCTTAACCACGACCTGAGCGCCCTGAAGGACAACGCGATAACAATTATCGGCAGCATACTTAAAAAGTAAGCGGGCGTGGCGGACTGCTGCCAGGACAAGGAATGCGAGCTTGAGGCGCTGAGGGCCAGGCAGGGGTCGGTCCTCAAGGCCGTGCTTGCCATTAACGCCGTCATGTTCCTCGTAGAGGCCGGGGCCGGGATACTCGCCGGCTCCACCGCCCTCATGGCCGACTCGCTCGACATGCTCGGAGACTCGCTCGTATACGGCTTCAGCCTCTATGTGCTGGGCAAGGGGCTAAGGTGGCAGGCGGTCTCGGCCCTCTTCAAGGGCCTCATAATGGCCGCCTTCGGCCTTTTCGTCCTCGGAGAGGCCGCTTACAGGCTCAATAATCCCGCGGTCCCGCCGGCAGAGGTCATAGGCGGGATCGGGGCGCTTGCTCTCCTTGCCAACTCGATATGTCTTTGGCTACTCTGGAGGCACCGGAGCGACGACATAAACATGCACTCCGTCTGGCTCTGCTCCCGTAACGACATCATCGCCAACGTCTCGCTCTTCGTGGCTGCTTTCGGCGTATGGGCAACAGGCTCATGGTGGCCGGACATGGCCATAGGGCTTGCCATAGCGGCGGTCTTCCTCCGTTCTGCCCTGTTCGTTACGGGGAGGGCCGTGCGCCAGCTCAAGGCCGCCGGCTGATTGCCGGCGAATCCTGCCTAACGCCGCGCAGTTCCGGAACGCCCCGTCCTCAAGCCCTTGACTTCCGACTGACTTATGACCACAGTTAATTTTTAATCTCTAAGGGTTGAATTCCCCGCCGCAAGCGGCGTGTTTGTTTA
>DIDN01000096.1 GCA_002418185.1 Deltaproteobacteria bacterium UBA5799
CTTTGTCAGGCCGGGAATAAAAAATGCTCACATATTAACGTATATGCTCCGCTTTTTATTCCCGGCCTTCCGGGAAAAGCGAGAAAAATCTCTAATATTTAGAGGTTGCCTATAATGTCATTCTGAGCGTAGCGAAGAATCTGCATTGTACAATTTGAGTTTTCACGTGATTCCTCCTGCAAAACGGCCTCTGGAAAAATCATGAAACCGAACATAGCCATAACAATGGGCGACCCGGCAGGGGTCGGCCCCGAACTCGCGCTCAAGGCCCTCGGAGACAGGAAAGTGAGGGCGCTCTGTAACCCCGTAGTCGTCGGGGACGCGGGGCTCCTCCGGCACCTTGCCGGGAGGCTCGGCCTGAGGCCGCCGCGCGAGGGAGAGGTCTTAGGGGTCTCCAGGCTCGACCTCAAAAGGCTCAAGCCGGGAAAACCGTCGAAAGCCGCCGGAGAGGCGCTCATAAGCTATATCGAAGAGGCGGTCTTCATGACCGCCATAGGCGACGCGGACGCCATGGTGACCTGCCCCATAAGCAAGGAGGCGGCGAAGCTCGCGGGCTTCCAATTTCCCGGGCACACGGAGTTCATAGCAGAGCTTACAAACACCGAAGACTTCGTCATGATGCTCGGCGGAAGCGACCTCAAGGTCGTGCTCGTTACCATACACGAGGCGCTTAAGGACGTGCCCGGGCTCGTCACTGAAAGAGCGGTCCTGAAGGCGCTCCGCGTAACGCACCGGGCCTTTACGCGGGACTTTCGCATCAAGGGGCCGAGGATAGCGGTCTGCGGCTTGAACCCGCACGCCGGGGAGGGCGGCATCTTCGGGGACGAGGAGAGAAAGTCGGTCGGCCCGGCTGTCAGGAAGGCCCGGAAAGAGGGCATAAACGCGCTGGGGCCGCTCCCGGCGGACACGGTATTTTACAGGGCCGCGAGGAAAAAGGAGTTCGACTGCGTGCTCGCCATGTACCACGACCAGGGGCTCGGGCCGCTCAAGCTGCTGCACTTCGAGGACGGGGTTAACGCAACGCTGGGTCTACCCATAATAAGGACATCCGTAGACCACGGCACTGCCTATGATATCGCTTGGAAGGGCGCTGCGAGCTGCAAAAGCCTCAGGGCGGCGATAGAGACGGCGGTTCTCATGGCTGTGAACAGAGGGAAGGAGGAAAGCAATTGAATGAAAGAATACATCCTTCTTATTCTAAATGATCTTTTTTCATCTAAAGAGTGGATTATTGCTTTATTTAGTGCTCTTTTAGGTTCTATTGTAGGAGCGGTCGGCACATATTTTGTTCATAGAAAGCATACAAAAGACTTAGAGGAAAAACAAAGACTCAATTTGGCAAAAGCTCTTTCAATTGAGATTGCATCACTTTGGGAAAGATATATGAATATTGCAGGAAAACAGATTGAGGAAGCAAACGATAATAAGCCAATATTAATAGATTGCCCAGAAACTTACCGTAACTATTTCGTCATTTTTGATCAATCCTCAAATTTAGTGGGTTTATTTAACCAAGACACTCTCAAAAAAGTTATAGAAGGTTATATAAATTGGAAAGCTTTTCTCGATGAAATGATCGAGTATGGAAAAATGACGACTCGATATAGGAACGCACAAAATTCAATTCAGTGCGCCTCAGATTTAAATAATGAGATCCAAGAGCATTTCGATATTTTTAGAAAGAGGCATTTCGAAATAAAAAGAATGTCAGAAGAGACAATCTTAATGCTTGGTCAGATCAAATAGTGATAAGTGCCTCTTTTTTGTTGTACATAGTCCTTTAGGCAGCGAACAGAAAGAGACGGCATTAAGCTGGCCGTTTGAAAGACGGAGATGAACAGGATAGTAATAAAGGGCGCGAGGGTGCATAACCTCAAGTCCATAGACCTCGAGATACCGAGGGACAGGCTCGTCGTAATAACAGGAGTTTCAGGCTCGGGAAAGTCCTCGCTCGCCTTTGACACCATTTACGCCGAAGGGCAGAGGAGGTATGTGGAGAGCCTCTCTGTCTATGCCAGGCAGTTCCTCGAGCAGATGGACAAGCCTGACGTGGAGTCCATTGAAGGGCTCTCTCCGGCCATTTCAATAGAGCAGAAGACCACCTCCCGGAACCCCCGCTCGACCGTCGGAACAGTTACGGAGGTCTACGACTACCTCCGTCTCCTTTTCGCCAGGGTCGGCAAGCCCCACTGCTTCAACTGCGGACGCCCCATCGCCTCACAGACCATACAGGAGATGGCCGACAGGGTGGCAGGTCTTCCGCCGGGCTCGAGGATAGTCCTCCTCTCGCCCGTGGTCCGGGGCCGCAAGGGGGAGTACAGGAAGGAGCTCGAGTCCCTGAGGAAGGACGGCTATACCAAGGCCAGGATAGACGGCGAGGCGCGCGACCTTGAGGACGTCATCGTCCTCGACAAGAGAAAGAAGCACTCGATAGACGTAATCATAGACAGGCTCGTAATAAAGGAGGGGATACTGCGGAGGCTCACCGACTCGCTCGAAGCGGCCTCGCGCCTTTCCGGCGGCCTGGTAAAGATAGAGGTCGTTGGCGGAAGGGAGCTCCTCTTCAACGAGAAGCTCTCGTGCGCCCAGTGCGGCATAAGCTACCCGGAGATAAGCCCCACCACCTTTTCGTTCAACAGCCCCTACGGGGCATGCCCGGAGTGCAAGGGTCTCGGCGAGAAGTTCTACTTCGACCCCGAGCTCGTCATACCCGACCCGGGCCTCTCGATAAAAGAGGGGGCGATAGCCCCCTGGAGCAGGTCCGGCGGCAAGAAGGCCGCCTCCTGGTACCTGAACATGCTCTCCTCGCTTGCGAGGCACTACAAGTTCAGCCTGGATACGCAGGTCAAGAAGCTCCCGCCGGTGGTCAGGGAGATAATCCTCAACGGCTCCGGAGAGGAAGAGATCGAGTTCAGGCACGACGGCGAGAAGAGCAAATACGCCTACACCGCACCCTTCGAGGGCGTGCTCGCAAATCTTGAAAGACGCTACCGCGAGACCGACTCCGAGGACGTCAGGACAGACCTCGAAAGGTTCATGAACTCGCAGCCCTGCCCGGTTTGCGAAGGGTCGAGGCTCAAGAAAGAGGCCCTGTTCGTAAAAATCGGGAACAGGTCCATACGGGACATCGCAGCCATGTCCATAAAGGAGGCGATCGAGTTCTTCAAAACCCTCAAGCTTACCGCGTTCGAGCAGGAGATAGCCAGAAGGGTCCTGAAGGAAATTGGCGAGAGGCTCGGTTTTCTCTCGAAGGTCGGGCTGGATTACATCTCCCTTGACAGGCCTGCCGCGACCCTTTCAGGCGGCGAAGGGCAGAGAATAAGGCTCGCAACCCAGATAGGGAGCTCGCTCGTGGGGGTCCTCTACATACTGGACGAGCCTTCGATAGGGCTCCACCAGAGGGACAACAGGCGCCTCCTTGAGGCGCTGAAGAGGCTCAGGGACATGGGGAACTCGGTCATAATCGTAGAGCACGACGAGGAGACCATGAGCGAGGCCGACCACATTATCGACATGGGCCCGGGGGCCGGGCTCTCGGGCGGCCGGATAGTGGCCCAGGGGACTTTCGATGAAATCGTCTCAAGCGAAAATTCCCTTACGGGCAAGTACCTCTCCGGCTCTTTGACTATTCCGGTGCCGGAGGAGAGGAAAAGGCCTGACAAGAGGTTCCTTACGATAAAGGGGGCGAAGGCGAATAATCTCAAGAAACTGAACGTCCGTTTCCCCCTCGGGCTCATGACCTGCGTGACCGGGGTCTCGGGCTCGGGCAAGAGCACTCTCGTTGTGGACACCCTGTACAGGAACCTCGCCCGGAGGCTCTACGACTCGAAGGAGAGGGCGGGTGAGGTTTCATCCATCACCGGGCTCGAGCACATAGACAAGGTCGTGGACATAGACCAGACCCCCATTGGCCGGACCCCGCGCTCGAACCCCGCGACCTACACCGGCCTCTTCACTCCCATAAGGGACCTCTTCAGCCAGCTCCCCGAGGCAAAGGTCAGGGGCTACAGCCCCGGCAGGTTCAGCTTCAACGTAAAGGGCGGCAGGTGCGAGTCCTGCAAGGGCGACGGGCTCATAAAGGTCGAGATGCACTTCCTCCCGGACGTCTACGTGACCTGCGACGCGTGCGGCGGCCAGAGGTATAACCGCGACACTTTGGAAATAAGGTACAAGGGCCGGAACATATCCGAGTGCCTGGACCTCTCGGTTGCCGAGGCGCTCGCCTTTTTCGAGAACATCCCGCAGGTGAGGGACAAGCTCAAGACCCTTAACGACGTCGGGCTCGGCTACATAAAGCTCGGCCAGGCCTCAACGACACTTTCAGGGGGCGAGGCGCAGAGGATCAAGCTCGCCCGGGAGCTTTCGAAGAGGGCCACAGGAAAGACCCTCTACATACTCGACGAGCCCACCACGGGCCTCCATTTCGCGGACATACACAAGCTCCTTGAGGTGCTCAAAAGCCTCCGCGACGCCGGGAACACCATCATCATAATCGAGCACAACCTCGACGTAATAAAATCCGCCGACCACATAATAGACCTCGGCCCCGAGGGCGGCGACCAGGGCGGCGAGATAGTGGCCGAAGGCACGCCCGAGCATGTGGCAGGGGTAAAGGGCTCGCATACCGGGACGTACTTGAAGGGCGCCCTCGGCCAGATGAGGTTTGCCCAGTCAAGGTAAGCTTCCGGCCAGCCATTCGAAATCCCCTCAAAATCCATATCTCGACCGTCCGGGGCAGGCCCGCCTATATTGGACGTTTGTTCAGATGGGCGCTTCCTTTTTGACATTGTCATTTATGCCTCGCTTTGTTAAACTCGAAGCAATTGTGCAGGTTGCACCTGGGGCCCTTTGACTATCTATCTCTTTTAAAATGAATGAGTAAATATGGCACGCTCAGACTTACTTCTTAATCTCGTACGGTCCGGTGCGAAAGGTGATCAAGTGACTTTTCGCAAGGCTATTGAAGCCTTAGTCGCAGACGAACGATCAAAGCAACATCATGTACTTGCCGACCGCCTTGCTGCTCATCTCGTGCAGAACGGTAATGGAACAAGTGCGCCTTTGTCTGGAGGTATAAAAAACAGTCAATTTACTGACCTATTTTATCATATTGAGCCACGCCGCCGCCTTCATGATATCATTCTCCCTTCCTCTGTAGAATTGGCATGCAAAGAGCTTGCTGAAGAACAGCATCGGAGTGACCTTCTCCGAGCCCATAATCTTGAGCCGCGGAATAGAGTGCTTCTTGCTGGTCCCCCAGGGAATGGAAAGACTTCATTGGCTGAGGTTCTGGCTACAGAGTTGGCTGTACCCCTTCTTGTAGTGCGATATGAAGCCATAATTGCCAGCTATCTTGGAGAGACAGCCATCAGAATCTCTCGCCTATTCGACCAGGTTCGAACCCGCCGGTGCGTTTTATTTTTTGATGAATTTGATGTCGTCGGCAAGGAAAGAGGCGACATCCATGAAACGGGCGAGATTAAGCGTGTTGTGAGTTCCTTACTCTTACAGGTAGATGCGTTACCAAGCTATGTAGTAGTGGTAACTGCAACGAATCACCCTGAGCTGCTTGACCGAGCAGTCTGGCGACGATTTCAGTTACGAATGGAACTTCCATCTCCCACCCCAAAAATGATTGAGGAATGGTTTAGACGATTTGAAGAGCGATTAGGCGAAAAACTTGGTGTTTCTTTGACCATTCTATCCAAACAATTGAAAGGGGCCAATTTCGCGGAAATCGAGCAGTTTGGTCAAGATATTCAGCGCCGTTATGTGCTCTCGCTTCCCCAAACTAATATGCCACAGATCGTCAAGGAGAGATTAAATCAGTGGGATCACCGATATAGCATAGCCTCGGATAAGCGGGAGAAGAGCAATGCCTGAACGCCCGCTGCTAATCCTTCCCACCCCGACTGCGCCGGCAAAACGAGGTAAAAGAAGTGGGCGCGCGGGGCGATCGCATCTTCCATCGCGAGATAGACAGGCAGAGCGTCTGGCCCCAAAATTCACCATTTTACAGGAAACTCTGGATGCAAGACGCGCACGACTACAGACCGAGTCTTCAGGTGTGATCCCTGAAGAGGTCATTGTACTAGAGACCGTCGGTTCTGTTGACAATTTCATTGTGGCTGTACGTAACATCGAGGGCCTGGAATGGCTCGGTGAGATTGAAGAAGAGGATATACCACCTGACGATGATTTTTTTGTCGAGGACAGCAAGGGAACACCGAGAGTCGAAAAGTTACTTAGAGGGCGTTTATTTCTTGTTTTATCCAATCACCAAGCCCTGCAGCAGATGTTATCGCTTTGGAACTCTTGGAAAACAGGCCAAGGGCTTCCTTGGGGGTTTGGCAAATGGTCCGAATTGTTTTCCCAACTCCGTGACGTTCGCCCATGGGGCTTGCGTGATCGCCTTCACGAGACTGGTGTTCTCGATGACTGGCGAGAACGAGTCGAGCATAATGCAGAATTTATTCCATGTGAGATAGAGCTTTGGTTTCGTACTGACCATCATCGCAGACGTGTATCACGAGATCGTGTGGCTGCAATTGTGCAATCACTACAAGGTTCGATTCAAAATGAAACCATTATTGAGGAAATTGGATACCATGCGCTACTTGCACAGCTACCTATAGGATCGGTCAGCCCGTTGATAGAGGAGACAGGCCAGGAATCATCTCTTGTCCAATGCGAGCAGATTCAATTTTTCCGTGCTTCTGGACAGATGGCGGGAATTGTCCTTGAAGGCGAGAGGACGACCGACGCTCGTACCATTCAACCGATAACTACACCTCTAGGTGAACCCGTTGTGGCCTTATTTGATGGGCTTCCTCTGCAAAGCCATCAGAGATTGTCAGGTCGTCTCGTGGTTGATGACCCTGATGGGTTTGAGTCAGATTACCAGGCTTCCGAACGTCGCCATGGAACAGCTATGGCGTCACTGATTATCCACGGCGATATTGACGCGGATGAATCCCCCATAAATCGTCTTCTTTATATACGACCGATCCTTCGTCCTGATCAGAGGGATTGGAGACATCACAGCAGACAGGAAACCGCGCCCGAAAACACATTGGTTGTTGACCTGATTCACCGCGCGGTGCGACGGCTTTTTGAGGGGAACGGCGAAGCCCCTGCCGTGGCGCGCAAAGTTTGTGTAATCAACCTTTCTATTGGAATCAGGGATCGGTTATTCGAAAGCGCCATGAGTCCGTTGGCGAGGCTTTTGGACTGGCTCGCTTGGAAATATCAAGTCCTTTTTGTGATCAGCGCTGGAAATCATGCACAGCAGATAGTATGTAATGTGCCACTGTCTCAAATTAGCACTTTGTCACCCCAAGATTTACAGGCTCACGTGATACGGGCTATAGCTTCGGATACGCGACATCGGAGATTGCTTTCACCTGCAGAAGCCGTGAATGCCCTAACCGTCGGAGCTATTCACAGTGATGCATCAAATGGACAAAGAATTCCAAGGTCGGTTGAGCCGTATTGTGATGACGCTCTTCCCAGCATCATAAATGCCCAGGGTATGGGATATAGGAGAGCTATCAAACCCGAAATCCTTTTACCGGGAGGAAGGACTGTTCTTCTCGAAAGCCTTCAGCAAGGACCAACTGCTACGTTTGACGTGTATACTCTGACAATGGAGCCTGGTCAGTGCGTAGCAGCTCCAGGACCAACAGCAGGTGATCTCTCCTATAATTGGTATAGCCGGGGAACGAGTAATGCCGCAGCTCTCGCAAGTCGTACCGCCATGCGTCTATACGATGTACTTGAAGAATTGCGCCAAGGTCCTGGCGGCGAAATTATAGAAACTGTGCCTTACGCGGTTTGGCTAAAGGCGTTACTCGTTCATGGAGCAAATTGGGGGAATTCGTATGAGATTCTTAAACAGTCTCTTCACGCTCCTCAAAATAGTCGAAAGTTTAAAGAGTATGTTACCCGCCTTATAGGATATGGAATGGTCGATCCTGCTCGAGCTAGTGAATGTACTAAAGAACGAGTCACAGCCTTAGGGGGTGGATTTTTGCAAAATAATCAAGCACATATACATAGATTCCCCTTGCCACCCTCATTGAGTGGACAGCACTGTTGGCGTCGACTCGTCATAACCCTTGCTTGGATAACACCTATAAATCCATTACACCAATTGTGGCGGCGGGCTGACCTTTGGTTCACCCCTCCTTTGGATTCCTTGCAGCTGTCGAGGACGCAAGCTGATTGGCGTGCTGTACAACGTGGAACAGTCCAGCACGAGATATTGGAAGGAGATAGTGCCTCTGCCTTTATTGATGGAGATAATCTCGAAATTCATGTGAGTTGCCGCTCAGATGCTGGTACTCTTGAAGAAGCAATTCCATATGCAATAGCCGTAACGCTAGAGATCGCAGAGGAAGTTGGAATCGATATTTATGATGAAGTACGTGTGCGCGTTCAGCCAGCTCGAATTGAGATCAATCCTGCCGGATGAGGTGTTAAAAGCCTTTTCTGTTGAATTGCATCTTTCCACTACTAATAATCCGCCTTGAGACCCCGCCTTGTAATTACATAGCGCATCGGGCTTTTAGTCAAGCCGAGGATCCACCCGGCTGGATCCCCTGCCGTAAAACATTTTAATCATATACGGGTCAAATTCCCCGCAGCTTGCTGCGGGGAGGCTCATGCATCCGCGAGCCGAATTATTGCAATTTTATATACTTAATATCGCAGCCCTCTACACGGTGTCCCGGTTGACAACACCTCATATTTAATGTACCTTTTACTCTTTCGCTTGCAAGAGGGAAGGGTTTTTTGAGCGGAAAGCTTGACGAGGCCTTCATGGCAAAGGCCCTCAGGGAGGCGGAAAAGGCCGCCCTGAAGGGAGAGGTCCCGGTGGGCGCGGTTATAGTCCGCGAGGGGCGCATAATAGCAAGGGCGCACAACCTGAGGGAGGCGAAGGCCGACCCCTCGGCCCATGCCGAGCTACTGGCCATAAGGAGCGCGGCAAGGAAGCTCAAGACATGGAGGCTATCCGGCGCGACCATGTATGTCACGCTCGAGCCCTGCCTCATGTGCATGGGGGCCATATTGCTCGCCAGGATACCGAGGCTCGTATTCGGCCCGCTTGACCCCAAGGCGGGCGCTTCGGGCTCGCTCTACGACATCCCCTCTGATAAGCGGTTGAACCACAGAGTCCATGTGACCGGAGGGGTGCTCGCCTCGGAATCCGAAGAGGTCCTCAAGTCTTTTTTCAGGAAGCTCAGGGAGGAGAAGCGCTCCGGGAAGGGGAGACCCTGAAACGGCTTTCGCGGACGGCCTTTCCTTCCTCAAATAAACCGGGGGTTATACCTATGAGCATTTCTGACGCGATATTCAGGGAGTACGACATAAGAGGCACATGGGGTAAGGACCTTACGGCCGAGGTCGCCGAGCTTCTCGGCAGGGCCTATGCCATATACGCCCAAAAACGGGGCGCGAAGATAGGCCCGGACTTTAAAATCACGGTCGGAAGGGACGTGAGGACGAGCTCCAGGCCCATACGGGACGCACTCGTAAGGGGCCTTACCCAGAGCGGCGTAAACGTCATCGACATAGGAGAGTGCCCCACGCCCTTACAGTATTTCTCCATGCACACGCTAAAGGTGGGCGGAGGGATTATGATCACCGGGAGCCACAACCCTCCGGAATACAACGGCTTCAAGGTGAGCGTCGGAAAAGAAACCATCCACGGCCCGGAGATACAGGCCGTAAAGAAGATAATAAGGGAAGAGGTCATCGGCAAGCCGCCCGTTGAGGCGGCGCCTGGCATGGTCGAGGTCCACGACATAATACCGGACTATATCGATCATGTCGCGGGGTCTTTCAAGATGCCTGAGCTTCCCAAGCCCATGAGGATAGTCCTCGATTCCGGGAACGGCACAGCGGGCCCTGTCGCCCCGAAGCTCCTTAAGAGGCTCGGCTTCGACATAATCGAGCTCTACAGCGAGCCGGACGGCTCTTTCCCGAACCACCACCCCGACCCTACGATAACCGAAAACCTCCTCGACCTCGTACAGACTGTGGGGAGGACCGGGGCGGCTTTCGGGGTCGCCTACGACGGTGACGCGGACAGGATCGGCATGGTGGACGAAAAGGGCTCGGTAATCTGGGGCGACAAGCTCATGGTCGTGCTCTCCAGGGCCATCCTAAGGGAAAGGCCCGGCGCGACCATAGTGGGCGAGGTCAAGTGCTCGCAGGTCATGTACGACGAGATAGCCCGGATGGGCGGAAACCCCGTCATGTGGAAGACCGGGCACTCGCTCATAAAGGCCAGGATGAAGGAGCTCGGCGCGGCAATGGCCGGCGAGATGAGCGGGCATATCTTCTTCGCGGACAGGTGGTTCGGTTTTGACGACGCGATATACGCTTCCTGCAGGGTGGCGGAAATAGCCGCCAGGGAAAAAGCTGCAAACCCGGATTTCCGCTTCTCCTCGATGCTCGCAGGGCTCCCGAAGACGGTAGTGACCCCTGAGATAAGGATCGACTGCGCCGACGAGTTGAAGTTCGCCGTAATCGAGCAGCTCGATGGGGCTATCGGCCAGGGCACCGACGACTTCCGCGTAAAGGACATCATCAAGATAGACGGGCTCAGGATGAACTTCGAGGGCGGCTGGGCCCTCGTGAGGGCCTCGAATACCCAGCCGGTGCTGGTCTTGAGGTTCGAGGCAGCGGACCAGGAGAGGCTCGATAAGGCAAAGGCTTTTATGAAGGAGAGGCTCGAGGCCGCGATGCCGGGCGGCACAGTCGAGTTTTAGGCATAAGTACCGGTTCAAGAGGGACTCCCGATGGGCGTGAAATACGCGGAAGTGATAGAGAGGATGAAGTGGGCTGCGCGCTTGAAGAACGACTCCGCGGTCGCGCGGGCCCTGGAGGTCACCCCGCAGGCCCTCTCCAATTACAAGAAACGCGGGGAGATGCCCTCGGGCCTTGTCCTCGACTTCTCCGAGAGGTTCGGCGTGGGCCTCGACTGGCTCATAAGCGGCGCGGGCGAGGTCTTCAAGCCCGGGAAAGCCCCGGCGGCAGGCGAAAGCCCCGCACCCTACCCCAACGATAAACCATCGCCCGAGGCGGAAGAGACCGCCTACGTAAACAAGCTCCTCAAGGTCCTCCGTAGCCCTGACGAGTCCCATTCCAGGTCAATGAAGTCTGCAATAGATGCGCTCTTTAAAGCCGACGGCAAGGAATAGCCGTCAAATGACCTGCACGCGCCCGGCCAGGCGGCAATCCCTTGAAAGCCGCTCCCGCACAAGCGTTTATCTCTCCGGTTTTGTTCCGAAAACCAATCTATTCCCTCTTGACGCGAGTTCCCGGGCCGTGATATCGTTCATTTTATGAACATACTCTCAGGCAGAGGCCCGGCCCGGGTTTTTTGCTGGTGAAAACCCTGGCATGGAGTGGTATGATTATGTTTTCCGTAATTTACGCTCCTGGGCTTCAATTTACCGGGAAGGGGGCTCGAAAGGTCGATGGCAAAGAAGGCTCTGATAACCGGCATTACCGGACAGGACGGCTCGTACCTGGCGGAATTCCTCCTCTCAAAGGGGTACGAGGTGTACGGCATGGTCCGGAGGTCCAGCATCGACAGGTTCGAGAGGATAGAGCACATAAGGGGGAAAATCCGCCTCGTGCAGGGCGATCTGATGGACCAGTCCTCGCTCGACGAGGCGGTGAAGAACATAATGCCCGACGAGATATATAACCTCGCCGCCCAGTCTTTCGTGCCCACGTCCTGGAACCAGCCGACGCTCACGGGCGAGTTTACCGGCCTCGGTACGACCCGGGTGCTCGAGGCCATAAGGCGTATAAAGCCGGATGTGAGGTTCTACCAGGCTTCTTCGAGCGAGATGTTCGGCAAGGTGAGGGAGGTGCCCCAGAACGAGCTTACGCCCTTTCACCCGAGGAGCCCCTATGGTGTGGCGAAGGTCTACGGGCACTACATAACCGTGAACTATCGCGAGAGCTACGACATATTCGCCTGCTCCGGGATCCTCTTCAACCACGAGTCCCCGAGGAGGGGGCTCGAGTTCGTGACGAGGAAGATAACTAACGGGGTGGCCGGCATAAAGCTCGGTCTCGCGACGGAGCTACGCCTCGGAAATCTCGATGCCAAGCGCGACTGGGGCTTTGCCGGAGACTACGTGGAGTCGATGTGGATGATGCTCCAGCAGGACGCGCCCGACGACTACGTGGTGGCCACCGGCGAAACCCATACCGTCCGCGAGTTCGTCGAGCTCGCGTTCGACCGCGCGGGCCTCGACTGGAAAAAGCACGTCGTCATAGACCCCGCCTTTTTCAGGCCTGCGGAGGTCGAGCTCCTCGTGGGCGACCCCTCAAAGGCAAGAAAGGTCCTCGGCTGGAACCCCGGGGTCTCGTTCGAGGAGCTCGTCCGCATGATGGTGGACGCAGACATAGAGAGGCTCAAGTGTGCGTAGGGTACTGATAACCGGGATAGCGGGGTTCGTAGGGTCGCACCTGGCTGAAAGGCTCGCCCCGAGGTTCGAGGTCTGGGGCACGTGCATAGACGACAACACGGCGAACCTCTCCGGCATGGAAGGCGTAAACCTCGTAAAATGCGACCTCCTCGACCGAAGCGCGGTCGAGGAGGTCGTGGGGCGCATTGAGCCCGATACCGTATTCCACCTCGCCGCCCAATCGATACCCTCCTTTTCGTTCAGCCACCCCGAAGAAACGCTCAAGACAAACATCTTCTCGACCCTGAACATCTTCGAGTCGGTCCTCAAGGCCGTGCCGGACGCCGTGGTCCTGAACATCGGCTCGGGTGACGAGTACGGGGACGCGGCCTCGGACATACTCCCGGTCCCGGAAAAGGCGGAGCTCAAGCCCCTGAACCCCTATGCCGTGAGCAAGGTGGCGCAGGACCTCCTCGCGTTCCAGTACTGGAGGAGCCGGGGCCTCAAGGCCGTGAGGGCGCGCCCCTTCAACCACTTCGGGCCGCGCCAGTCCGACTGCTTCGTCACCTCCGAGTTCGCCAGGCAGATAGCCGAGATAGAGGCGGGGATAAGGAGGGAGAAGGCCCTTGAGGTCGGGAACCTCCGGACCGCGAAGGACTTCCTCGACGTCAGGGACGTGGTAGCCGCCTACGAGCTCCTGGTCGAGAAGGGGAGCTTCGGAGAGGCGTATAACGTATGCTCAGGCAGGGCCACGAGCATAAGGGAGATCGCCGAGACCCTGATATCCTTCTCAACGGAGAAGATAACGATAAGGGAGGACCCCGCTAGGCGGAGGCACACCGAGACCGCGGCCATATACGGCGACGCGGCAAAGATAAAGGCGCTCGGCTGGGTTCCGAAGTACACGCTCAGAGAGAGCCTCGAATCGATTATAGGGTACTGGAGGGAAGCGGTCCTGAGATGAGGGTGGGCATAAACGCGCTTTATCTCCTCCCCGGAAGGGTGGGCGGAAGCGAGGTGTACCTGAGGAACCTCATTAAGTGGCTCCCGCGCGTAGCGCCAGGGCACGAGTTCCTGCTTTATATCAACAGGGAGTCCGAGGGGCTACTGGGCGAGGACGGCGTGCAGGTCGTGGTCTGCAAGATCAGGGCCTCGAACCGCCCCTTGAGGATAGCGTACGAGCAGGCGGTGCTGCCGCTCCGCGCGAGGAAAGACAGGCTCGACGCGCTCTTTTCAGCCGGCATGACGGCCCCTTTCCTCTCGCCCGTCCCGTCGCTGCTCATGCTATACGACCTGCAGCACGTGAACCAGCCCGGGAACTTCAACAGGTGGTACCTACTTTTCCTCAAATCGATTATCTACATGAGCGCGAAGAGCGCGCACGCGGTCCTCACGCTCTCAGAGAAGTCAAAGAGGGACATAGTGAAGTTCTACTCCATAGCCCCGGACAGGGTCACGGTCACGCACCTGGCCTCCGAAAAGTCCGTCTTCCGGGCGAGGCCGCCCGAGGAGTCAACGGCCATCAGGAGGAAGTACGGCCTGCCGCCGGGCTTTGTCCTCTACCTCGCCTCCTCCCTCCCGCACAAGAACTATGAACGGCTCCTCAAGGCGTTCAAGCTCGTCAAGATAAGCAGACCGGAACTGAAGCTCGCGCTCGCCGGGGCGAGGGACTACGGGCAGGAGGCGATAAGGAGGAAAATAGGCGAGCTCGGACTCGATGAGGACGTAATATTCCTGGGCTGGCTGCCTTACGAGGACATACCGGCCGTCTATTCCGCAGCAGGGCTCTTCGTCTTCCCGTCGCTCCACGAGGGCTTCGGAATACCGGTCATCGAGGCCATGGCCTCTGGCGTCCCTGTGGTCTGCTCGAATATCGAGCCGCTCGACGAGGTCGCGGGGGAAGCGGCGCTTTTCGTGGACCCCTTGAGCGTTGAGAGCATCGCGCACGGCATGCTCAGGGTCCTCGAGGACCCTGCCTTGAGGAAAAGGCTCGTTACCGAAGGCCTCAAGCGCTCTGCCGGGTTCAGCTGGGAGAGGACCGCCGAGCAGACCTTCAAAGCCATATCAGATGCGGTAGCGGGGCTGAAATGAGGAACCCGCCGAGGATAACCGTCATAACCCCCTCTTACAACCAGGGGGAATTCATAACCGAGACGATTGAGAGCGTACTCGGCCAGGAATACCCGGATCTCGAATATCTTGTAATCGACGGCGGCTCTACTGACGGGACGCTGGACGTGCTTAAAAGGTACGAGGGCAGGCTCGCCTGGGTCTCGGAGCCCGACCGCGGCCAGTCCGACGCCATCAACAAGGGCATAAGGAAGGCGACCGGAGACATAATCGCTTACCTCAACTCGGACGACCTCTATGAGGTCGGGGCCCTCAGGAAGGCTGCAGGGTACTTCCTGGCGCACCCGGGATGCCTCTGGGTTACCGGGAGGTGCGGGATAATAGACGCAAAGGGCAGGGAGACGAGAGGCTACATAGCCGCGTACAAGAACTTTTTGCTTCGCCGGTACGGCTATAATATACTCCTTGTCACGAACTTCATCTCGCAGCCGGCCACTTTCATAAGGAGGGAGGCCTTCGGCGAGCTCGGCCTTTTCGACGAATCGCAGCACCGTGTGATGGACTACGAGTTCTGGCTCAGGCTGGGGCGCAAATACCCGCCGGGGTTTATCGACGACTGCCTTGCGCATTTCAGGGTCCACCCCGGCTCAAAGACATCGAGCTCGTTTGACCGCACCTTCAGGGAGGAGCTTGAGGTCGCCAGGAAATATACGGATTCGGTGCTCCTGAACGGCCTTCATTACCTGAGCTACCTGGGTATACGCGCCGCCTACACGGCCCTTGACGCGGCCTCCAGGCGGAAGGTCTTTTGAAAAATGGAGAATTCTCTTGATCGGAGTCTTCAGAAGTGAAGTACTACTTCTTCCTTGATGAGACGGGTGACCACGGGTTGAACTACGTGGACAAAAATTTTCCAATCTTTCTTCTTTGCGGATGCTTACTCAGTGAAGACCATCTCAGGAACCTTGAAACCGAGGTCAATGCCTTCAAACAAGAATATTTCAAGACCGAAGGCGTCATTCTTCACTCGAGAGAAATAAGAAAATGCGAAGGGGCCTTCCAGGTACTTTTCGACCTCGATCTCAAGGCCGCCTTCTATGAAGATTTGAATCTGATGCTTAAGAAGGGAGAGTATACAATAATAGGGGCTGCGGTCAACAAGGACGAGCATATAAAAAAATACGGCAAGGGGGCGAGAGACCCGTATGCGCTTTCTCTTTCTTTCATCATGGAAAGACTTGTGTTCTATCTTCAAAAAATGGACCGTGGCGCAACAGTAGAGGTGCTCGTCGAGGAGCGAGGCAAGAAAGAGGACCGTATGTTGCAAGCGCATTTCAACTCAATCCTGGACAGGGGAACATACTATGTACAATCTGGAGATTTCAAAAAACTGGTTCGCAAATTCAAATTTCACTCGAAGAGGGAAAACATTATTGGCCTTCAAGTAGCAGATTTGTGTGCCTACCCGTTGGCGAGATTTCTGATAAGTCCTGATGAGCCTTATATACCTTTCAGGATTATTGAGAATAAGATTTATTCAAACATGAAGGGCAATTACATGGGGTGGGGGCTGAAAGTTTTTCCATAAAAAGTAAAGAGTCTCCATTGCTGGAGACCCCTTACCGACCGGGTGACACCCCGATCCTTAAACAACTTAGCTATATCATCATGATGATATCAGTATAACGATATACTATGTGTTCGTCAATAAATTTCTCCTGCAGGACAATATTGTTGTGATTGTTATGAAAATCAATATTATTCACAAAGGCGCCGTGTTATTTGGCGCGGGGTAGTTTACATTCGGGTGCGTTAACCATCAAGGACCTCCGCGGGAAGTAGCCTTGTGAGGTCCGGAGAAAGGAACAACCATGTCGCGGAACGGTTCAGGAAGCAAGACGGCCCTGTCGGGCGCAGTAACGGCAGGACGCATTAAGCCACTTAAGAAGGCGCTTGCCGAGGGGGCGGGCGTAAGGAAAAGGCCCGCCTCAAAAGGCAAGCTCTATGCCGCCATACTGGCCGGGGGCATCGGGAGCAGGTTCTGGCCCCTGAGCCGCGAGACCACCCCGAAGCAGCTCCTCAAGGTCGCGGGCGACGAAAGCCTCCTAAAGTCGACGATAAAGAGGCTCAGCCCGCTCGTGCCGTCGGAGAGGGTGCGTATAGTAACCAACGCGCGTCAGGCCGAGATAATAAGGCTGCACCTCTCCTATGACGGCAAGGCCGTCAACCCGGGCTATGTCATAGAGCCGACCGGCAGGAACACGGCGGCAGCCATAGCGCTGGCGGCCTTCGAGCTGTACAGGCAGGACCCCGGGGCCGTGATGGCCGTCCTTCCGGCAGACCATATCATAGAGGACGGCAAGTCCTTCAGGACCGCCATGAAGGCCGCCCTTCAGGCCGCCCGTGAAGGCCGCCTCGTGACATTCGGCATCGTTCCCACCCACCCGGAGACGGGCTACGGCTACATAAAGGCGGTACCCAGGGCGGTAAAGAAGCTATCAGGCTTCAGCATGCGGAAGGTCGAGAAGTTCGTCGAGAAGCCGGACATAAGAAGGGCAAGGCAGTACCTCAAGGAGGGCGGCTATTTCTGGAACTCCGGTATCTTCGTCTGGAAGGCAGAGAGGATACTCGAAGAGGTGAGAAAGCACCTGCCCGAGACCTTTGAGGCCCTTTCCGGATGCAAGGACACGGAAAGCCTCATAGCCGCCTACAAAACGATAAAGGACATATCCATAGACCACGGCATACTCGAGAAGGCCGAGGACGTGGTCATGATACCCGCGAGCTTCCCGTGGTCGGACATGGGTAGCTGGAGCTCCTTCAACGCGGTCCTCAAGCCCGACTCCGACGGCAACATCGTCCGCGGCAGGGTCGTGGACATCGGCTCGAAGAACTCGATAATACTCGGCTCGGACAGGGCCGTCGCCACGATAGGCCTGAAGGACATGATCCTGGTGGACACGCCCGACGCAACGCTTGTCTGCCCCCGGGAGCGCGCCCAGGAAGTGAAGGAAGTGGTCGCGGTCCTGAAGAGAAAGGGCTACACCGAGCACGAGACGCACAGGACCGTTGAGCGGCCCTGGGGCTCCTACACGCTCCTCGAAACAGGCGAGGGCTACAAGATAAAGAGGATAAGGGTCGAGCCGGGAAGGAGGCTCTCGCTCCAGCTCCATCACCACAGGAGCGAGCACTGGGTCGTCATCTCCGGGACCGCAAGGGTCCAGAGGGGCGAGGAGGTGGTGGACATATCCATAAACCAGTCCACCTATATACCCAGGGGCGTAAAGCACAGGCTTGAGAACGCCTCCGACGTGCCGCTCGAGATAATAGAGGTGCAAAACGGCGAGTACGTCGAAGAGGAGGACATCGTCCGTTTCGAGGACGACTTCCAGAGGAAGTGAACGCACTCAGGCGCTAAAAGGCGCGGGGCCCGGGCCGTTCCGTCTCATTTGACGGCGTCATGGGCCTGGGGAGGTTTCCGGACGGCGCAGCGGGGCCGTTACTAAATCTTGCGGGGCGTAGGATACGATGAGGACGCGCGAACAGTGGGGCACGAGGATAGGGCTCATACTTGCGATGGCCGGAAACGCCATAGGGCTCGGGAACTTCTTGAGGTTCCCGGTCCAGGCAGCCGAGAACGGCGGCGGGGCGTTCATGATACCCTATTTCATCTCGCTCCTCGTGCTCGGCATACCCCTCATGTGGATTGAATGGGGCATAGGCCGATACGGCGGCTTAAGGGGGCACGGCACCGCGCCCGGCATGTTCGACGAGCTCTGGAAGAACAGGGCAGCCAAGTACGTCGGCATACTCGGCATCTTTCTGCCGCTCGTTGTTGTCATCTACTACACGTACATCTGCTCCTGGACCCTCGCCTTCGGCGTCTTTTCCCTGATGGGGAGCTTCCCGGGCACCGACGGCCTGGCGGAAGCGGCCTCGGCCTCGGCCTCCGAGTACCTCAAGCCCTACCAGTCTTTCCTCTATGACTATATCGGCGCATCCGGAGGCGGGGACATGCTCACGCCAGGCCCCCTGGCCTACGCGTTTTTCCTCGGGACCCTCGTCCTCGGGCTCTGGATACTGGGCAGGGGCATTTCAGGCGGCATAGAGGCGCTCAACAAGGTCGCCATACCCGCCCTCTTCATAATGGCGCTCGTTCTCTTCATAAAGGTCTTTAC
>DIDN01000126.1 GCA_002418185.1 Deltaproteobacteria bacterium UBA5799
AGCCGCGCCGAGTGCCGGGCCTACGATCGGGATCGGGGCCAGCGCTGCGTATGCGCCCTGCGCCGCCCTGTAGGTCTGTATTACGGTCTCCGCCACAGCAAAGGCCTTCATGGCCTCGAACATCGCCCTGTTCTTGCTCCCGGTCGCGACGAAGAGGTTCTGAAGCGTGTTCGACAGCGTGGAGGCGGCCGTCTGCGCGTACATGAGCCTGGTCGCCCACGACGCCCTCTCCATCTCCTCGGTCTCCCTTAGATGCCCTCCTATAAGGGCTGTTTCCTCGGACAGGAGCCTCTCTTTCTCCTCCAAACGGAGCCGCCCCATGTCCTTGAGGCCATTCAGCCGCTCTTCCTCGCCGGCCTTAAGCTCCACGCTCAGGGGCTCCATCCTGGGCAGGTCTGCCATGGTTTTTTTGAGCCCGGAAAAAGCCCTCTCGACGGCGAGGAGGTCTTTTTCCGCCGAGGACGAGAACCTCCCTATGCTCTTTGAGTTCAGTTTTTCAAGGTCGGATGCGATCTCTTCGACCGCCGTCCTGGTCTTCTTCCTGAACCCGTCCAGCGCCGCAGAGCCCCCAGCGTCACTGCCGGCCAATCCAGTCATTTTCACAGCCATTCCCTTTCCCCTCGCGCGCGGACCTTTCCTGCTCGAATATCTCCACTGCCTCGACAAGCCAGCAGGGCTCGTCTGAAAGACCCCCGCCGTGGTAAGACTGCCCGGAACCTTCGAGGCGGAAGACAAGGCCTATAATCCCGAGCGTTTCCTCGTCGAAGTAGCTCAGGGGGCACTCGTACAGCCTTATGTCCCCGAGGCTCAAAACCTTCTGGCAGCTCTTTGTTTTGAGCTCTCGCGCGATACCGGGCGTATACTCGTTTACTGCCCGCGCCTCTTCTGAGAAGCCCTTGAAGTTACAGCAGTTCCTGGCCTCCCTGTCCCTATCGGCGCAGCTGTCGCATTGAAAGGGGCTCCCGCCCGCGGTCTTGAACGCCCAGCGGAAGCCCGCAATCAGTTTTTTCTCTGCCCCTCGGAGAGCCTTGAATTCGACTCCATTGCCCTTATTATCTCGATCACAAGGTCCGTGTCCGCAGTGTCATAGAACTCCCCCGGGTCCGAGACCCTGCCCTCGCCCACATAGTAGCCCTGTATGCATTCGACGTTCTCGACGAACTGCTTTCTCTGGACCGAATGCGTGAGCTCCGCTATCCTTGCCTGGTCCGCAAGCCCCCTTGTCCTTGCAGCGAGGAGGCGCGAATACTCCTGCACCCTGGAATACGGCACGAACCTGAGGCTCACTATGCACGGATCCAGGCTTTCCCTGTTCCCCCCGTACTCGGGTATGTAGTCAATGATGCTCTCCCTGTCGAAACTCACTATTGCCATGCCCACCCTCCTGTTGGCCGTTCGGCTTTCAAGGCGACCCGTTATTACGTTCCTTTCAGACAGACGGAGCGGTGTTAACGAGCATGAGCCCCATCATGTACTTCGTTTCATCGGCGTCGAAAAGGCCCTCGTACCTGAGCGCGACCATGGGGTCCTTCTCGCGTGAGTATTCAGGCTCCCCGCCGGTCCTGTGGAGCCTCGGGAGGTCTATAATGAGCCCGTGCGTCCCGCCCGTGCCTGCGCTCGTGCCGGTGTCCCAGTGGAACAGGAGGTTGGTCGTGCCTGCGCCGGAAACCCAGTCCCTGAACTCGGATATGGAAGAGAAACCGTTTGCCGGGTCTTCCCAGTCGATTGCGAGTTCCACCGTGACCTTGAATTCTCCCATGCGGGTCCTGTCTGGGTAGGCGACACCCGAGAGCCTGAGCGCGTCTACCATCCCGTTCTCCATCCTTATGGAGACCTTGTCGGGCTTTATGGCAGTCGCTCCGATAGCGGAAAACCCGCTGAAATCAGGCGCGGTGCCGTTCCGGGTCACGGCCCCCGTGACGATACTCAGGTTATTGTAGTCGCACCTCAGGTTTTCCGCCGGGAATACCGGGCCCCCCAGCTCCGCCGTATCATCGTCCCTCCTCTGCCCGAAGAGTTCAGTCGTGAGCTTGAGCGCCTGCCCGGTTTCCTGCTCGAACGACAATGATTTCACTCTGCCGCCCAAGAAGGGCCAGTTCCGCACGTTTGCGCCTTCGTTTATATTGAAATTCAGGGTAAGTGCCTTCTGGCCGAGCATACTATCCGAGAACGGGTCGGCAGCCGGGTGCATCATGTGATAATACTGTCCTGTCGCGCCGTTCTGCCCGGAGCCGCACTTCCCGAAAAAATGCTTGAGGAGGGTGCCCATAATGCCCTTGGCAGGGCTTGTTTCCGTAAAGAACGGCATCTCAAGCGAAGCGCTCCATTTCTCCGATAACCTCTCGACCGCGTGAGGGCCGAGGCCCGCCTCCTCGCCCCTCCATTCCTTCCTCTTCCTGTCATCGAACTCGGACCTTGGCACGCCAGGGCTCAAGAGGGGCAGGAACCCTATCGTCCCGGATTCCTTAACCCCCCGTTCAGCCTCCTCGCCAAGCGCCGCGTAAATCAAGTTCCTGGCCATCTCGCCTCCTCGACCCTTATGAAAACCATTTGTGCTTTACGGACAAATCCTTCGAGCAGACCGGCCTCGCGCATCTGAGCGCATAATCTAAGCCTGGACCGAGGCCTGAGGCAACCTGTACCTCACGGATGCCCTCACGCTCACTTCCGGCCTGTTGCTCCTGACATTAACCTCGGCCTTCTCGATTTTGACCCAGCTTACGCTCCTGGCATCAGAGAGCGCGTTGACGTTCAGCGCGTCCACCGTTAAAGCGTCCCTTATGGCATGGGCGGCCTTCTGCTCCTCCCTGATGACGGTCGAAGGCTCACCTGTGGGGATTGTAACCCTGATAAGGAAAACGGCCTCCGCATACCCTGGCTTCTGCCCCAGGCTCTGCTCGAACGACTCACCCGTGTAGAATATCTCCCCGAGAGGCAGAAGGCCCGCGGGTATGCCCTCATGCGCCTCGAATGACTTCCTCGTGAAATTCATGCCCAGCGACCTGAGCACCGCCTCCATGTTGTCCGTGAGGGCCGCGACTATTTCGTAGCCGGTCATCATCTCCTGCCCGCCTTGAGGGAGTAGAGCTTATGGCTCCCTTCGGTCCCGGATATCAGGCCGTCGCCGGTGCCGTCATACTTGAACGTGACCTCTGAGAGCGCCTCGTCAGCCTTCGACTCGTACTCCTTCCAGAAGTCCCACCAGAGCCCCTTGCTCTCGACGGCAAGCCCCTTGCAGGCCTCGGCAACGGACAGGAATATGTGGATCTCCCTCAGGTCGTAGGGGTCGAGCACGAGATGGGGCCTCTTCCCGAGCCTCGTAAGCCTCTCCTCGAGCTTTTCGAAGGCCCTCTGTATCTCCCTTCCGAAAGACCTCGACAGAATATAGCCCTCTCCGGGCAGGACCGGAGATGAGAAGGGCTCGACGTCCACTGTCCCGGTTGCGGCGGTAAAGCCCGTTACCTCCCTCCTCTCCTCCCTGGCGGGCAGATACGCCGACCCTCCCGTGAAGTAGCCGTCCCCGTATCTCTTCAGACCGGCATCCGTTATCGAGCCCTCTGACCCGGACTCGGCTGTGCCCCTTACGCTCCAGTTGGATTCCCTGAGCTGGGGAAGTTCCGCAGTAAGGTCGTCATCAGTAATCACCTTGCCGAGCCTGGACCTGACCACGTCGTAGACGAGGGTAGCGTAGTGTGTCGTTGAGCCTTTCAGGTATTCGATAACTGCCTTGTAGTTGAGGTCAGCGACGGAATTTTCCGCCTGGCCCAGGCCGTATGACAGTAGCCCGTCACCCGCTATCTCCATGGGCGCCCTCTCAACCAGCAGGCTGCCTCCGGGAGTGTGAATGGCTATGAACGCGGCGTCCGGCACGAGCTTCCTGTTGCTCTCGAATATGTATGTCTGGAACGTGTCCGGCGTATTCAAAAGGAACTGCTGCCTCATCTCGTCTCCGCCTGTAAAGGATTACCCGTCTTCGTTGTCGGCCTCTCTCGCGACGTCCGCCGCCTTTTTCTCCATCTCGCGCACCTCTTTCGACCCGGGCAGCCTTCCGGTGCGTTCGAGCCTGTCCCTGTAAAGCCTTTCTACAAGCCTTTCGACAGCTCGCCTTTCTTTCATAAAGCCTCACTCCCTCTCTGGAGAGGTTCGGGCAGCTCTACCGGTTCGGGAAGGAACCGGCCTTCAGGGAACCTCACCCCGGCGGCCTTGAGGCCTTTGTGTTCCCTGAGCGCGGCCTCCATCCTCAAGAGAAGGCCGGTTTCCGGATCAAGCGGCACCCACCCGTCTTTCCAGTACCTGAGCGCGGCCTCCTTGATCTCTCTCACCCTGACCGTCTGAGGCAGCCTCCTACCGCCGGGGCCGTCAATGTACTGCCCGGTCCACATCCAGAGGTCCACATGCTCGCCCTGCCATGCTATGGAGGCATGGCTGCTGAAGGCGATGGGAATATACCCTTTCTCTTTCAGAGCCCCCGGATTAAGCGACATATCCTTCCCGTAAGGCGCGGAGGGGCGTACAGCCCCTCCGCCCTCTTTTTATTCGTGCTTGCTGATCATCTTTACGCCGCCGCCCGGCGCGGTGTTCACGCACCCGTGGCCGTAGAGCGCGGTAACGACTATCTCGGTTGCGCGGAGCGACGCGTCCCTCTGGAACTCGGTCTTGGCGCCGGTCTTCAGCACATATGCCAGGCCGGACCTGTTCCCCAGGGGCATCATCACCCCGAGCCTGTCCGCGTCCGCGTTTATCGACGCGCAGTTGGTGGACTGCACTATGTCAACACCGTAGAGGGTGCCGAGCGAGCCCACTTCCGCAGCCGGCGCCGAGGGACCGCCCCAGACCGCGCCCGTAGAGGCCGCTATCGCCGTCCTCAGGTTGCCGACCTGGTACGGGTGGAGCACCGCCACGAACGGGCCTTTTGCGTTCCCGAGCTCGAGTTTGTAGATGGCCGAGAGGAATTGCGCCTCGTCCATGTCCTCGCCCGAGGTCCCGACCGAGGACGCGAAGCTTGCCGCGCTCGAAAGAAGGTCCGCGTCGATCTTGCTGGCGAGAGCCTTCCCGAGCTCTTCGGCGAAGGGCTCGAGACCGCCGAGCCCGGCCCCGTTAAGGAGCATGTCAGACACGGTGATGAGGATGCCGGCCTCGTCGGCGGTAACCAGCGTCGAGGTCGTATTTACCGCGGTATTGCTCATGTCCGTCGCCTCGGTAAGGTCGGCGGCCATGAGGAGCGGCCACTTCGGGAACTCTACGCTCAGGGTGGACTCGCCGCTTATGTCGGCGACCCTCACGAGCGGCGGCATCACCGCCTCGGCATAAGCCGCATCGATAACGAGCCTCGACACTATCTCTGCCGCCACAAGCTCCCCTGCGGACCCGGCGGCCGTTGTCACTTCGTTTGCCATTCAGTTCTTCCTCCTTCGATTCCGCGACCGTCCTATGCGGACGCGGAGTTGAACTTCCTCCTCCGGGCCTCCAGGAACGGGTTCTTGACGTCCCTGAACCTGTAGGTCTGCCCGGCGGAACCCTGTACGTTCAGCCCTTCCCTGAGGAGCCTGTCGAGCTCCTCCCTCGGCATGGTGCGCCAGGACGCGGGGTCCGAAAGGTTGTGGCGGGCAGCCCCGGAGGCGAACCTCGCGCCCTGCGAGCCTGCGCCGGTCCCGGCTGACGGCCTGAGATG
>DIDN01000075.1 GCA_002418185.1 Deltaproteobacteria bacterium UBA5799
CATTTAGCAAGGGAAGTCGGAATGATGAACATCATGGATTGGATTATCGACTTCCCACAATGTGGGCTGATTTGTCTTCGATTGTAAATTACTAAAATGCCAATCCAACCGGGATATTTACTCGAATTTTCCATAGATTAGGCGCAATTGAATCCGCGTAAGCTCCTTCTTTTATATGTAAGTGCGTATAGCCCCAGACACATTTTCGAAGCGATAGGCCGGCAGGTTTGAGACAGCGCAGCAACACCCCCCTTTGTTTTTCCGTCATATTCCGTTCCTGACATCCGTCCCTATTTATAACTGAAAAAAGTAATAAGAGAATATGAAAGGGTGCCTGAGGCAGCACAGGCTGTCCGCATATGTATGTAGGCAGGAGGTGAATAGGGATGCGCACGCAGTTAAGCACGGATGAAAAGTTGATAATCCAGGTGAATAGGCACTGGATAATGCTCACGAAACCTCTTTTTCTCGCCATCTTTTCCTTTATTGTTCTTGCCATGACTTTCAAATACCAGTTTTTGGCAAGTTTCAGGGATGTGGCTTTAGGTGGCGTGGTCCTTGCGCCCTTGTATTTTGCCTACAAGTTCTATGAGAGAAAGTTTGATATATGGGCCGTCACCAACATGAGGGTTGTGGATGAGAGCGGGGTTTTTACAAGAAATACCAAGGACAGTCCACTTGACCGGATTAACAACGTAACGTACGAACAGTCGTTCGTGGGTCTTTTTCTCGGGTTCGGCGACGTAAAGATCCAGACCGCGGCAGAGGAAGGCGATACCGCCATAAAGTTCGTCATGCGTCCGAAGGAGCTCAAGGACGCGATTATTGAGGCCCAGAAGAAGTTCAGGGAGGCTATCAAGCAGAAAGACGTTCAGCCGCCTGAGCCGACAGACGGCATGGTTGAGTGCCCCTGGTGCGCGGAATTGATCAAAAAGAAGGCTTTGATCTGCAGGTTCTGCCGGAGAAAGATTCATTCTGAAAGCCAGGCAAAGAATTTTGCAGGCTCAAGCGAGGGAGAAGAGCCGGTTCAACGTATAGTCACCGGCAGGCTGAGGGGGCTGGGCAAACTTCTCTATCCGTATAAAGAGTAACTCGCAAAAACGTACCGGATAAGGAGAAAAATTCGAGCGGATTGCAGTAATACACCTAAGACGGCTGTCGCCGGAAAGGCTTTGGTCGAAAAAAGCAGGGGGAGGGAAAGATGATATCGAAAGTGAAAAAGGCTCTGTTCATGGTATTAGCCGCTGTTTTATTGGCGGGCTCAACGACGGCACATGCCTCGGGAGACGTCCAGGCGCTCGGAAAGGAAATCGAGGTATTGAGGAAAGACATGGACGAGATAAAGCGGGTGCTCATCTCTATCCTGCCGGTACTCGTAAAAAACGATGGTGTTAAAGGGACCCCACAGGATGTCCCTCCCCAGAGGGTGGAAACGCCGCAGTCCGCCACAGTATCCATAGACGAGAGTCCGACCATGGGCAAAAGAGATGCCCAGCTGGTACTCGTTGAATTCTCGGATTACGAGTGCCCCTTTTGCGCCAGGTTCAACTCTGAAGTCCTTAAACAGATTAAACGGGAGTACATAGATACCGGTCGTCTCCGGTTCGTTTATAAGGATTTTCCTTTGCCTTTCCATCAGAACGCCGTGAAGGCGTCTATGGCGGCGCGCTGCGCCGGGGATCAGGGAAGATACTGGGAAATGCACGACGTTTTGCTGGAAAATCAGCAGAACCTCGGGGACGTGGACGGGTTTGTTAAAAGGACAGGGCTGAATGCCGCGATTTTCAACGAGTGCATGGATGGAAGGAAGTTCGAGGATGCCGTTCTGAGGGACTTGGGTGAGGGCAGGGAACTTGGGATTAACGGGACACCTACTTTCATTCTCGGCAGGCTCGATGCGTCCGGCAAGGTGAGCGGCGAAATCATACAGGGTGCTATGCCCTACGCAGTGTTCAAGTCGAAAATAGACTCCTTGCTGAAGTAGGGCGCTATCCTGTCATGAAGGGGTGCCGTCTCGATGGCAGTTAAACAAACCTCCGAAAAGCTGGAGGACTATTTGAAGAGAACGCTTATTACGGCATTTGTCCTGTCAGCGTTCCTGATGAGAGGAGTTGCGTCGGCATTTTGCTTCGATTACGCAGGGAGTCACTACGGCATATCACCGGAGCTTTTGAGCGCCATTGCCCTCGTGGAGTCGAACCATGACCCGAATGCGGTAAATCGGAACAGGAACGGGACCGTTGACTACGGCTTGATGCAGGTCAACTCGCAATGGGCGCCGGAGTTCGGGGAGTACTGGGACTACATAAAGGACCCCTGCTACAACGTCCTTGCCGGGGCATGGATATTAAGGCGGTGCATTTCGAGGTTCGATGACACCTGGAGTGCCGTCGGTTGCTACAACACCGGAAGGGCAGACGGTAAGAACGCCTTGAGATATATCCGGAAGGTCAAAGAAGCTCTGGCCCTTGATGGCAAGGACAGGTAAGACGAGAAGGGAAGGCAGGATGAGTCACCTGAAATACATCGCAATGGCTTGTCTGACGGCTGTTTTTCAAATGGGCCCATGGCTGGATGTCGGGGCATCGGAACTCAGGCAGGTCCCATTCGCTTTTCACAGCAATGCGGCCATTTGGGAAGTGGAACCAGCGCACGTAATATGCGACGGCTGCGATGAGTTGAGGGCTCTGTCACATATCCCTGCGAATTATGCCGAGCGGGTGATTAAAATCCGCATTCCGCCTTTGGGCAGCTTTCAGTTTTCAGACAACGCGCCGGTCGAGCCGGGAGACGGAAAAGAAAAGGCTCCGCAGTTGCCGGATAACAGGCCGGAACCGCCACAAAACATAAAGGAGACCGTCTTTTTCGACTTCGACAGCGCCGTACTGAAAGAAGCGGAACTTGAAAAGCTCAGGAAAATCATACTACCGGGCGCAAGCTATGACATATCGGGATATACCTGCGCCGCCGGTGCTGAGGATTACAATGACAGGCTCGCCCTGCGTAGAGCGCAATCCGTGTACCTGGGTCTTTTGTCTCTCGGTGTAGAGGCGAAGCAGCTCAAAATGGGAGGTAAAGGCAGATGCTGCTACGCTGACACTGATGAAAAGAGCGGGAAAAATCGCAGGGCTGAGATAATACTACAAGGAAGGAGGTGAATCTTACATGTTTAAGGAACTGCGCAAGGGCAAAAAGGGCATCTGGACGCTGACCCTATGTCTCATGATGGTCGGTCTCTCCATGTTGCTCGCAACCGATGCGATGGCCATAACTTCGCCAGCTGCAGGCAGCTTCGCTTATGACGTATACGATACCTTCGTAAACGGGATTCTCAACGGTCCGATAGGTTTCGTAGGCGGGGCTGCGGCTGTGACTTACGGCGGTGCTGTGACCGCCCAGGGGAATTATCCAATGGGCATTCCGGCGGTTCTGGGCGGCGTTATCATCCTCAAGGCGGACGCCATCACCCAGACGCTCGGTATGCTGGTCTAAGGCCGAAAGCGTCCCGGTTTGGAGCGGTTCCGGCAAAAAACCGCTCAGATTTTTAAACCGGAGGCATTCAAATAATGAAGATACCCCGCTATCTGCATAGACCCCTTCAAATACTCTTATGGGAAAGTGACGAATTCCTGATTCTCATGCTGGGTCTTGGACTTTGGCTGATATTCGGGGGCTATTATTTCATACTGATAGGCTTTGTCGTCCCGTATATATATTCGAAATTCAAGAAGAGGCATTCCAGGGGGTTCTTCGGACATCTCACGTATTTCTGCGGCATCAAATCATTCAAGGGATACCCTGAATTTTTCATGAAGGACTTCATAGAATAAAAGCAAAAAATAGAGGAGCCGCATTCATGAGGTTAGACCTGTTCATTCAGAAAACATCCAATATTCAGCTCAAAAACCAGCTTTACAGGTTCGCTGTCGTCGTAATAGCGCTGGCAGTGGTGGTGAACAGCTATTATACGTATAGGTTTTTAAACGAGCAGCGCATAGTCGTTATCCCGCCAGGCGGTCTTGACGGGAAGGCCGCCGTATGGACTAACGGGGCGGACGAGCCATACCTGAAGATGATGACGAGATATTCGATGGGGCTTTACCTGACCTACAATCCCGCAACCGTAAGGAGTCAATATTCGGAGCTGCTCGCCCTGTACCATCCTGCCTCGTATAGCGACGGCAAAAATCTTCTTTACGACCTCGCCGGCAAGGTCGAGATGTCGAATGTCGTCAGCTCTTTCACCCCGAGCGGGATCGAGTACACGAAGAAGGCTCGTAATATCTATGAAATAGAGACCAAGGGTGTGAGGAGTATCTACAGTAAGGGGCTTAAGCTCGATGAAAAAACCAGAACGTTCGTTCTGATGGTCATTTTTGAAAATGGGAGATTTTACATAACGGACATAAAGGATAGCGAAAAATAGGAGGAAATGGTTTTGAAAAAGAGATCGTTGTATATGCTTGCAGTCATATCAGCACTTGTTCCCTCCCTCGCTTACGGGTCTTTGACCGTGCCGCCTGATTCGCTGGTCCGCATTGAACTAAGTTCGTCCGACGTCAACAGGATCGTCTGTGAAGGAGGGGAGATAAAGGACATCGTCTATTCGAAGGAAAAGGGGCTGATCGTAAAGGCATCCGGAAGCGACGCCTACGTCAAGTTTCAGGTTTTTCAGAAGGAAGAAAAGCTCATTTATGACGAAACGCCTGCAGAACTGTATATAACCTGCGGGGAATCGGTCTACAGCCTTATAGCTTCGCCTGCCAAGACGCCGCCCGTCACGCTCAGGTTGGTCGACAGAAGGAACAAGATTAAAGAGAGCGTTGCAGTATTCAAGGGGCTCGTTCACGAGGAAAAGGTCTTGAAGTTCCTCAAGCTGGCCTATACGGATGATATTCCGGATGTTTTCTCCATCGAAGTGCCTTCAGACGAGGACGCAATTCCGGAAACAAGGTTTTCATCGGTTGAATTGCGCCTCAGAAGGGTTGTCAAGGCTGAGGGCGAAGGGCTTGTCCTGAAAGAATACAGGGTGGTATCGAGAGAGGACATTGAGGTCCGTGAAGTCGATTTTATGTCTCTGGCCGACCGGCCAGCGGCAATAGCCCTGGATTCGACCGTCATGAAGCAGGGGCTCGAATACCGTCTTTTCGTAATCGACCGGGCCTCTGGCCTGCGGTAAGGAGAGCTTGAGTATGAAATCTATCAAGAATTTTTTCAATAAATTGACCCCGAAGCGGAAA
>DIDN01000007.1 GCA_002418185.1 Deltaproteobacteria bacterium UBA5799
CCAGGATTCTACGCTGCATCTCGTTGAGCTTGAGGATCATCTCGTTGGCCTGCGCGCCCTTGAGGTTTGTGTATATTACGAGCTTCAGCTCGGACAGGTCCCTTTGAAGGGCCTCGAGGTCGCCTCCGAGCCTGCCGAGCTTCTCCTGTGCGACGTCGTTCTGCTCCTTTATCTTCATGTACATCTCCGTGAGCCCGGAAAGGGTCCTGCCGCGTTCGCGGACCTTCGCCTCAAGGAGCTGTATCTCGGCGTTACTTTCGACCCGCTCCCTGTGGAGCTGCTCAAGGAGCACGGAGACCCTTCCCTCGTGTGCGGTCTTGGATACGCAGCCCTCAAGGAGCACGGCTGACGCGAGGACGAGGAACATCGTAATAGTGCGGTTTTTCATGTCTATCCGTGATGCGCGTTGTGCTGCCGTTCGTTTACGGGTCTGATTATATCAGACGAAGCGGCGACTTTGAACAGAAAAGTGCCGCCGGCGCGCCCCTTTCTGCTATAATGAGAAGTGGCCTTGAGCTTAAAATAATTGACTTATCACCGCGGTTTGGTATAATTTCATGTCTTTTTCAAAGGGCGTTAACCGGAAGCCCGCAAGGCCTGAATGAATTTCCAGTGTGGAGGGGGTGTTAACTTTTGTCAGAGGTCAAGGTATTTGACGACCAGCTTGAGAAGGCGCTCAAGATCCTCAAGCGCAAGCTCGCTCAGGACGGGACCTTCAAGGAAATAAAGAAGAGAAGGTTCTACGAGAAGCCGAGCGTCAAGAAAAAGAGAAAGCGCCAGGAAGCGGCAAAGCGCCGCGCCAAGGCGTCAAAAAAGAGCGCCAGAAGGGTCCAGGAGTAAGCGGCTCAAGCCCCTCTCGGAAACTTGGAACGGCCCCGGTAATACCGGGGCCGTTTTTTATTTCCCCCCGCCTTCCAGCCCCTTTGCGCTATCCCGCACGAGAGTATCGACGACAGTCGGGTCGGCAAGTGTTGAGGTGTCGCCGAGGTCGGTAGAGCCCTGTGCTATCCTCCTTAATATCCGCCGCATTATCTTGCCGCTCCTGGTCTTGGGGAGCCCTGCGGCGAACAGTATCCGGTCCGGCTTTGCAATGGGGCTTATCTCTTTTTTGACATGGTCTTCGACGTGCCTTGAAAGCTCCTCCGTGGGGCTTACCCCTTCCTTCAGGACCACGAAGGCGTATATCCCCTCTCCCTTCACCGCGTGGGGGAATCCGACCACGGCCGCCTCCGCCACTGCCTCGTCCGATACGATGGCGCTCTCTATTTCGGCTGTCCCCAGCCTGTGGCCCGATACGTTCAGTACGTCGTCGATCCTCCCCATGAGCCAGAAGTCCCCGTCCTCGTCCACCCTTGCGCCGTCCCCGCTGGTGTAATAGCCCGGGAAGCGGCTGAAGTAGACCTCTTTTATGCGCCTGTTCTCCGGGTCGCCGTAAGTGCCCCTGAGCATGCCGGGCCAGGCCCTCTCGATTACGAGATAGCCGCCCTCGTTTACCCCGGCCTCTGTGCCGTCCTCGCGGAGCACCTTCGGCAGTATACCGAAAAACGGCTTGGTCGCAGAGCCCGGCTTGAGTGTAGTGGCCCCGGGCAGCGGCGAGATGAGTATGCCCCCGGTCTCGGTCTGCCACCAGGTGTCTACAATGGGTAGCCTGCCGTTTCCCACATGTAGGTGGTACCACATCCACGCCTCGGGGTTTATGGGCTCGCCGACGGAGCCGAGGACGCGGAGGCTCGAAAGGTCGTGCTTCTCGACCCACTCGGGCCCGCTCCTCATGAGCGCCCGTATCGCGGTCGGGGCGGTGTAGAATATGTTAACCCGGTGCTTCTCGACTATATCCCAGAACCTGCCTGGGTTGGGCCAGGTCGGGATGCCCTCGTACATCATGGACGTCGCGCCGCAGGCGAGCGGGCCGTAGAGTATGTAGCTGTGGCCGGTCACCCACCCTATGTCCGCGGTGCAGAAATAGATGTCCTCTTCCCTGTAGTCGAATATCCATTTGAAGGTGAGGGCGGAATAGACGAGATAGCCGCCGGTAGTATGGAGCACCCCCTTGGGCTTTCCTGTCGAGCCGCTCGTGTAGAGTATGAAGAGCGGGTCCTCCGAGTCCATCTCCTCGGGCTCGCACACCCCGGTTATGCCCGGGGCTGCGACTTCCTCGTGCCACCATGCGTCCCGGCCCTCCTTCATGGGCACCGGCGCGCCGGTCCTCCTCGCGACTACCACCCTCCGGACATTCGGGCATTCGGCAAGGGCCGCGTCAGCGTTCTCCTTCATGGGTATGGTTCTACCGCCCCTTATGCCCTCGTCGGACGTGACAAGGAGTCTCGAGTCGGAATCGAGCATCCTGTCCCGCAACGACGCGGGGCTGAAACCGCCGAAGACGACGCTATGGACGGCCCCTATCCTTGCCGAGGCGAGCACTGCGATTGCGAGCTCCGGTATCATGGGGAGGTATATGGTGACGCGGTCGCCCTTTTTAACGCCGTTGGCCCGAAGGGCGTTCGCGAAACGGTTGACCTCATGGGAGAGCTGCTGATAGGTGAATGTCCGGTATGAGCCGTCGTCCCCCTCCCATATGAGCGCGGCCTTATTCCTCCTCGGGCCCTTCAAGTGGCGGTCGAGGCAGTTATAAGAGGCGTTGAGCCTGCCGTTCAGATACCATTTCACGGAGGGTTTTTTGAAATCCCATTCGGAGACCCTGTCCCACTTTTTCGACCAGTCGAGTATGCCGGCCATCCGGCCCCAGAAGCCGTCAGGGTCTTCGACAGACTCCCTGTAGAGCCTTTCGTACTCTTCAGGCCCTTTTACGTGCGCCGACTCCGCTATCTCCGGCGGGGGCGGGAAGAGCCTCTTTTCGCGAAGGAGCACTTCAAGGGACCTGTCGTTCTGCATTGCGACACCTCCGAAGGGTTCGGACCGGTCAAGCTTTTAAAGAAGATAACTTAACGGCGATTGGGTGTCAAGGGCGCGAGGGTTTCCCGGCCTTGCATAAAAACGGCGCATGTGTTAAGAATTCCTGAGATTCTTCAAAGCAAACCGGTCTTCTTTGGTTTAAAGGGGACCCGAAAGGCTTTATTCAATGAGCATAACCTCTGTCAGAGGTTTTAACGACATACTGCCGGGGGAGTCCGAGCTCTGGAGGCACATAGAAGAGACCGCCTGGTCGGTCTTCCGCACCTACGGGTTTTCGGAGATAAAGCTCCCGATTGTCGAAAAAACAGAGCTGTTCCTCCGCTCCATAGGGGAGACTACCGACATAGTCGAGAAGGAGATGTATACCTTCATCGACCGCCACGGCGACTCCGTTACCCTCCGGCCCGAGGGCACTGCCCCGGCGGTCCGCGCCTTTATAGAGAGGAAGCTCCATACCGCGCCGGTAACGAGGCTATACTATACCGGCCCCATGTTCCGCTACGAGCGGCCCCAGAAAGGCAGGTACCGGCAGTTCTACCAGCTCGGGGCAGAGGTCTTCGGAGAGGAGAGCCCGAGGGCCGACGCCGAAACTCTTTCCATGCTCATGAGGTTCTTCGGGAAACTCGGGGTCGAGGGCGCCAGGCTCGAGATAAACTCGTTGGGAGACCGGAACTGCAGGCCGGCCTACAAGGAAAGGCTGTATAATTACCTGAAGGAGAGGACAGGGGACCTCTGCGAGAACTGCCTTAAAAGGATAGACGCCAACCCCCTGCGCGCGCTCGACTGCAAGGTCCCGGGCTGCATTGAGGCGACCAGGGAGGCCCCTTCCATACTGGATTCTCTCTGCGAGCCCTGCGCCGGGCACTTTGAAGCTGTCAGGCGTTTCCTCGGCCTCTCGGGCATCTCGCCGGTCCTGAATCCGAGGATGGTAAGGGGGCTCGATTACTACACCCGGACGACCTTCGAGATAACCGCCGACACGGGCCTGGGCTCCCAGAACGCTGTCGCCGCGGGCGGCAGGTACGACAGCCTCGTATCCGAGCTCGGCGGCCCCGATACCCCGTGCTTCGGGTTTGCCGTGGGAATCGAGAGGCTCGCCCTTATAATGAAGGGCGCCGCGCCGAGAAAGCCCCTTACGGTATTCGTCGCCCTCGGCGACGAGGCGGTCCTGAAGGGCGTAGAGCTTGTAGCCGCCTGGAGGGAGGCGGGGATAAGGGTCGTCGAGGACTTTTCGACAGGCGCCCTGAAGAGCAGGATGAGGAAGGCGGACAGGCTCAACGCCGACTTTGCGGTCATATTGGGAGATAACGAACTGAAGGCCGGGACCGTCACTATAAAGGACATGAGAAAGGCCGAGCAGGCCGATATCGAGTGGGACAGGGCGGCCGGGGCAATCTCCGGAGGGGAATAGGATAATGGACCTGCCGTTCATCGACGGGGCGCTCGCGGTCTTTGTAGCCGCCCTGATATTCATTGCCGTATCCATAGGAGTCCTCCTCATCCTCTGGATAGCCCTGCCGTTTTCCGTATTCGGCCTGAAGGGGCTTATAAGGGACATGATAGAGGAGCAGGAGAAGACGAACAGGCTCCTGGACGAACTCCTTCGGGCCCTCCAGGATAAAGAAAAGCCGGGGCCCGCCGAAAAGAACGGGGGGGCCGGGCTTTAGCCCGGGCCGAAGGGGACCGTTTGTCTCTTCACCTCGATAAAGGCCGGGATGGACAGGATGAGCGATAAAAAGGCGCTTACGATGGATTTCGTGACCGGGCTCCTCGTAAAAAGGAAGCTCCTTAGCCCTGCCGACGAAAGGGAGGTCGCGATCAAGGGCGAGGCACAGAGGGCGCGCTTGAGGAAGTCGCACGATTCCTTTTACTCTTCAAGGCGCCTCCAGACCATCTCCGAGACCGTATCACCCGCCGAGGTCATAGCCTCTTTCGAGCTCAAGGTGCCCGGCACCGAGAAGTTCCTCACCGAGGACGCCATAACCGAGGCCGTGGCTGCCGAGGTGGGGTTGGCTTATCTCAAGATAGACCCCCTGAAGCTCAACCTCGACATAGTCACTTCCCACATCCCGAGGCCCTTTGCCCAGCGCTACCTGGTGGTGCCGGTCGAGGAAAAGGGCGGCGTCGTTACGCTCGCCGTCGCGGACCCCTTCAACCTGGAGGCCGTGGAGAGCCTCAAGGCCACCCGGAAGATGAGGATAGAGCTCGTACTGAGCTCCAAGAGCGACATCCTGAAGATCGTCAGGGAGTTCTACGGCTTCAGGTACTCGGTCGGGGCAGCGGAGAAGGAGTCTTCGAGCATAGGGGACCTGGGGAACCTCGAGCAGTACGTGAGGCTCAAGGGCTCGGTCGAGCTCGAGGCGACGGACCAGCACATAGTGAACGCGGTCGAGTACCTCCTGCACTACGCATACGAGCAGAAGGCGAGCGACATACACATAGAGCCCAAGAGGGACAGGTCGGTCGTGAGGCTCAGGATAGACGGCGTGCTGCATTACATACACACCGTGCCCAAGGCCGTCCACCCGTCCGTCATATCGAGGATAAAGATGCTCTCCAGGATGGACATAGCCGAGAAGAGGCGGCCCCAGGACGGGAGGATAAAGACCGAGTTCAAGGACAGGGAGATAGAGCTCAGGGTCTCTACCCTCCCCACGGCCTTCGGAGAGAAGGTGGTCATAAGGATATTCGACCCGGAGCTCCTTTTCCAGGACATCTCCTCCCTGGGCTTTACGCAGAGGGAGCTCGAAACCTTCAGCTCGTTTCTCAGGAAGACCAACGGAATAGTGCTCGTCACCGGCCCCACCGGGAGCGGAAAGACGACCACCCTCTATTCGGCATTGAAGTCGCTCTCATCCCCTGAGGTGAACATAGTGACCATAGAGGACCCGATTGAGATGATAGTAGAGGAGTTCAACCAGGTGGGCGTCCAGCCGCAGGTCGGGGTAGACTTCGCCGGGAGCATCCGGACCATACTCCGCCAGGACCCGGACATCATCATGGTGGGCGAGATAAGGGACAGGGAGACCGCCGACAACGCCGTGCAGGCGGCGCTGACCGGGCACCTTGTATTCTCAACTCTGCATACGAACGACGCGCCCTCCACGGTCACGAGGCTTTCGGACCTCGGGGTGCCGAACTTCCTGATAAACTCTACGGTGGCCGGGATAATCGCTCAGAGGCTCGTAAGGAAGATATGCGTGCACTGCCGCAAGGAAAGGGCGCTCGGACCAGAAGAGGTCCAGTACCTGAGGCTCAAGAACGACCGCGAGTACAGGGTCTGGTACGGAGAGGGCTGCCCGGAGTGCAGGGGCACCGGCTACAAGGGGAGGACCGGCGTCTTCGAGATACTCGACATCACCGAAAGGGTGAAGTCGGTGGTGGCAAGGACGAGCGACACCAACTCAGTCTTCAGGGCAGCCAGGGAGGACGGCATGTCCACCCTCCGTGAGTCGGCTGTAAGGAAGATGCTCCAGGGCGGGACCACCTACGAGGAAATCGTCTCGGTCACCTCATGAAAGTCGTGAGCGCCGAGTACATAGCGAGTGCGGTAAACCTGGAGCAGTGCCCCGGGACAGGCCTCCCCGAGATAGTCCTCATCGGGAGGAGCAACGTCGGCAAGTCCTCGCTCATAAACTCCTTTACCGGGAAAAAGGGGCTTGCAAAGACCAGCTCCCAGCCGGGGAAGACCCGCACCATGAACTTCTACCTGATAAACGGCAGGTTCTATCTCGTGGACCTCCCGGGCTTCGGTTACGCCAAGGTCTCCCGCGAGGAAAGGAAGCGCTGGGAGGGCATGACCGAGGAATATTTCAGGAGGCGCGAAAGCATCAAAGGCGCGCTCCTCATTCTCGACCCGAGGAGGGATATCGGCGAGGAGGAGGCGAACGTGCTCGAATGGCTGAATGAGCGCGGGATACGGAGCAGGGTGGTATTGACCAAGGCCGACAAGCTCTCCGCCAACCGGCTTTCATCAAGGGCCGCCAAATTGAAAAAGGACGCATCCATAACCGGCCCGGTCCTCTTCTCGGCAGTCACAGGCCACGGCAGGGCCCTCTTGGGAAGGAACATCGAGGAGATGCTCGAAAGTGATTCGGGTCACTGACGCCCGGGCCATCCGGGGCGTAAAGATATGTAGGGCCCGGACAATGCCTTTTTTCTCCCGAGGGTCCGGCCCGTCATTAACCGGTCGGGATGTTTTTTGCTTGACAACCCGGGCCAGGGAGATTACTTTTCCGGCATGAGGCTAGTAACACTTATATCAGCCGCAGCCTTATTCCCTCTCGCCGGGTGCGCCGGGTTCGGAGGAGAGCAGAAGGCGATTGACCAGCTCACTACCCAGGTTGCCGAGCTCAGGGCCTCCGTGTCGGAGGCAAACTCCAGGATAGACGACCTGGGGAACAGGACAGTGCTCCTTCAGGAAAAGATAGAGGAGACCAGGGCCGAGGTCGAGAACCTCGCCGCTGTCCCCGCCTCGCCTCCCAAGGGGCTCAGGGTAGTCCCCCTCTCGGAGGAAGGCGGCAAGCCTGCTGCCAAAGGAAAGGGGCAGGCCGGAGAGAAGAAAGCCGCCCCCCGCGACGCCTCGGCAATGTACAACGAGGGGCAGGACCTCTTCATGGCCGGCAGGTACGAGGACGCCCGGATGGCCTTCTCGTCTTTCCTCGGCGCATACCCGCGGCACAGCCTTTCGGACAACGCCCTTTACTGGATAGGCGAGACATACTACTCGGTAAGGGACTACGAAAAAGCGCTTGAGAAATTCTCGGCAGTGGTCGATAAGTACCCGGAAGAGAACAAGACCCCTGACGCGCTCCTCAAGGTCGGTTTCTCGTACAAGGAGATGAAGCGCGACGGCGAGGCCAGGGCGGCACTCGAAAGGCTTGTAAGCAGATACCCGGGCTCGCACGCCGCCTCAATAGCCGCAAGGGCCCTTGGAGGGCTGAAAGGCGAAAGGTAGGTACGATATGTGCTCTAAAAGGTTCGCGATAAGGCTGGGCTGTTCGGCAGCCGCCATTTCATTTGCGCTCCTGGCCGCCGGGGAGGCCACAACAGGCGAAACAGCCGGCTCCGGTCAAGCTGAAGAGGCGGCCTACCACAGGATAGTCCCGAGGGACACCTTATGGGATATCTCGGGCAAGTACCTTGACGACCCGTTCAAGTGGCCCGGCCTGTGGAAGGTAAACCCGTACATCAAGAACCCGCATCTCATATACCCGGGCAACATCGTGAGGATAACCCCGGACGGCATCGAGGTGCTCAAGGCCGATGAAAGGGCTGAGGGCCTTCACAGGGTAGAATTGAGCGATGAGGGCGAAACCGTAATCGTGCTCGAGCCGGAAGAGGCGGAGGCTGGAGACGGAGAGGCCCGTGACGCTCAAGAGGCTTCCGCGGACCAACCGGCGGACCAGGCCCCGAAGATCGAGGACCACTCCCTGGCCCGGAGCGGCTTTATCTCCGAAGAAGATCTCAAGGGGAGCGGCGCTATAATCAAGCAGGAGGATGGCAAGCTCTTCATGAGCGTTGGCGACAAGGTGTACCTGTCCTTCGGGGACGCCGCAGAGGTAAAGGACGGGGACCGGTTCACGGTCTTCGTCGCAGGGAAGAATATCCGCCACCCGGAGACCAGGAAGAAGCTGGGGAGCGAGGTCGAGGTCGTGGGCAGCCTCAGGGTAACCAGGGCCGAGGCCCCTGCCGAGGGGGTGATAGAGAGGTCGTTCAAGGAGGTCCCAACAGGCGCCAGGCTCAGGCCTTACAGCCCGCCCGTACTCGAGGTGGCGCTCACCGATGCGGATTCGGAGGTGAGCGGCCTGATAGTGACAGCGCTCGAATCAAAGGAGAACCTCTCCGAGGGGGACATAGCCTACATCGACAAGGGCTCGGCTGACGGCATAAAGGCCGGGAACATCATGCGCATATTCAGGCCGGTAGCCGAGGAGCCCGACCCGATGGCGGCCAAGAAAAAGCAGAAGGTAAGCCTGCCGCCCCTGGAGCTGGGCACCCTCGTCATACTGGAAGCAGGCCAGGCCACCTCCACCGGCGTGGTCTTGAAGAGCCAAAGGACCATAGTATGGGGAGACAAGGTCTCCACCGTCCGTAACCAGTAAAAGTTCAAGCGGGGAGGCTTCCGCCGCCCCGGTCAAAAGCTCCCTTCACAAGCCGGGCATCAGATGCGCCTCAGGGGTAACGGTTGGATAATGACAGGCTCGTATACTGGCTTGCCCTGAGCCTCCTTAAGGGCATAGAGCGGTTCAGCATGGCCGACCTGCTTGAAAGATTCGGCAGCCCGGAAGGGGTGTTCTCGGCATCGGGGAGTTCGCATGAGGCGTATTCGCCGCAGCTTGCCCGGGCTGTAAGGGAGTTCGGTCCCCGGGACCGGGCCGAAAGGGAGCTTGAGCTGGCTTCGAAGCACGGCGCGAGGGTGGTGCCATACGGCGCCCCTGGCTACCCTTCCGCCCTTATGAGGGTCTACGACCCGCCCTGCCTCCTTTACATGAAGGGGCTTGAGTGGAGGGACGACCTGCCGCCGGTCGGCATAGTAGGGACAAGGCGTCCCACGCCCTACGGGCTCAAGATGGCGGAGTCGCTCGCCTCGGGGCTCGCGCACATGGGCGCATCGGTCGTGAGCGGAATGGCAAGGGGCTGCGACTCGGCCGCGCACAGGGGCGCGATATCCGCCGGCGGTTTCACCGCGGCGGTCCTGGGGACCGGCGTGGACCTGGTATACCCCGGGGAGTCGAGGAAGCTCTACGAGGAGATAGCCGAAAAAGGGACCCTCATATCCGAATACCCCATGTCCACGCCGCCCCTGAAGCAGAACTTCCCGAGGCGAAATAGGATAATAAGCGGACTTTCCCTGGGGCTCGTGGTCGTTGAGGCCCCTGTAAGGAGCGGCTCTCTCATGACCGCGAGGCTCGCGCTCGAGTACGGGAGGGAGGTCTTCGCGGTCCCCGGACAGGTGACTTCATTAAGAAGCAGCGGCACCAACAAGCTCATAAAGGACGGGGCCATGCTTGTCGAGAGCGCCGCGGACATAGCAGGGGCGCTCTCCATAAGCCCTGGAAACGATGAAGAGACGGCAGATGACGGACCTGTCCAGCTCGAAGGGGAGGAGATGCTGATACTCAAGGCGCTCAAAGGGGGGCCGGAGCACATAGACGGCATCCTCCAGGCGACCGGGCTCACGGCGGCCCGGGCCTCGACCGTTCTCCTTCAGATGGAGCTAAAAGGTTTCATAGAGCAGAAGCCGGGAAAGTGCTTTCTCCGGAGGGTATAGCGGGTTTTCGCGATAGGCGCTGCGCGAACCCTGATTTATGCTATAATAATCTCGGCCTCCTGGCCGCTTCAAACCCGCAGGCACGGAGCCCGGGCAGACCGCAGAACACCCCCCTGACAGGATTATTTCCGGAAACTTGCAGCCGGAGCGCTGTGTCCGGGGGGTCTTTATAAAGAAAATAAAAGGATGCGAGGGAAATGGGAAAATCGCTTGTCATAGTGGAGTCGCCGGCAAAGGCCAAGACCATAAACAAGTTCCTCGGCAAGGACTTCAACGTGCTCGCTTCGGTGGGGCACATAAAGGACCTCCCCAAGAGCAAGCTCGGCATCGAGGTCGATAACGGCTTCGAGCCACATTACGAACTCATAAAAGGCAAGACCGCGACCGTCCGCGAATTGAAGAAAGCGGGAAAGTCCGCAGACAGAATCTTTCTCGCGCCCGACCCCGACAGGGAGGGCGAGGCCATCGCGTGGCACATAGCCGAGGAGATAGACAAGAAAAAGGAGAAGACCTTCCGGGTCCTCTTCAACGAAATAACCGAGAAGGCCGTAAAGGAGGCGATAGGCCACCCGATCGAGCTCGACCAGCACAAGTACGAGGCGCAGCAGGCCAGGCGCGTCCTCGACAGGCTCGTGGGCTACCAGGTGAGCCCCATTCTCTGGGACAAGGTCAGGAGGGGCCTTTCCGCCGGCAGGGTCCAGTCCGTCGCGGTCCGAATAATATGCGACCGCGAGCGCGAGATACAGGCCTTTGTGCCGAGGGAGTACTGGTCGGTCTCGGCGAGGCTGGAAACGCTCAAGGGGGCCGCGTTCACCGCAAAGCTCGCCAAGAAGGACGGCCGGAAGCTCGAGATCGATAACGAAGCCGATACGAAGGCGGCGCTCGCCGAGCTCGAAGGGGCCTCGTACAGGGTGGCCGAGGTCGAGACCAGGGAGACCAGGAGAAACCCGGCGGCCCCGTTCACCACGAGCAAGCTGCAGCAGGAGGCCGCGCGGAAACTCGGCTATACCGCGAAAAAGACCATGATGCTCGCACAGCAGCTCTATGAAGGCGTGGAGCTGGGAAATGAGGGCCCTGTCGGGCTCATCTCCTACATGAGGACCGACTCGACCAGGATATCTGGCGAGGCGGTAACGGCCGCTCGCGCCTTCATCAAGGAGAAATACGGGGCCGAGTACCTTCCGAAGTCCCCCAACGTATACAAGTCCAAGAAGAAGTCGCAGGACGCGCACGAGGCCATAAGGCCGACCTATTTCCAGTACCCTCCGGAGGCCGTCAAGGCGCACCTGTCGAGGGACCAGTGGAGGCTCTACCAGCTCATATGGAACAGGTTCATCGCGTGCCAGATGACTCACGCGGTAATGGACCAGACAAGGGCGCAGATAGCGGCCAGGGGTTATACGTTTTCGGCCTCGGGCTCGACGCTCAAGTTCCCCGGGTTCATGGCCGTCTACATAGAGGGGCAGGACGTGGAGGAGGAGAAGGAGGAGAGGCTCCCGGCCCTCAAGAAAGACGAGGACCTCAAGCTCCTCGGACTCGACCCGGCGCAGCACTTCACTCAGCCGCCCCCCAGGTTCACGGAGGCGTCGCTCGTAAAGGAGCTCGAGGAAAAGGGCATAGGCCGCCCCTCGACATACGCAGCCATACTCTCGACCATCCAGGACAGGGAATACGTCGTCAAGGACAACAAGCAACTGAAGCCCACGGAACTGGGCTTCACGGTCACGGACATGCTCATCCAGAGCTTCCCGGGCATCCTCGATGTCGAGTTCACCGCCCACATGGAGGAGGAGCTCGACATGATAGAGGAGGGCCGCACCGAGTGGCGCGAGACCATGAAGGAGTTCTACGGCCCGTTCAGGGAGAGCCTCGAGCGCGCCAAGAAGGAGATGAAGAACATAAAGGCCGAGGAGGTCCCCACCGACATCGCATGCGAAAAATGCGGCAGCATGATGGTCATCAAATGGGGGCGGAAGGGCAAATTCCTGGCCTGCTCCGCTTATCCCGAATGCAAGAACACCAAGGACTTCACCATAGGCGAGGACGGAAAGGTCAAGCCCGTCGAGAAGACAGCCGAGGCGACCGACACTCCGTGCCCCACCTGCGGGAAGAACATGGTCGTGAAAAGCGGCCGTTTCGGCAGGTTCCTGGCCTGCCCGGACTACCCGAGCTGCAAGACCACCATGTCGCTTTCCACAGGCATACCGTGCCCCAACCAGGACGGCGGCATGCTCGTCGAGAGGAGGACCAAGAGGGGGAGGGTCTTTTTCAGCTGCTCGAAGTACCCCTCGTGCACCTACGCCACATGGGAGCTCCCCAAGCAGGATTGACCCCGGATTGACCTATGACCGGCCTTTCAGGTAT
>DIDN01000044.1 GCA_002418185.1 Deltaproteobacteria bacterium UBA5799
CGTGCTCCCCTGGGCCGCGCTCGTCATACTCGCCCCCGCCGCCTTCCTATTCCTTTCTTGGGGGGGCTTGGCCGCGCTTGACTTCTCGATGGAGTCGATTGCCGCGTCGGTCTTCCCCGTAATCGCCGGATTTCTGGCCTATGCCGCGAGCGCACACGCGGCAAGAAGGTATGATATCAGGATATCGGTCCCTCCAGGCGACCTGCTCGCCCTGTTAATTCCGGTGCTGGATGCGGGCAGGAGTGCTTTTTCCGCGGCGTCCCATGCAATTTCAACGGGGCTGGGCCGGGCCGCGGAAACCCGATGGCTCAAAAATGACCTTACGTCAGGGTTGGAAAAGTTGGAGGGAAAACTCCTTGACGGCTCGGGGTGGCTCTTCTTCCTCGCGGTCGCCGCAGGGCTGGCATTGATCTTCATCAGGGTGGCTTGAATGCCATTTTGAGGGCCTGAAGGCCGGAACGCTGCTATTGAGAGGGATTCCAGATGACCTTATCTCGCCAAGAGCAGGTCCTCTCGGACGACGCTAAAGCATCGCTGTCCAGCCGCCGTCTATGACGAGGGCGTGGCCTGTAATGTAATCCGACGCCCTGGAGGCCAGGAAGACGGCTGTCCCGGCAAGCTCCTCGGGCCTTGCGCCCCTTCCGAGCGGGACCCTCTCCCTGATGAACGCCATGAAGGAGCTGTCGCCCGTAAGGTCCCTGGTCATGTCCGTTTCGAAGAGGCCGGGGCAGACGGCGTTCACCTGAATATTGTGCTTGCCCCATTCGGCGGCAAGAGTCTTGGTTAGCAGTATGACCCCTGCCTTGCTCGCGTTGTAGGCGGCCGACTCGGGGAAGGCAGCGAGCCCGGCAACGCTCGCGATGTTTATTATCTTCCCGGAGCCCTGCCTTATCATCCGCATTCCCGCTTCCTTTGCGCAAAGGAGCTGCCCCCTGAGGTTGATCTCCAGCACGGCGTCCCAGTCCCCGACCTTCGTCTTCTCCGCTGCGGATATCCTGAAGATGCCGGCGTTATTGACGAGTATGTCTGTCCTGCCGAGCTCCGCCACGGTCTTTTCGACCATTGCCTTTACGCTCTGCTCGTCTCCCACGTCGACTTTGACGCCAACGGCCTTCCTCCCCAGGCCCCTTACGCCGTCCGCCGCCTCCTTTGTGTCGACGATGTCCGAGACGGCAACGTCGGCGCCCGCGCCCGCAAGCCCCAGGGCCATTGCCCTGCCGAGCCCCCTTGCCGCGCCCGTAACGATTGCGACCTTGCCTGACAGGTCGAAAAGTCCGCCCATGCGATATCTCCTCTTTGCCGGGGGTATACTGCCGTCCGGCCCTGCGCAGGGCCGGACCATATCAAGCCGGACCATATCAAAAAGTATACCAGATCAAAAAGTATACCAGCCTTTCCCGCCACGCATATCGTATTGTGAATTGAAATCCTTATGGGTTCATTTAGAATCGTTTTATAGGGACTTAAAGGAGGTGTTTGCCATGGCGGTAAAAAGGCTTGAGGAATTCGAAGGCAGGCCCGAGGTGCTGAACGGGATTGACCTGAAAAAGCTCTTCACTTCAGTGGACGCGCTCAAGAGCAACCCCGAACTCGCCAGGTTCAAGTTCAGGCTGCACAACAGGTGGATAGACGGCGGGCACAACCGCTCCAGGATAAGCGGTTTTTTCGGGGTCAGCCAGGAGAACAGGCACAAGCAGGCGTTCGAGCTCGACGGAGACGAACCCGAGGTGCTGGCAGGCACTGACATGGGGGCGAACCCGGTGGAGCACCTGCTGAACGCCCTTGCCGCCTGCCTCACCACTACGATGGTCTATCACGCGGCCCTCCGGAACATAAAGATAGACGAGCTGGAATCCGAGCTTGAGGGCGATATAGACCTGAGGGGCTTTCTCGGACTCTCGAACGAGGTGCGGCGGGGCTACGAGGGCATACGCGTCACTTTCAGGGTAAAGACCGACGAGGAGAACCTGGACAGGCTCAAATCATTATCCAGGCTCTCGCCGGTCTTCGACGTAACGACCAACGGGACCGATATCGACGTCCGGGTGGAAAGGAAGCAGTAAAAAAAAGCCGCAATCGCGAAGGCGATTGCGGCTTTTATCTCCTGGCGTCCCCACGGCGATTGGAGGGTTACTTGTCCACGGTGAGCGTGACCGTTTCATCAAGGCTGCTTGCAAAACGCCCCTGATTGAACGCGCTGGACCTTACCAGCCCTGTTTTTTCGATTCCCATGATGAAGGCCATGCTGACCAGCGCCGAATAACAGACACATTCCGCCAGTTCCTCCAGCAGTTGTCCCTTGGGGAAAACAAAAAAGTCCAGTATCTTATTATCAGCGAAATCCGAAAGAAGTAAAAAACCCGTAAAAACCAGAAGGTCATAAACCGGTACCCCGCGCCGGACAACATACCTGTCTATTCTGTTCCGCACCAGAACGGCGACCAGGATGGCGGAGACGATGCCCAGAAAGGGGTAAATGAACGGTCCGTACCATAAATCAAGACGGCTGACCCCCTCTGGGTAGAAGACCCTCCCCCAGCTCAGTTCCCGGCCTATCAGAATCAGGAAGACGACCGTCCCGCAGTACCAGATATGCCGTCCCTGCGAAGTTTCCGCCCTTTGTGCCGCAAACCAAGCGGCCACGGCTCCGGCAGCAAGGATAAGGACCTGAAGGTTTTCGATCGGCCCGTTCTCCACAGCGCTTTCCGGGTGCAGCACGAAGAATAATATGAATACAACCGGCCCCAAAAGCATGCTTATTTTTGTGGTTTTATGGATAGTCCAATCCAAATACAGCTCTCTTTCCTGTCTTGACGATGGGGATAGGCTTAAGCACCCCCTGAGACTTGCTTTATTTTTTCACTATCCGGAAACGGAGCCGGCCTGCCGAATATTAATGCACGTTCTTATAACTCACATTGCCCTTTCACTCAAGTGCCTTTTTACAAACCAAAAAAACCGCCCTCGGCTTCCGGAACCGAAAAAGCCGCAATCGCTCAGGCGATTGCGGCTTTCAATTCCTTGGCGTCCCCACAGGGATTCGAAGGTTACTTATCCACGGTGGAGGTGGCGCTTTTGGTGAGGCATACTACATGGCTTGACGGAATTTATTCAAAACGCGAGACGCGCCCATTATTCCAGCAAGACTGATTCCCAATAAAACCATGGCCGAGGGTTCTGGAACCTGTGTTGATTTATGTCTCGAACCATCAAAAAAAGCATAGCTATTTTGGACACTATCACCACCTTGAGTTACTTGGTAGTTTATAGTATAAAAATCGGAATCAGGGGTAGTCCAGCTCCAATATTGCCAGGGAAGATTGCCAAAATTGAAATATCGACCGGTCTCCACGCCATGGGCAGAAGTTTCCGCATATCCATGGTCAATAGAATCAGCATACCACGGCGTCGCTATGACATTTTTACCTCTGCTTACAGTGATTAGGGCAAAATCATTATAGTTTCCATTTTCGAGTTCATATGGATATCCCACTTCCGAAGGCCCGAAAAAGGACGCCCAACCTTCCAGAACATCACCACGGTTTAGGTGAAAACTTTGCGATAACGTCGTATATTGCGTATCTGGTGCGCCGGTTTTAAGCACTGCAAAGTAGCCACCTTCAACTGGATTATAAGAAGGCTTATAAGCTTCTGCGCTTATTCTTTCATCAGTCCCTATTGGGACATCCCGCCATGACCAACTTTTAACCACATTTATTTCTCCTTCATACTCTGGATAAGCCTCAACCCATCCGGCTGTATCGCCTGTTTCAAAACCGTAATTTACTGGCTGCGAGTACGCGTTCGAGGTAAGGCACAGCATCAAAAACATGGTTGCAAACCATAGCTTTTTCATAGCAGCCCCCCTTTTTTTGCCTTCAACAGGAAAGTTTTCATGTAAATCCCCCTAATATGAATATAGCAAGGAAGTCTCTACTTGCAAATTTCAACCCTAAATACAAGAGAGGGGGTACTGACCTCACCCCTGAAATTAAAGCCACTTGAAAGTAGAGTCTCCGGGTGTTAAAACACCAAAAAGGAGACCCGAAGATGGCGCGCAAGAGACACACCCCCGAACAGATTATCGCAGTTTCGTAGGGTGGGCACCGCCCACCAATCTCGTGTCGTTCTTTATATCGCAATCTCACCCCACACACAAGCCGTTTAGCCGTTGCCATCTCTTCGCGTGACCCTGAAAACAAAAAAGCCGCAATCGCTTTTGTCGATTGCGGGTAAGGTAGTCCCCACAGGGATTCGAGGGGTATTATCAACGGTGGCGGTGTCGCTTTCGATATAATCTGGTGGGCAGAGCCCACCCTTGTATATTAGAGCCAGTGGATTTTAAAGCCGCAAACTGGTAAAAGTTACCCTGGGACGCCGGGGTAATTACGGGGAGGATGAGCCTGTGCCCACCCTTTGGCTTAGAACCTGATGAGTAGATTAGGCCTCTTTCCCGTGCTTTGTTCCAAAGGTCGAACGGTATCTTAAGCCTCCCTCCGGGATGAGCTTGTATTTGCAAGGTTGACCTGAATGAAGCAGCTACCAGCGGCGCTATCCTCACAAGGAGGCCCTATGGCTGAAACAGTCCTCGGCATCGACATCGGCAAACAGAAGTTTGAAGTACGACTGCTCGTAAACGGCAAATCAAAATCCAAGTCTTTGAAGAACAGCAAAGAAGGTTTTGAGACCCTTTCCCAATGGCTCAATAAGCACAATGCCGGGCTAACTCACGCCTGCATGGAGGCCACAGGCAACTATGGAGACGAGCTGGCCATCTATCTCTACGACGCAGGCCACAAGGTGAGCATCGTGAACCCCGCAAGGATCAAGGGCTTTGCACAGAGCGAGCTTGTGCGCACAAAGAACGACGCTGTTGACGCAGGCATAATAGCCCGTTTCTGCGCTGCCATGAACCCGGAGCCGTGG
>DIDN01000144.1 GCA_002418185.1 Deltaproteobacteria bacterium UBA5799
TCGCGCCCCTGGGCTCGTTATCCCTTATGTAGTCGGTTAAGAGGGCCGTGGTCTCGAAGTTGGGCCTCTGCTGCTCGGTTACAGAGTCCTTCGTAAGGTCAACGACCGTCGAGGCGTCAATGTCGATATTGAGGAAGCCGCCGTCTATGGCCTCCTTTATGAGCTTCTTGAGACCCTCTATCTCCGCTCCCCTGTCCTGGGCGTATTTCTTCGCGTTTATCTGGAAGTGGTCGCCCTGCAGGAATACCGGGCCCCTCCACCCCTCCTTTATGGCGGCTGCCAGGCAGCAGGCGGTGTATTCGGCCGGCCTCTGCTCGGTGTACCCGATCTCGCTCTTTGCTATCTCGAATATGAATGTGCCGGAGTTGTTCCTCTGGGCCGACCTGAAGATTGCCCGGGCAGTGTCGTACGTGAGGCCGCGGATGTTTATTGCAGGCACCGTGAGACCGGCGCATTCGCCCCTGCCCATGGCCTCGTAAAGGCCCTGTATGGAGGCGGAGCGTATGCCGAGTCCCAGTGCGATGTACTTTATGAGCTTTCTCGAGGTGTCCCGCACCTCTTCGTTCGAGCTGAAGACGGCGCTGTATACGAGCCTGTCTATGACCGCCCCCCTTACGAGCTTTTCGTCAAGGACCTCGACGGCCCCCTCCCTGACCTCCTTCACGGCGCCCTTGAGGGCGTCATAGAGACTACCGATGGACTTGAACTCCATTGAAATACCTCCTTTCGCCGCTTCCGGTCGATCTGATTTGCAAGAATAATTTCGGGCCGGGCCCAGGACGGGATCGCTTCGGAAAAGCACCGTTAGAGCGCCTTCCCGCGGGAAGGGGTGACCCGAACAGGGCGCCCGTAAGGTGAGTCCGGGATGCCGCCCTGTCCCGTCCTTCTGAATTGTCGGATTTGCCGGGCTGGAAAGGCCTGCTCCAGGGGGAGCGATAAACTCCCCGCCCCTCAACCTTCTAACACGAATAGGCTTATTCCATCAAGGGGAGTTTACAAAGCCCGGAGCCTCTCGATGCGCGGCTTACGCAGGGTACGGTGGCCGGACCGGGCTTTTCACCACACAGTATAGCAGAAGAATTCCTGTTGGGAACGCTATTTCAGGAGTTCCATTGCGAGCTCGATGAGCCTTTTGGGTTCAAAGGGCTTCAAAACGCAGGGGCAGCCGCTCCCGGAAAGGAAGTCCTTGGCCTCCTGACTGAAGACGTCGCCGGTAAGGATTATGACCCTGTCCTTTAGGTATGCGTGCTTCTTGAGGATATTGTCATAGAGGTCGGTGCCGCCGTAGCCTGGCATCTTGAGGTCGGTGACGACAAGGGCCATTTTCTCCTTGTCGAGGATGTCCAGGGCCTCCCTGCCGTCCCTCGCGGTCTCAACGCCGAAGCCCTCCCTGGTGAAGATGTCCTCGAGAGTCTCCCTTATGGACTTCTCGTCGTCCACTATGAGGACCTTTTTCCCCGAGGGCGCGGCAACGCCCGTCTCGGGGTGCTTGCCTGTCTTGCCGATCCATTGCGCCATCTCCACGACCGGGAGCTCGACCGTGACGACGGCCCCTCCCTCCTCGGGGCTCGTGATGTCTATGGAGCCGCCGTGCTCCGTGACTATGCCGTGGGTTATGGAGAGGCCGAGGCCCGTGCCCTTGCCAACGTCCTTGGTGGTGAAGAACGGGTCGAAGACCTTGTGTATGACGTCCCTGGATACCCCCGGCCCGTCGTCCTTGAAGGAGATGGCTATCCTTTTCCCCTCCACGCGCGTGGATATTTCAAGCCGTCCCTTTCCCTTCTTCGAGACCATCGCGTCTTCGGCGTTGTTTATGATGTTTATGAAGACCTGCTGCATCTGGAAGAGGTCGACCATGGTCCTCGGAAGCCCGTTCTCGAGCTTCAACGAGACCTGGATGTTGTTCGCCTTGAGCGAGTATTCCCTGAGCTCTATGGTGTGCCTTATTATCTCGTTTATGCTGTGGTACTCCCTCTCGGTCTTCTTGGCCCTTGCGAAGGTGAGGAGGTTCTGCACTATCTTCGCGGTCCGGAGCGACTCGTGGTATATCTTCCGGAGCTTGTCCTTTATGTCGTCGAGCTTCTTGTCCCCGGGTGTGTCCATGAGGATCTGGCTGAAGCCCATTATGCCCATGAGCGGGTTGTTGAGCTCGTGCGCGATCCCTGCGACGAGCTTTCCGAGGCTGGAGAGCTTCTCGGAGTGGAGGAGCTGCTCGCGCAGCAGCTTCTCGTGTGTTATGTCCCTCGCCACGTGCACGCTCGCCCAGACCCTTCCCTCGGAGTTGAAGACCGGGAAGGTCGTTATCTTGTAGCTCCCCTCGAATACCAGGTCGTCCACCTCGGCGTTCGCGACCTCGCCTGTGGCGAGGGTCCTCGAATGGGGGCACATCTCCTTCTGCTCGTGCCTGCAGTAGAGGAGCTGGTAGCACTTCCTGCCGATGAGCTCCTCGGGAGTTGAGTTGAACTTGCGGGCGAGCGCCTTGTTTATCTTTATTATCCTGTACTCGCTGTCGTGTATGGAGATGAGGTCCTGGATGGCGTCGAAGGTGGCGACCCACTCCTCCTTGCTCTTCATGACGAGGCCGAAGAGCTTGGTATTCTCCTCGGCCCTCCTCTCGAGCGAATCGAGCATGCTGTTGAAAGCCTTGGCCAGGTACCCTATCTCGTCCTCGGCCTCTACTTTTATCCGCTCGTTTATTCCGGCCTCGCCGTCCGCTATGCGCCTTATTATCTCGACGTTTTTCCTGATCGGCCCGGTTATGGACTTCCGTATGAGAAGCGAAAGCAGTATTCCGCCGACGCCTATTGCGAAAACCCCGGACAGTATCCACTGGTTCCTGCTCTGGGAGAGCATGGAGTACATGTCGGAAAGAGGGGTCCTTATGACCAGTATGCCCCTGGCGTCCTCGCTCGCATGGCAGCTCTTGCACTTGGGCTTCTTTTCGATGGGCTGGAGATAGGTGAATAGCGGCTCCTCTCCGCTCCTGTCTATGTAGTATACCTCGCCCCTCTGCCAGTCGTCCCTGAACTTCGCCAGCGCGTCCCTGAACTCCGGGATGCCTATGCCCCTCGCCTGGTTGTGCTCCAGGTCGAGGTGTCCGGCCAGCCATTCCGGATGGACCTCGCCGAACTCCTTCTCGACGGCCCTGATTGTCTTCAGGTCCTTGAAGGCCTCTTCAGTGCCGTTGCTCCTGACGATGTAGACGCTCTCTATGCCGGACGTCTTGCTCAGCGAGTTTATCAGGTGGCGCGCGAGGTCCGCACGCTCCTCTATCATGTCCTCGTAGATGGCCGTGAGTATGGGCTGGGCCATGAACCGGGACGCACGGAGCTTCTCCTCCAGGAGCTCCCTTTCCTTGTTGCTGATTTCCCAGTATATGGAGATGACGACGCCGACCGAGATGAGCCCGATGATTAGGACGAGTATCCTGGAATGTAGGCTTTTCTTGAGCATACCACTGCAGCAGCGCTTGGATTAGGCGTAACGGACCCGGAGGCCGTCTTCGGGCCGGGCTTCAGGCGCGCACTCTCGCGGCAATGCCGCTGGTGCCCGCACCTCTTTTTTTCAGGATATCCTGTCTTATCGGACGAAAGCCGGAATATTTTAGCCCATTTTGCACGGGCCGGGTAGAAAAAAAACGGGAAACGAGGAGGGAACAGAAGCTACTCGCCCTTGAGCTCGCGGCCCATGAGGTCGAGGACGGCTTCTTTGGGCTGCTTTCCTTCGTAAATAACGCTGTATACCGCCTCGGCAATGGGCATCTCGACCCCGTTTCGGGAAGCAAGCTCCCTTGCCGCACGCGAGGTCTTGACGCCTTCGGCGACATCGAGCATGCGCCCGGTTATATCGCCTATGGACTCGCCTTTACCTATGGCGACGCCGACCGAATAGTTCCTGCTCAACGGCCCGGTGCAGGTGAGGACCAGGTCCCCGAGACCCGAAAGGCCCGAAAAGGTCTCCCTCCGGGCGCCGAGCCTGACGCCAAGCCGGGCCATCTCGGCAAGCCCCCTCGTAATGAGCGCGGCCCTGGCGTTGTGGCCGAGCCCGAGCCCGTCGGATATGCCGGAGGCTATGGCAACGACGTTCTTCAGGGCCCCGCCGAGCTCGACTCCGGTCGTGTCGTCGTTCGTATATACCCTGAAATAGCCGGTGGAGAACTCTTCCTGCGCCCTCTGGGCGGCTTCCGGGGAAGCGGAGGCTGCGGTCAGGGCGGCAGGGAGCATGCGGCTCACTTCCTTCGCGAACGAGGGGCCGGAAAGGACCGCAAAGGAGAAGTCCTTGCCTGAAAGGACTTCCGAGATGACTCCGTTCGGCGTCTTGAGGCCCCCTTCCTCTATGCCCTTTGTGGCGCTTACTATGAGCGCGCCGTCTTTTATGAAGCCCCTGGCCCCGGAGAAAACGCCCCTCAAGCCGTGGGAAGGCACTACGCTTACGATGAAATCCGAGCTGTCCAGGGCCTCTTTGATGCTCGTGAAGGGGGTTATGCCGGCAGATAGCTCCACCCCCGGCAGATACATGCTGTTTTCGCGCCTTTCGGCGATGGAGGCCCTGACCTCCTCCTCCCTTGCCCAGAGGCTTACCTCTTTGCCCTTGAGCGCCAGCACCTGTGCGAGCGTTGTCCCCCAGCTCCCTGCCCCGAGAACCGTAATCCGTCCCATCAGCCCCGTCCTTTCAAGGCCTTCTCAGCCATGCTCAAGGCCCTTACGCCGGCCCGCCTTCTGCTTGAAAATTTCTTTCTAATTCAGGCTGCTCCAAAAAGCTCCAGATGCGAGGCCCCATTAGGAACAGGGGAGCAAGGACTGAGGCGTACTTTCGTGTACGCCGGAGTGTCAAGCGACGTGGCCTTCAACGGAGAACGACTTTTTCAGCAGCCCGTCAAGCGGCTCACTCCTCTTCCTCCTCGCCTGAGTCGTCCTTCTCGGCGATCGGGGCCATTCCGGTTATGTGCTCGCCTTTTTCTATGTCCATGAGCTTCACGCCCTGGGTGTTCCTGCCTATGACCGTGACGTCCTTCATGGCTATCCTTATTATCTTCCCTGAGCTGGTGGATATCATGAGCTCGTCCGAGTCGGTCACCTTGACGATGCCGGCGACCGGCCCGTTCTTATCCGTTATCTTGATGTTTATTAGGCCGCTGCCGCCCCGGCCCTGGCCGCGGTACTCGGCGAATTCGGTCCTCTTGCCGTAGCCGTTCCCGGTGACGGTAAGGACTGTCGAGTTCTCCTCGACAATCTCCATGGAGACCACGCTGTCGCCCTCGCCGAGCCTTATTCCCTTTACTCCCCTGGCCTGGCGCCCCATCTCCCTCACCTCGTCCTCGTTGAACCTTATGGCCTGGCCGAGGCGGGTACCCAGGAAGATGTCTGACTTCCCGTCGGTCAGGCGGGCGGCGATGAGGCTGTCGCCCTTGTCGAGGCTCACTGCGATGAGCCCGCCCGAGCGTATGTGGGAGAAGCTCATGAGGTCGGACTTCTTGACGACGCCGTGGGCGGTCGCCATTGTTATGAAGTTCTCTTCCTTGAACTCGCGGACAGGGAGGAAAGCGGTTATGTGCTCTCCCTGGGCGATGTTCAGGATGTTCACTATGGCCTTGCCCTTGGCGGCCCTGCCGGCCTGGGGTATGTCGTAGACCTTGAGGGAATAGGCCTTGCCCTTGTCCGTGAAGAAGAGGATGTAGCTGTGGGTCGAGGCTATGAAGAGGTTCGATACGAAGTCCTCTTCCTTGGTGGTCATGCCCGTCTTCCCCTTGCCGCCCCGCTTCTGGATCTTGAAGAGGCTCGTGGGGTTCCTCTTTATGTAGCCGCCGCTCGTTATGGTGACGACCATGTCCTCTTCCGCGATGATGTCCTCGAGGGTTATCTCCCCGGCCTCGTCGACTATCTGGGTCCTCCGGGCGCCGCCGAACCGCTCCCTTATGTCCTTCAATTCGTCGACGACGACGCCCATGAGGAGCTTTTCGCTCGCGAGCCTCTCCTCGAGCGTCTTTATGAGCTTCAATACCTCCCTGTACTCCTCGATTATCTTGTCCCTTTCGAGGGCGGTGAGCCTCTGGAGCCTCATGTCCAGGATGGCCTGGGCCTGTATCTCCGAGAGCTTGAAGTCCCTGACGAGCCCTGCCTTTGCCTCCTGCGGGCTCTTCGATGCGCGTATGAGCTTTATGACCGCGTCCAGGTTGTCGAGGGCGATCTTCAAGCCCTCCAATATGTGGGCCCGCTCCCGCGCCTTCCTTAGCTCGAATACGGTCCTCCTCGCCACCACCTCTTTTCTGAACCGGACGAACTCCTTGAGGAGCTGGCCCAGGGAAAGGACCCTGGGCTGGCCGTCGACTATGGCGAGGTTTATTATGCCGAAGGAGGTCTTCATCTGGGTGTGGTGGTAGAGGTTGTTGAGGATGACCTCCGCGACCTCGTCCTTCTTTAATTCCACCACTATCCTCATGCCCTCGCGGTCGCTCTCGTCCCGGACGTCGGAGATGCCCTCGACCCTCTTTTCGCGCACGAGCTCGGCGATGCTCTCTATGAGCCTGGACTTGTTGACCTGGTATGGTATCTCGGTTATGACTATGGACTGGCGTCCGGTCCGGGGGTTTTTCTCGATGCTCGCCTTGGCGCGGAGCTGCAGCACCCCCCTGCCGGTCTCGTACGCGTCCCTTATGCCCTTTCTGCCGCTTATGAAGCCGGCTGTCGGGAAGTCCGGGCCCGGGACGATCTGCATGAGCTCCTTTACCGTTGCGTCCGGCTTGCCGATTATGTAGATGAGCGCGTCGATTATCTCCGAGAGGTTGTGGGGCGGCATGTTGGTGGCCATGCCTACGGCTATGCCGGATGAGCCGTTCACCAGGAGGCAGGGGAAGGCGGCCGGGAGGACGACCGGCTCCTTCAGGGACTCGTCATAGTTCGGCTGGAAATCGACGGTCTCCTTCTCGATGTCCTTCAGGAGCTCGCTTGCGAGCTTCGCCATCCTGACTTCCGTGTACCTCATGGCCGCCGGCGGGTCCCCGTCTATGGAGCCGAAATTGCCCTGGCCGTCGATGAGCGGATACCTGAGCGAGAAGTCCTGCACCATCCTCGTTATGGCGTCGTAGACCGCGGAATCGCCGTGGGGGTGGTACTTGCCGATGACGTCTCCGACCACGCGGGCGGACTTCTTGTAGGGCTTGTTCCATTCTACGCCCATCTCGTGCATGGCGTAGAGTATCCTCCTGTGGACCGGCTTAAGGCCGTCCCTCACGTCGGGAAGCGCCCTGCCGATGATTACCGACATGGCGTAGTCCAGGTAGGACTTCTTCATTTCGTCTTCTATATAGACCGGTCTTTGCTCCTGTGCCATCTCTCCTCTTTCCTGAAAGATAATCTGGTGTATGAAAATACCCGGAATACCCGCCGAAAGGCCCGAAAACCGGGGCTTTCCCGGGTGCAAGGCGTGAAAATAGGGTGTATACTTAAATGGTCAATATTAAATAATACCGAAGGTTTCGCAAGTGTGTCAAGGAGTTTAACAGTTCACCCGGCGCTGTCCTGGCCAGAGCTTTTTATGACGTTTTTACCCGTTTTTTAATGACATTCCTGTTTAATTTTGCTAATCTTTCTATTTTGAATCCGGAACCGCCTTGAAGGCTCCTGGAGAACTCCGGGGCGGGTTCCCCTCCAGCTGACAGCGACTCTTTTTAGGTAACCTCGACATATACCGGAGGACATTTTTCTATGGCCAGGAAATACGTCTACTTTTTCGGCGGCGGCAAGGCCGAAGGCAGGGGGGACATGAAGGACCTCCTTGGAGGCAAGGGCGCAGGGCTCGCCGAGATGACGAACATAGGGCTCCCCGTGCCTGCCGGCTTTACCATCACCACCGAGGTCTGCGACCATTTCTACAAGAACGACCGGAAATATCCCCAGGGCTTCCACATCGAGCTCGAAAAAAACATAAAGAAGCTTGAGAGGCTCACCGGAAAGAGGGTCGGCGACCCGGAGGACCCTCTGCTCGTATCGGTCCGCTCGGGCGCGGCAAGGTCAATGCCCGGCATGATGGAGACGATCTTGAACCTCGGCCTCAACGACTCGTCGGTCGAGGGGCTCGCCATGAAGACCGGGAACAGGAGGTTCGCCCTCGACGCGTACAGGCGCTTCATAACCATGTACGGCTCTACGGCAATGGGGGTGCCGAGGCACAGGTTCGATTACGAGTTCGACGACATAAAGGAAAGAAAGACCAGGCTCAGGCTCCACATACCGAGGTCCCGCGCGGTCCTCGACACCGACGTTAACGAGCAGGAGCTGGAGGAGCTCATAACGCGCATCAAGAAGGTCTACGAGGAGCACACGAAAAAACCGTTCCCGCAGGACCCCAAGGAGCAGCTCGAGGGCGCGATAAACGCGGTCATAGGCTCGTGGATGGCCGAAAAGGCGGTCACCTACCGGAGGGTCGAGAAGATAAACGGCCTCCTGGGCACGGCCGTGAACATAGTCCAGATGGTATTCGGCAACATGGGCGAGAACTCCGGCACAGGCGTCTGCTTCACGAGGGAGCCGAATTCCGGGGAGAACATCTTCTACGGCGACCTCCTCATGAACGCGCAGGGCGAGGACGTAGTGGCCGGCATAAGGACGCCCTTGCACCTCTCGGACCTCCAGAAGCGCATGCCCAAGGCCTACAAGGAGCTCCTCGAGGTCAGGAAGAAGCTCGAACGGCACTACAAGGACATGCAGGACATAGAGTTCACCATAGAGAACGGGAAGCTCTACATCCTCCAGACCAGGGCCGGGAAACGCTCCCCCATGGCCGCCTTCCGGATAGCGGTGGACATGGTGAAGGAGAAGCTCATAACCAGGAAGGACGCCATCCTCCGGATATCCGACAAGGACATAGAAGGCCTTTTCTACCCCGTAATAGACCCCAAGATACCGATCGAGAACCTCCAGCAGAACCTGTTCGCAACCGGCATTGCAGCCGTCCCGGGCGCCGCCACGGGCTCGATCGTCTTTACCGCCAAGGACGCCGAGGACCGGACCGCCGAGGGCAAGCCCGTCATCCTCGTAAGGAAGGAGACGAGCCCCGAGGACGTGGGCGGGATGCACGCGGCAAAGGGCATACTCACCGCGACCGGCGGCAAGACCTCGCACGCGGCCGTGGTCGCAAGGGGCTGGGGCAAGTGCTGCATCGTGGGCTGCGAGGACCTGAACATCGACTACAACGAAAAGTCCGTGACCGTCGGCAAGACCGTCCTCAGGGAGGGCGACCCGCTTACCATTAACGGCTCGACGGGCGAGGTCTTCAAGGCCTCGATGAACCTCATAAAGCCGGAGCTCCCCGAGGCCTACCACACTCTCATGAGGTGGGCTGACCAGGCCCGGAGCCTCAAGGTCCGCACGAACGTGGATACCCCCTACGACGCCGAGAACGCGATAAGGCTCGGGGCCGAGGGCATAGGGCTATGCAGGACAGAGCACATGTTCTTCGATACCGAGGAGCGTCGGCTCGCCATCCAGCGCATGATAATATCGGAGGACCAGAAGACGAGGAAAAAGTCCCTCTACGAGCTACTGCCTTTCCAGAGGAAGGACTTTGTGGGCATCTTCAGGGCAATGGACGGCAAGCCCGTGACCATACGGCTCATAGACCCGCCGCTCCATGAATTCGTGCCCCACACCGAGAGCGAGCAGAAGCAGCTGGCGAACAAGCTCAAGGTGCCGTTCCACCAGGTGAAGAGGAGGATAGAGCGCCTCCACGAGGCGAACCCCATGCTCGGACACAGGGGATCGAGGCTCCTCGTCACCTACAGGGAGATCCTCGACATGCAGGTGCGCGCCATCATAGAGGCCGCCTGCGACTGCAAGAGGAAGAGGATAAAGGTATTCCCCGAGATAATGCTCCCTCTCATAATAGACGCGAAGGAGCTCCAGATACTCGCGGCAAGGGCCAGGGAGATCGCCTCGGATGTGATGAGGGAGCAGGAGATAACGGTCGACTACCTTATCGGCACCATGATAGAGGTGCCGAGGGCCGCGCTCCTGGCCGACCAGATAGCCCAGGAGGCCGACTTCTTCTCCTTCGGCACGAACGACCTCACGCAGATGACCCTCGGAATGTCCAGGGACGACGCAGGGAGGTTCCTGCCCGACTACATAGACGAGAAGAAGACCGGCATCCTGAAGAACGACCCCTTTCAGTCCATAGACCAGGACGGGGTGGGGTTCCTCATAAAGCTCGCGATAATGAAGGGCAGGGCGAAGAAGGAGAATCTGAAGATCGGCATATGCGGCGAGCACGGCGGCGACCCGGACTCGGTCAGGTTCTGCCATTTGAACTACTTCGACTACGTATCGTGCTCTCCGTTCAGGGTCCCGATCGCGAGGCTCGCGGCGGCTCAGGCCGAGATAAGGAACCCCTTACCCGCCAAGGGCAAGCGCCAGGTCACGATGAAGATAGTGGGTTAGAAAAACTTTCGTGGCGAATCGATACCATGAAGAGGGCTTTGACATCCAACGCAATCGGCGCGGCATAAGCTCGGAAGAGCCGCGCGTATAAAAGACCGGCTGACAAATGAAAGGGGGGCGCGCTCGATGCTCGCCCCCCTTTCATTTCAGCGTCGCGGCGGGAAAAGGCGCTTTAAGCGCCCTCCATTCAGTTCCTACCCCATCTCCTCCTCTATCCTCTCAACCGCCCTCTTCGATTCGAGGATGGCCTTGCCGACCGGCCGCTCGCTCCCGAGCGCGACGACGAGGCAGTAGCCTTCCTTGACGGTGGATATGGCGAGCCTCGCCTTCTCGGTCGTTATGGCCAGGTGCCTGACGTCCAGGCGGTCGTGGCGCGAGGCGGCCTCCTTGACAATGTCGAGTATTATCTCGTGGTGGGCGCCTATGAGCTGCATATCCACCTGGTCGGATGCCGCCCAGGTGGCGACAATCTCGCCGTCCCAGTCTATGAGGATGGCGCCGTTCGCCCCGGCGCTCATTGAGAGGTCTTCGAGTATCCTGCCAAATGTCATACTTGATCCATTCGCGTGCGGGCCGAAGGCCCCCTGCGGGCCACTTGCCGCCTCCCGGAGGTGGGCGGTCATTCCGGACCGAGCGCGGAGTGCGCCGCGGGGGTCAGAACTTGAGCGTAATGACCTTTGATACCCCGGGCTCCTGCATGGTGATGCCGTACAGCGAGTCGGCCATCTCCATCGTCTTTTTATTGTGGGTTATGAGGAGGAACTGGCTTATCTTCGACATGTCTCTCACGAAGAGGTTGAACCTGTCGATATTCGCGTCGTCAAGGGGCGCGTCCACCTCGTCAAGGAGGCAGAACGGGCTCGGCTTGATGAGGAATATGGCGAAGATGAGCGCGGTCGCCGTAAGGGCCTTTTCCCCGCCCGAAAGGAGGCTTATGTTCTGGAGCCTTTTGCCCGGGGGCTGGGCCGCGATTTCGACCCCGGCCTCGAGTATGTCGGAATCGTCCGTGAGACGGAGCTCGGCCCGCCCGCCGTTGAAGAACCTCGGGAAGGTCTCCTGGAACTTGGCGTTTATCTCGTCGAAGGTGGTCCTGAACCTCTCGCGGGTGGTCCTGTTTATCCTCTGGATCGCGGTATGCAGGCTCTCGACCGACTTGGTGAGGTCGGCCTGCTGGTCGAGGAGGAACTGGTGCCTCCTTTCGAGGTCGTTATACTCCTCGAGCGCCGAGAGGCTTACTTCGCCGAGGGAAGTTATCTTCTCGCGCATATCCGAGCGCCTCTCCTCGAGTTCCTCGACACTCGGTGCGGCCTCGCCCTCCGCGGGCCTGTACTCCCCGACGGCGGCCGAGTACTTCTCCCTTATCCTTTCGTGCAGGTTCGAGATGGCGAACTCCTTTTCACGTATCTCAATGACGAGGTCGCCCTTGAGCTCTCCGACCTCCGAGTACCTGGCCTTTACTTCCTTAAGCTCGTGCTCCGCTGTCTTTATCCGGCCCGTTATGGCCTCGAGCGCCTCGGCCTTCGCGGTCTCTTCCGTTTTTATCTCGTCCACTTTTGCGAGGAGGTCTGCGAGACGCTCCTTGATAAGGGCGATCTCCCCTTTTTTCTCTTCCGCTTCAACGCGGCCTTTTTCTATGTCCGCCTGCCTGGCCTCTATCCTCGCCCCGGTCTCGCTTACCGCGCGCTCTTTCTCGGCAAGCGCCCTCTTCTGGGCCTCAAGGCGCTCTCTTGAGCTTGCGAGCCGCACCCTGGCCTCGGTCACTATATTCGAGAGTTCCTCTCTTTTCGAGGCGAGCGCAGATATTTCATCGGAAAGTGCGGTTATGGCGCTCTCCTTTTCGACAAGCTCCCTTTCGAGCCCTTCGAGCTCCGCCGATAGGGAGGCCTTTCTGTCGGATATCCGCTGAAGCCTTTCAGCGGCCTCTGCGGCATCGGCCTCGAGCGCACCCCGCGCGCCCTGCAGCCTCTCCGCCTCGGATTCCTCCCTCTTGAGCTCGCTTAAGAGGTTCACCTTCTCTATGTCCGCGGCGTGCAGCCTTTCCCGTAAGGATTCGAGGCGGGCGCCCTCGGACTGGACGGCGTCCTGGACGGAGCGCAGCGCCTCTTCAAGCGAGGCTATCGCCTTTTCAAGCTCACCGGCCCTGGCCCGCACCTTCCTGGTCTCGTTCCTCCTCTGCAGGATGCCGCCGCCTGAGACGGCCCCGCCGCCGGTAATGACGCCCTGGGCGTCTATCATGTCGCCGTCGGGAGTTACGAAGGCGCGGAAGCCGCCGCTCTCCTTCCAGGCAGAGAGCGCGTCCTCGATACTATCCGCGAGAAAGACGTCTCCGAGCAGATGGTTCACGACCTCCTCGTAGCCGTCCTTTACCCTCATCTCGGAGCCGAGCGACCGGACGTTCGCCGCTCCCCAGCCCTCGGCAGGCACGGGGGCCGCGACCGGGCGGGCGTCCTTCACTGGCACGAAGCTGCCCCTGCCCGCGCCCTTTGACCTCAGGTACTCGATGGCCTCGACGCCCTCCTTCGCGCTCTCTACCAGCACGTACTGCAGCTTGTCGGCAAGCACCGCCTCGACCGCCTTTTCATACCCCGGGCTTGTCTCTATGCAATCGGCTATCAGGCCGTAGACTCCGTACTTCTCGGTCCGCTGCATTATGGCCTTTGCACCGCCGTTAACGTTCTCGAAGTTTCTCTCCATCTCTTCGAGGGTGGCGAGCGTGGCTGAAGCCTTTGAGTACTCGTCCCTGGCCCTCATGGCCTCGTGCCCCTTCGCAGCCCGCTCGGCCTCGAGGGATTCGAGCCTGGACCTTATGGCGGCCAGCTCAGCCTCGAGCGAGCCCTTTCCGGATTCCGCGTCGTTAATGCGGACCTTGAGCGCCCCGAGGGGCCCTTCCTTTGACGCGAGCTCGACAGAGACGTTCTCAAGCTCTTTTCTGGACCTGGCCTCCCTTGCGCGAAGGTCCTCTTCTTCCCGGAGGCAGTTCTGGATGGCGTGTTTTGCCTCGGTGAGCCTCGTCGATAGCTTGAGCGATTCGGCCTTAAGGCCTGAACGCGCCTCTTCCTTGCCCCTCAGCTCGGCGGATATGCCCTCCAACGAGTAAGAATGCCCGGCAAGGAGGCCTGATTCGGCCTCTATCCCGGAGGCCAGGGCCGACAGCGAGGAAGTAAGCTCCTCTATCTCGGCGGCGGCTGCGTCCCTTGCGCCTGAAAGCTCGCTTATCTCGGCTGAAAGGCGCTCCTCAGCCCTCCTAAGCTCCTCCGCCCTCATTCCGGCGAGCGCGCTCTTTCCCTCCTCGTCCTGTATGGAGCGTTCGAGCCCGAAGGCCCTCTCCCGGATGGCCTTGTACTCGCCCTCCACGCCCAGGAACTCGACCTTGAGCTCCTCGACCTCTTCCTCCCTGGCTGCCGAGAGCGCCGCGAGCGAGACCTCCTCGTCCTTTACGGCCTCGAGGCGCTTCGCGATGCCGGCAAGCTCGGCCTTCATCCGCGAGTGTTCCATCGACGAAAGGAGTAGCTCCAGGCCCTTCAGCTCCTCCCGGAGCGCCTTGTACCTCTCGGCCTTTTTGGCCTGCCTGTTTAGCGAATTGAGCTGGCGCTTAACCTCGCTTATGATGTCGCTCACCCTGGTGAGGTTCTCTTTCGTGGACTCGAGCCTCCTGAGGGCAGCGTCCTTCTTGTGCTTGAACTTGTTTATGCCCGCCGCTTCCTCGAAAACACTCCTTCTGTCCTCGGGCTTCGCGCTTATAAGCCAGCCCACCTGCCCCTGCTCGATTATGGAGTATGCGCGCGTCCCTATGCCGGTGTCGGTAAAGAGGTCGACTATGTCCCTTAGCCTGGACTGGACCCTGTTTATGTAGTATTCGCTCTCGCCCGACCTGTAGAGGCGGCGCGATATCTCTATTTCCGAGAAGTTCGCGAAGTGCGCCGGAGCAAGGCCCTCTTCATTGGAAAAGGTCAGGACGACCTCGGCCATGCCCAGCGGCTTTCTCGATTCCGAGCCGTTGAAGATAATGTCCTCCATCTGCTTGCCGCGTAGGTGCCTGGCGTTCTGCTCGCCAAGGACCCACCTGATGGCGTCCACTATGTTGCTCTTTCCGCAGCCGTTGGGGCCTATTATGCCGGAAGTGCCCGAGGGGAACTGGAGAGCGACCTTATCTACGAAGGATTTGAAGCCGTGGATAGTGAGTTTTTTTATTTTCATCTTTCACCCGGGTTTGTAGCCGTGAATGGTAACAGAGTTTCTCGTTCTTGTAAAGCGGAAAAATACAATACAAAGTGTTAATTTAAAAAGACAAACACTACATATGGGGGTAGTGGAGAGAGGCGGCACAAAAAGGGGAAGGGCGCCCCGATTTGAAAATTCCTCGCGAAGACAGAGGCAGGCACGCCCGCCGGACCGTACAAAACATAATCCTCCTGTTCAAAACGGCAGGTAAAGCCTTCAACTCCGGACAACGGTATTGAGCTATACTTGATATAGAACCGTAAAGGAGGTGTTTTTAATGAAGGTGATCAAGGGTTTGGGTTTATCGGCCATCCTTTTCGCGCTATTCCTGTCCGCCCCGGCCATTGCCCGGAGTCCGGGGCAGAGCCCTGTCCAGGACACTGGCCAGGACCCCGGAATGACCTCAAGAATAGAGCCGCCCTTCCAGGCTGTGGAGCCGTCGCCTCCGCTCGGAAGCGACCTCATCTTCGACTCGGGCGTGGTCGGCGAGGGCGAGGGCGTCTATTACATGGGCACCCTTACTGACATCGACCCTGAAAGGAACGAGCTCGTTATGAAGACCGAGGTGCCTGGTCTCCTCGGGCCGCAGCTTGTTGACGTGCCGTTCCAGACCGGGCCGGATACAACGATAGGCGTATGCTTCAGGTCTGTCTACAACTGCGAGTCTTTTTTCGCGGCTGAGAGGGGCTGGGAGATACTCGCCAACATCGAAGAGATAGGCCCGATTGCAGAGGAAGACAAGAGGGTGCTCCTAATAGGGAACCCTGAGACGAACGAGGTCGTGCACGTGCAGGTGCTGTACGGCACTGAAGACGAGGACATGATAGGCTGAGCGGAGTAGATGCGCCCGCAGGCGAGCCGCAGGATTTTATTCAGGCAGCCGCCTCGGGACTGCTCGTGAAATTTAAAAAGGGGCTCATCTGAGCCCCTTTTTTCGTGAGACGGCGAGGGCGTCCTTACTTCGAGACCGCGCCCCCTTTTCAGTTCAACCAGTCTTCGAGCCAGGACTTCCTGTCGCTCTCCGACCACTTCTTCCAGTCCCCTCTGAACTTTGCCTTGCGCACAGCGTCCCGCGCCTCGTTATCGCTTACGTTCTTCATGATGATTAGTATGTTGCCCGGCATAATGAGGTCGGGGTTTTTGACCCTCGACATGTTGTACCTGTAAAGGAGGGGCCATTTCCAGGGGTTCCCGTAGGAATCCTCCCTGGCGATCTTCCAGAGCGTGTCGCCCTTCTTGACCATGTAGAAGCTTATGACGTCGTCGGCCTGCATGAGCTTGATGAGTTCCTCGCTGCTTATGTCCCCGTCCTTGAGCTTCCTTGCGATGCTCGACCTGAGGTTCGCGAACTCGTCCTGGAGGGCCGCAAACCCGGCGCGGTCCATGCCCGATATCGCAAGAAGCTCGGCTTCCTTGCTGAGCTTCGAGATCTCGAGCTCGAGGCGCCTTCTCGCATCCGTTTCCCTGGAGAGCCTCTCCCTGGTCTCGGCGAGCGCCTTTTCGAGCTCTGATACGGCGGCCTTCCGCGCGCCCTCTGACGTCTCAATGTCCCTTAAGCGCGCCTCGAGTACGCGCCTCGATTCGATCTCGCGCCCAAGCCGGTCCTCTAGCTCCGCCTTTGCGGACTTAAGCTCCACGAACGAGGCCTCGCTGGCCTCCCTGGCGGCGACAGCCTCCCTGAGCTGGGCCTCAAGGGCGCTCCTTGCAACGGCCTCCTGGCCGAGCTTCATCTCGGTCTCCCCGGCCATGAGCGTAAGCTCCCTTATCGCCGCCTCGCCAGCGCCCTTGGCGGCCTGGGCCTCGCTGAGGCGCGCTTCGAGAGCGCTCCGGGCTTCGGAATCCTGCCTGAGCGCGGACTCGGTTTCGAGCCTCGCTTTCCTCAGCTCGTCAAAGGCGCTGTGGTCCGCCCCGGCGGCCTTTAGCCTCTCTTCGAGATCGAGGTTCCTGGCCTTAAGCTCCTCGACCATGAAGCGGGCCGCCTGGGCCTCGGCAAGCGCCCCCTCGGCCTCCCTTATCCGTGTCTCGAGCTCCGAGTTCCTCCTGTTCAGGGACTCGAGCAGGGGGGCCTGGTCGGCGCTCGTCGCGAGCACCAGCTCCGCCTCCTTGAGCATGGAGGCGAGCTCGGTATTCCTGCTGATTATGGCCTCGGCCTGGGTCCTTGCCGCCTCGGACTGCGCAAGCTCCAGCTCCATCTTTTTAAGCTTCATCTCGAGCTCGGTGTTCCGCTCTATGAGCTTCTGGGCCACGTAGCTCGAGGCCTTGCCCTGGAGGTTCGCGAGACCGGCCTCCTTTAGCTTCTGCTCAAGCTCCGAGTTCCTTACGATGAGCTCCTTTGCGACCGCGCCCGCTGCCTCGGCCCTGACAAGCGCCGTGTTCGATTCCTTAAGCCTTTGCTCAAGCTCCAGGTTCCTTGCCCCGAGGTCGGCGTTAAGGGCGCCGAGCCTCGTAAGCTCGGCATTTGATTCCGCTTCCGACCTCGCGCGCGCCTCTTCGGCGGCCGCGAGCTTTCCCTCGAGCTCGGCCACCTTCGTGCTCAGGCCTTCTTTCTCAGCCTCCAGCCTGGCTGCCTGGTCGGCTGCAAGCCGCCTCGACTCCTCTATCTCGCCTATAAGCTCGGCCTCGCGGTTCTTTTGCGATTCGAGTTCGCTACGGAGGGAGGCCGCCGTCCGGGCACTCTGAGAGGCATCGGTTGCCGCAATCTCCCTCTCTGCCTTAAGCCTTTCGGCCTCCTTCTCAAGCGCGGCAAGGGCATCAAGGCTCGACTTCGCCGATTCTTCCGAGCTCAAGCGGGCCGCTTGGGCCTCGGCAAGTCTCGTCTCAAGCTCCTTTACTTTCCCTGAAGTTCCGTCAATGGCCTCGGGCGCGGCCGCATCAACCGGAACGGCTGCCAACTCCCCGGATTCCTTTTCAAGTCCGGATTCGGCCCTCCTCGACTCCTCAAGCTCGCGCTCAAGGGCGGCCACTGCCCGGGCCTTTTGAGAGGCATCCTCAACCGCAAGCTCCCGTTCCTCCCTGAGCCTTGCCGTCTCCTTTTCGAGCGCGGCCAGGGCATCGAGGCCGGTCCTTGCGGCCTCCTCGGACATCATGCGGGCCTCTTCAGCGGCCGCGAGCTTCTCTTCAAGGGCTGCGGCCCTTGCCGCAAGCTCCTCACGCTCCCTCTCTTTAACGATGAGCACCTCTTGGGAGCCCGCCTGAAGCCTCTCGATCTCCGCCCTGAGCCCGGCCTCGGCGCCCTGCGCCTCGTTAAGCTCGTCCTTAAGGAGGGCCAGCGCTTTAGCACCCTCCGACTCGTTCCTCTTTATAAGCTCCGCCTCGTCCTTTATCCTCGCCATCTCCGCCTGGAGGGAAGCGATCGAAGCCATGCTCTCGTCGAGCCTTGCCCTGGCCTCGTCCCTTGATCTCTCAAGCTCCGCTATTACGAGGTTTGCGGCCTCGGCCTCCTTCCGGGCGGAAATGGCCTCCATTTCAGCCGCCTCCGCCTCCTTCCGGGCCTTTTCCAGCTCCTCGTCCCTATGCGGGGCAACGGCAGCATCGCCGGGCCCTTCTGCCAGGGCCTTCTCGCTTACGGCGTCCATCGAGGCCCTTGCGGATATGAGCGCCTCCTCGGCCTCCTTGAGCCTTGCCTCGAGCCCGTCCCTTGCCTCTCTTTCGCGGGAGAGCATCAGCTCGGCCTCGGCCCTGGCTGATTCGTGCTCGCGGAGCGCAGCCTCCATGGACTTGCTCGCGTTCTCGATCCCGGCGTACTTTTCTTCCAGCGCCGCGCTTCTGGCAGCAGCTTCGGTGGCGTTTTTCCTGGCAAGCTCGGCCTCTTCCAGCGCCGCCCTGGCCCTGTCGGACTCCTCTTTAAGGCCCGGTTCCCGGGCCAGTTCAATCCTTGCGCTCTCGATCTCCGCAAGCCTCGCCTCTATCTCGCCCCTTAGGGCCGCCTCGGCCTTTTTCGACTCATCGAGCTCTGACCGGAGCTTCCCTATTGTCTCGGCCTGCGCGGAGAATTCCCTGGCCATGAGGTCGCGGTCTGCGTTAAGGAGCCTAATCTCCTCCTCAAGCCCGGAGAGAGCGGCCCTGGCCTCGTCCCTTGACCTTTCAAGCTCCGCCACCTTTGCAAGCGCTTCCTCCGTCCCCTCGTCGCCGGACGCGGCTATCTCGGCTGCCTGCTCCGGCTGAACAACGGGCTCCCCGGCCCCTTCAGCCGAAGCAATAGCGGTTTTTAATTGCTCTTCTGCCTCGGCAAGCCTTGCCTCAACGGCCTCTTTTTCCAGAAGGGCCTTATCCAGTTTAAGGGCCTCCTCGTTCTTCAAGGCCTCCTGCTCGCGGAGTGTTGCCTCGAAGGCCTGGCTTATCTTCTCGGTCTCGGCGAGCCTTATCTCAAGCTCCGCGCTCCTTTTCCCGGCCTCCTCGGCCTGTTTGAGCGCGAGCTCGGCCTGCTTGAGGGCATCAGCGGCCTTCGTCGTCTCGGCCTCGAGCTGAACCTTCATCTCGGCCTCGGCAGCGGCCCTGGCTTCCTGGGCGGCAGCGCTCAATGAGGCGAGCTCTACCCTTAAGCCGGCCTCGGTCTGCCTGGCTGCCTCGATCTCTTCCCTGAGGCCGGCAATCACCTGCCCCTTTTCAACCGATTCCCCTTTGAGCTGGTCTCTTTCAGCGGTGAGCGCGCTTACCTCGGCCTCGAGCCTGGACAGCGAGGCAAGGCTTTCGTCGAGCCTTGCCCTGGCCTCGTCTCTCGAGTTTTCGAGGTCGGCGATTAGCCGGTCGTCGGACGCCGGTCTTCCACCGGCGGTCTCCTTCGCGACTGCGGCGGGTTCCGGCTTCTCGGGCAAAGCCTCGTCAAGCGCGGCTTCCCTTACCACGTCCGTTTGGGCCCGGGCCGCCACGAGGGCCTCCTCGGCCTCCCTGAGCATGGCCTCGAAGGAATCCCTGGCCTCTTTTTCCTGGGCAAGGCGCCGCTCTGCGTCCATCCTCGCGAACTCGTGCTGCTTGATGAGCGCCTCTTTTTCCTTGCCGGAGTCCTCAAGCTCCTTGAGCTTTGCCTCGAGCTCGACGGCCCTGGCCGCGGCCTCTTCAGCCTTTGCCCTGGCAAGCTCTGCCTGGGTCCAGGCGTCCTCGGCCTTCTTCCTGGCGTTTTCCTCGAGCTTGAGCTTCAGCTCGGCCTCGAGCCTCTTCTTTGACTCTTCTACGGCGCTCAGCCTTTCTTCGAGGCTTTCTATCTCCTGTTTCGTCCTGGACTCTACTTCGGCCCTTATCTTCTCCCTCTCCTGCTCGATGTCCACGCTCGCGCCGGACTTCTCGAGAATCCTTCTCTGGCGCTCCTCGCGCGCGAGCGCCCTCTCTACCCTTCTCTTTTCAGCCACCTCCGCCTTGAGCTTGCCCTCGATCTCCTTCAAGGCCTCGGCGTCCTTGGCAAATTTCAGCTTGGCCTTCTGTACCTCTTCCTCGAGCTTCTTCTCCTTGGCGCCCTTCTCCTTCATCGTGAGCTCGAGCCTGTTCTTCTCCTTGTCTCCCGAGACCCAGGAGACGGCAACGGAAAAGACTAAAAAAAGACCAAGTACTGCGCCTACGCCGCCCATCTGAACTCCGATTGCGTTGGATGACTCCGAACTACGTTGGATGGTTTAATCACGATGCTTATGGAATTATACTACGGTAGAAGGATTATACCCCGGGGACAGCCGGTTTTCAATAGCGCGGGATGAAAAAAACCTAAATGGTAACCGTGACAGTGGGGCCCCCTGAATACGTTCCTGGCAGTAATTATTGAACTCTAATATTAAATTTTTCAACCTTCTTTCATTAAAAATTTTTCAAATCGGTTCTGCGGCTGCCGGTGGGCGCTTTGTCCTTGACTTTTAACTTTCATTTAAGTAATCGTATTACCCGTTCCGGCCTACATCCGGCCAGCCTCTTCTTAAATAGAATATTTAAAAAGGACAGCTTACCGATGTCTTCGTCTTCAACGGTTTTTGGGAAGGCCAGGACTGCCGCCGTCATTACGGGGGGGGCGTCCGATTCGGCTGCAGGAAAAGCGGTCTCAGGCGGGGCCGGGCTCATCGAGGCCCGGGTGGACACCTTCCGTTCGCTCGACCCTCAAGCGGTCTCGTATTTTCTTAAAAAACTGAAGAAAACCGCCGGCCTACCTATAATCCTCACCATCAGGAGCAGGGCCGAGGGCGGGGCAGCCAGCATGACGGAAAAAGAGCGGCTCGCGCTTTTCACGGCCCTAATCCCCTATGCGGACTATGTCGACATAGAGATCAGCTCAAGCGGAATATTCAAAGATGTGGTAAAATCTGCCAAAGGGAAAAGAAAAAAGGTCATAGCGTCCTATCATAACTTCAGGTCCACACCCGGGCATGTAAAACTCAATAATATCATCGACTCTGGCCGCTCCGCGGGCGCTGACATAATAAAGCTTGCAACTCATGTGGGCTCGCCGGGAGACTTGAGGAGGCTTGCCCGGCTTCTTTTCGAGCATGAGGACATGATAGTAATAGGCATGGGCGCACTTGGCGCCGCATCGAGGGTTTTTTTCCCGATGATAGGGTCGCTCGTCACTTACGGCTCGGTTTCCGGCACTACGGCCCCTGGACAGCCAACGCTCGGGGCCATTAAGAAAGAGTTTGCGCGCTACGGGTTCTGACATCAGAGGGGCAGGGCCCGAAGCCTGCGTATTCCGTCCGGTTGACTTTGCAGGCCCGTTGAATTAAGATACGGCTTCACTCTGAATTTCCTCCCAAAAGGCGGGTAAAATATAACGGTTCACGGAGGTATGTGATGGTAAGGGTCGCGATAAACGGGTTCGGGCGCATCGGAAGGAATATCCTGAGGGCTTCACTCGGAAGCCTCGACAAGATCGACTTCGTCTGCATAAACGACGTTACCGACGCCCCTACCCTCGCCCATCTCCTCAAATATGACTCGGTTTTCGGCAAAATCCCGGCTGAGATATCCGTAAAGGGCAGCTCGCTTGTACTGAACGGCAAAGAGATACGGGTCACCGCTGAACGGGACCCGGCGAAGCTCCCCTGGAAGGAGCTCAACGTGGACATCGCGCTGGAGTGCACCGGGCTTTTCACCAGCCGGGAAAAGGCGGAGGCGCACATGAATGCCGGGGCGAAAAAGGTCATAATATCCGCACCGGCGAAAAACGAGGACATAACCATATGCCTCGGGGTGAACCACGAGAGCTACGACCCCAAGAAACACAACATAATCTCAAACGCCTCCTGCACCACCAACTGCCTTGCTCCGGTGGCCAAGGTGCTTAACGACAAATTCGGCATCGTAAAGGGCCTCATGACGACCGTACACGCCTACACCAACGACCAGAAGATACTGGACCTGCCTCACAAGGACCTCAGGAGGGCCAGGGCCGCCGCCCTTTCGATGATACCCACGTCCACCGGCGCGGCCAAAGCGGTCTCGCTCGTTCTCCCGGAATTGAAGGGCAAACTCGACGGCATGGCCATAAGGGTACCGGTACCGACGGTCTCGGTCGTGGACCTTACCGCCGAGATCTCGAAGTCCGCGAAGGCGGACGAGGTCAATTCAGCTTTCCTGGAGGCCTCCAACTCGACCCTCAAGGGGGTGCTCGAGTACACGGAGGAGCTCCTCGTTTCGGTGGATTTCAAGGGCAACCCCCATTCATCCATATTCGATGCGCAGGCAACCAAGGTCATAGGCGAGAAGATGGTAAAGGTCCTTGCCTGGTATGACAACGAATGGGGCTTCTCCTGCAGGATGAGAGACGTGGTGCTGTACATGGCCGGCAAGGGCTTTTGATCCAATCCGTGGTTTTTCCAGCATGAGCCTTGAAAGGCCGGGCTCGGCTATGTAGGATGTGCCAGGTGAGATTCGGAAATTCCTTTCACTTTTGAAGACAGTGCGGATATTCTGGCGGTAGCTGCCGGAGGTGGGTTTTGAACCAGGGGCTCAAATACATTGACGAGATCAACCTGAGGGGCAAAAGGGTCCTCATCAGGGTGGACTTCAACGTCCCTCTCGACGAGAACCAGAACATAAGCGAGGACACGAGGATAAGGGGCGTACTGCCCACCATAAACTACGCCCTCGACGAGAACGCAAAGGTGATACTCGCCTCGCACCTCGGACGCCCCAAAGGGAAGAAGGTCCCGGAGATGAGCCTTGCGCCCGTGGCCAAGAGGCTCGGGAGGCTCCTTGAGAAGGAGGTCCAGCTTGCGCCGGACTGCGTGGGCGAGGACGCGAGGAAGATGGTCGGCGCAATGGGCCCCGGGGACGTCCTCCTCCTGGAAAACCTGAGGTTCCATCCCGAGGAGGAGAAAAACGACCAGGGCTTCGGCAGAAAACTCGCCGAGCTGGCCGACGTCTACATAAACGACGCCTTCGCCATGGCACACAGGGCGCACGCCTCGAACGTGGCCATAACCGACTTCGTAAAGGAGGCCGGGGCCGGGTTCCTCATGAAAAAGGAGCTCACCTACTTCAGCATGGCGCTTGAGAAGCCTACGAGGCCTCTTGTCGCCATAATAGGCGGGAAGAAGGTCTCGGACAAGGTCGGCGTGCTCCTTTCGCTCTGCGACAGGGTCGACAAGCTCATAATCGGCGGCGGCATGGCGCTCACCTTTTTCAAGGCGCTGGGCTACGAGGTGGGGAGCTCGTTTGCCGAGGAAGACGCCCTCGACACCGCCAGGGAGGTTATCGAAAGGGCGCGGCAGAAGCACATAAAGCTTTTCATGCCCGTGGATTTCGTCGTGGCCGACAGGTTCGCAGCCGACGCGGAGACGAAGGTCGTCACCTACCAGGAGATACCGAAGGACTGGATGGCGCTGGACATAGGCCCTGCCACCGTGACACTCTTTACCGAGGCCATACAGAACGCCAAGACCATCGTCTGGAACGGCCCCATGGGCGTCTTCGAAATAGACGCCTTCAGCCGCGGCACCTTCGCCATGGTATCGAGCGTTGCCAGCACCTACGCGATGACCATAGTGGGGGGCGGAGATACCGACGTGGCCGTCCACAGGGCCGGCGAGTACGCCAAGATGAGCTACATATCTACCGGAGGGGGCGCATTCCTGGAGCTCTTGAAGGGCGCCGAACTCCCGGGCATAGCCGCGCTGAGGAAGAAAAGGGAAAAGCCCAGGGCAGCAAACTGACGGCAAGCCCCGGTTTTACGGGCACGAAAAACGGAAGCTTGCAACCTTCAGGCCCTACCAGGAATGGCCGGGCAATCGACTGCGAAAAAAATCCGGGACTGCCGATGCTGCCGCTCATAGCCGGAAACTGGAAGATGAACATGGATATAGACCAGGGAGCCTCCCTGGTATTCGGGCTCCGGGACCTCCTCAAGGGCGTCCGGGAGGTCGAGGTCGTAATAGCCCCCCCTTTCACATCCATCCACCATCTCAACCACCTCCTTGCGGACAGCGAGATAAAGCTTGCCGGCCAGAACCTCTTCTGGGAGAAGAGCGGCGCCTACACTGGAGAGGTCTCCGCCGGGATGCTCTCGTCGGCAGGATGCAAGTATGTGATAATCGGGCATTCCGAGCGCCGCCAGCTCTTCGGCGAGAACGACGAGACAGTGAACAGGAAGGTCTTTGCCGCCTTGAGGCACGGGCTTAAGCCCATAGTGTGCGTGGGCGAAACACTCGATGAGCGCGAGGCGGGGAAGGCTCTTGCAAGGGTCGGGGCGCAGGTCTCGGCGGCGCTCTCAGGGCTCGCCGGCTCCGCGATGAAGGAGGTCACGATAGCCTACGAGCCGGTCTGGGCCATAGGCACAGGGAAGACCGCCACGTCCCAGGAGGCCGAGGAGGTCCACAGCTCCATCCGCGAGCTCCTCCACGAGCTCTTCGAACGCGAGTCGGTAAGAAACGTACGCATCATATACGGCGGGTCCGTAAAGCCCGACAACATAGACGAGCTCATGGCCCAGCCGAACATAGACGGCGCGCTCGTGGGCGGCGCAAGCCTGAAGGCCGAGGACTTCGCCCGCATAGTCAGGTTCCGGCCTGCTTGAGCTTATTCCGGCCCTGAGGTACACGTGTCGCGCTCGCCTCTTTACCCCGCCTTTTCTTCTTTGCCCGCAATCATAACCCTTGCTTTTTCTTTTCGGAATCGCTAAAATGTTCATTTAAGCGCAAACTCAGCCCGTAAGTGCGGGCGGTCGGTACGGAGGGACCCGGGTGTTTACTGTTCTTCTCGTAATTCATATCCTTGTGAGCATCGTTATGATAGCGGCCGTGCTCCTGCAGGTCGGCAAAGGGGCTTCCATTGGCTCTACTTTCGGCGGCTCGTCCTCGTCGTCGCAGACCATTTTCGGGAGCGCCGGGCCGTCTACCATGCTCGCCAAGATAACATACGCGTGCGCGGCGGTCTTCATGCTGACCTCGCTTGCCCTGACCTACATGTCCGGAAAGGACCGGACCAGATCGATAATGGACGACGTGCCGGCGGCTACCGCGCCGGTTGCCCCGCCCGAGACGCCTTCCGCACAGCCGGGCGCGCCCCAGGAATAGGATACGGGGATTTAATCCCCTTGACTGGCATCGGTCTTCATGTTAATTTTTCGCATACCGATGTGGACATCGGACAGTAGTAAAGCTCTTCAAAAAAAGGCCCGTAAAGGCCTTTTTTACTCTGTTCTTCTCTTCTTTCAACGCCGAAGTGGTGGAATTGGCAGACACGCTATCTTGAGGGGGTAGTGGGGCAACCCGTGGGGGTTCGAGTCCCCCCTTCGGCACCAAATTAAAGAAACCGGCTTTGGCCGGTTTTTTTAATTTCAGTCAAGCAGGCGGCACTCGAACAGTTTGCGAGCGCCGAGCAGCGCGAGGATGAGCGCCGTCGGGAGGCGGCGCGTAAGCGAGCAAACGCGGGGCAGAGCGAACGGCCGGGAGGCCGGAGCGGAGCCCTTCGAGTCCCCCCTTCGGCACCAGA
>DIDN01000084.1 GCA_002418185.1 Deltaproteobacteria bacterium UBA5799
GACTCGACCCGGAGCGGGTGGAGGCCGAAGAGGAGGCCGGCTGAAAGGGCTATGACGAATACGGCCCTTGCCCCAAGGCCGCCCCTTGCCCCGGCGAGCCTTGCCGCGAGCAGGGCGACCAGGAACGAGTTTCCGGCGTGGAGCACGGTGTTGGTGAGGTGATAGCCGAAGGGGTCGAGGCCCCAGATGGCGTAGTCGAGGAAGAAGGATAGTTGCGTGAGCGGTATCCAGGTGCTGGCCACTACGGCGGTAAAGGCCCATACGATATCGAACTCGCGTATATCAGGGTTTTCGTAGACGTAAAGATGGTCGTCCCAGTTTACGAATTCGAAGCCGAGCGAGGGCAGGTAGAGCGCGAAGGAGGCAACGGCGGATACGAGGGCCGCAAGGAGGACGATTTTTGTTGGGCTGTTTTTTACCTGCATCGAATCTCCAGGCGTTTCCGCCCCGGCTTTCTTTGATGAGTTTTCAAAAAATATCATCGGCGGTCGCCGGTCCGCGAGCCGTTCTTTCTTGTAACCTGAGCCCCACTCTTAATGGCTTTCAAGAAGCGGGAGGCCCTTGAGTCCCCGAGATCAAGGGCCTTTTTCATATTGAGGTATGATTTCCGGATATCTCCCAGGTGCATGTAGACCTTACCGATCTCTATGTGCGTCGAAGCATCGGAAGGGTCGAGCTTCGCGGCCTTAAGGAAGTCCTTAAGCGCCTTCCTGTATCGGCCGGCAACGGCGTATGCCGTGCCGCGGTCCATGTATGCCGCCTTGTTGCCGGGGTCCTCGGCAACTACCATTGTAAGGTCGGCAAGCCCCTCCTCGAACCTCCCGACGTTTATAAACGTGCTACCGCGTATCGAGTAGGCCTCGATGGAGCCGGGCTCTATCTCCAGGGCCCTGTCGAGGTCCCTGATGGCAAGCTCGAACAACTCCATGCCCAGATATGTGTTCCCGCGCAGTATATATCCCCTGTGGTGGTCAGGGTAGAGAGATATCTGATGGTCCCAGAGTGCGATCGAGTCCTTCCAGACGGCTGCCTGCCTGAAGGTGAGAAGTGAGAGGACGGCTGAGAGTGCAATCACGGACACAAATACGGATGGGAAAGCCTTTTTGCTTCTCATGACTGCCCAGCCGGCCCCGGCTGCCGCGAGAATTACGAGGCTCACCCCGGGCAGGTAGGTGAACCTGTCCGCAGCCGCCTGGCTTCCTGCCTGCAGTAGACCGATGACCGGAAAAAGGGTTATTATGAAGTAGGCCCATGCCGATATAAAGGCCTTGCTCCATTTGCGGAGATAGAGGGCGAGCGCGGTGATGGCCGAGAGCGCAAGCAGGTACAGGGAAAAAAGGAGGTCTATGCCCCATTTCGCCCCGATGGGGTAGAGAGGAGCGAGTTTTACGGGAAAAAAGGTCTTGTAGATATAGAAGAGATACCCCCTGGCAGCGACATGGAACCGGACATGCAACGGAAGAGCCTCGGTCGAGACGATTACGCTGGTAACGTTGTGCGACCAGATATTTAAGATTCCTACGGCCATGCTGACGGCCAGGAAGGGGGTCTTCTCGATTATGAGCCTCCTCCAGCCGTCCCTGGCGGACCTGCCGAGGGGGTAGTAGTCGAGTATGAGTAGCACGAGCGGCATGGTGATGGTCATGGGTTTACTGAGGAGCGAAAGGACGAAAAAGACCAGGGTCAGGACGTAAGAGGAAGCCTTCCGCGCTTGAACGTAGTTGAGGTACGCGTGCAGGCCCAGGAGAAAAAAGAAGGCGTTGAGGACGTCCTTCCGTTCGGTCACCCATGCGACCGACTCGACCCGGAGCGGGTGGAGTCCGAATAGCAAGCCTGCTGAAAGGGCTATGACGAATACGGCCCGTGTCCCAAGGCCGCCCCTTACGGCTGCGAGCCTGGCCGCGAGCAAGGCGACCAGGAACGAGTTTGCGGCGTGGAGCACGGAGTTGGTCAGATGATACCCGAAGGGGTCGAGGCCCCAGAGGGCGTAGTCGATGGTGAAGGAGAGGAGTGTCAGCGGCACCCAAGCGGCGTTTACAAATCCTGTAAGGGCCTGCTTCAGGCCGAAGCTTCGGATATCAGGGTTTTCGTAGACGTAGAGGTGGTCGTCCCAGTTTACGAATTCAAAGCCGAGCGAGGGCAGGTAGAGCGCGAAGGAGGCGGCTGCGGACATGAAAGCCGCAAGGAGGATTATTTTTTTTGTGTTGTTTTTTGTCTGCATCGAATCTCCAGGCGTTTCCGCCCGGCTTTGGGGCTTCAAAAAGATATCCATCCGCGCCCGCCGGTTTGCAGGCCCGTCATTCGTTATGGCCTGCGCCCCATGTCTCGAGGTCTTCAAGATACCGTGAGGCGTTCGGGTCCCCGAGCTCAAGGGCCTTTTTCATGCTGAGGTACGAGTTCCTGTTGTCTCCCAGGTGCATGTAGACCTTACCGAGTTCTATGTGCGTCGAAGCGTCGGAAGGGTCGAGCTTCGCGGCCTTAAGGAAGTCCTTAAGCGCGTTCGCGTATTGGCCGGCAACGGCGTATGCCGTGCCGCGCGCCTTGTATGCGGTCTTGTCGCCGTCTCTTAAATAGAGGGCATGGGTGAAGTCGGCAATCCCTTCCTCGAATCTCCCTGCATTCACAAACGCGTTGCCGCGCGTGGAGTATACTTCGAGGTCATAAAAAGGGTCCAGCTCGATGCCTTTGCTCAAATCTATGATTGCCTGGTCGTAATTCCCCTTTAGGGCGTATGCGGTGCCGCGCATTATATGCCCCCTGGGGTTGTCAGGGTAGAGCCCTATCTGGTGGTCCCAGAGGGCGAACGAGTTCTTCCAGACAGCTGCCTGCCTGAAGGTGAGGAATGACAGGAGGGCCGAGAGCACGGCCACGGCCGCAAGCACGGCTGGGAAAGCCTTCCTTTTCCTTTTGACTATCCAGCCGGCTCCGGCCGCCGCGAGCATTGCGAGACTAATGCCGGGTAGGTATGTATACCTGTCCGCCGCTGCCTGTCCGCCGACCTGCAAGAGCCCGACAACCGGGATGAGCGTAATTACGAAATATGCCCAGGCCGAGATATAGGTATTGCTCCATTTACGGAAGTAAAATACGAGCGCTGTAATGGCGGAGAGCGCAATCAAGTACATGGCGAAAAGGAGGTCGATGCTCGCCGAGAGGTCTATTGGGTATAAAGGGGCGAGATTCGCGGGCAGAAGGGTCTTGTAGATGTAAAAGACGTACGCGCGGGCCGCGACGTGGATCCTGCCCCCAAGGGGCAGCAAGTCTTGGGGGACCAGCGCCGATTCCTGCGACCAGACGGTGATAAGCCCGGCGGCAATGCTAATGCAGAAAAAAGGAAGCTTTTCAAGGAGCGGCCTCCTCCAGCTGTCTTTACCGACCCTGCCGAGGGGGTAATAGTCCAGTATGAGGAGCACCAAAGGCATGGTGACGGTCATGGGTTTGCTGAGGAGCGAAAGGACGAAAAAGACGAGCGTAAGCATGTATGATGCGGCCTTTCGGCTCGCAGCATAGCTGAGATACGCGTGCAGGCCCAGGAGGAAAAAGAGGGCGTTCAAGACGTCTTTTCTTTCGCTGACCCATGCGACCGACTCGACCCGGAGCGGGTGGAGGCCGAAGAGGAGGCCGGCTGAAAGGGCTATGATGAATACGGCCCTTGCCCCAAGGCCGCCCCTTGCCCCGACGAGCCTTGCCGCGAGCAGGGCGATCAGGAACGAGTTTGCGGCGTGTAGCACGGTGTTTGTAAGGTGATAGCCGAAGGGGTCGAGGCCCCAGATTGAATAATCGAGCTCGTAAGAGAGAAAAGTCAGCGGTATCCATGTTGAGGCAATGACAGATGTAAAGGCCCAGTCGAGATTGTCGCTCTGGAGGGCAGCGTTCCTGTAAACGTACATATAGTCGTCCCAGTTTACGAAGTCGAAGCCGAGCGAGGGCAGGTAGAGCGCGAAGGAGGCAGCTGCGGAGATGAGGGCTGCAATTAGGATTGTTCTTGTGGGGTCAGGTTTTTTCTGCATTCCTGTCCGGCGGCCATTTGAGCAATGACGAAAGTCTATCACCAGCGGTTGTGCGTTTGCAATGCTTTATTCCCTCCAGCCATGGCTTTCTCCTCAAGCTCTCTTATATACCAGGAAGCCTCCCGGCCACCGAGTTCAAGAGCCCTTTTCATGCTGATGTATGAGCTTTCCATGTCGCCCATGTGCATGTAGACCTTCCCGATGACAATGTGGATAGAAGGGTCCTTAGGGTCGAGATCAAGGGCCGTGCTGAAGTCCTCCTGCGCGTCCTCGTACCGGCCGGCAAGGGCGTATGCCGTGCCGCGGGCTATGTAGGCTTTCTTGTTGCGCGGATTCGAGGTCACGAACAGGTTTAAATCGGCAAGCCCCTCCTCGATCCTGCCGATCTTTGCGAGCGTGCCGCCGCGGAGCAGGTAGACCTCCTTGTTGAAGAACGGGTTGACCTCTATGGCATTGTCGAAGTCGTTGAGCGCCTGCTCGAATTTGCGGTTTTTGAGAAGCGCTTTGCCGCGGCCTACATATCCCCTCGCCTGCTCCGGGTAAAGCCGTGTCTGATGGGTCCATAGCGAGATCGAGTCCTTCCAGACCGCTGCCTGTCTGAGGGTGAGAAAGGACAGGAGGGCAGATATTACGGCAATCGAGGCAAGCGCGGGAGCGAACATGCGCCTGTTTCTGCTTACGACCCAGCCTGCCACGGCCGCGACGAGCAAGGCGAGGCTTATGGCCGGAAGATACGTGTACCTGTCGGCCGCCACCTGCCTCCCGACTTTCAAGAGCCCGACTACCGGGAGGAGCGTAATAATGAAATAGGCCCAGGCGGAAAAATAAATCCTGCTCCGCTTCCGCATGTAAAAGGCGAGCGCGGTAGCGGCAGAAAGCGCAAGGACGTAAACAGCAAAGAGAGGGCTTACGCCCGCCGCGAAGTCACGGTGGTAAAAGGGCGCGAGGTTTACGGGCAAAAGGGTCTTATAGATGTAGAAGAGGTATGCGCGGGCCGCGACGTGGAGCCTGCCGTCAAGCGGCAGTATATCTTCCGGGACCATCGCCCCTTTTTGCGACAGGATAGTTATGAACGCGACCACAAGGCTCAGGCCAAGGAAAGGAAGCTTTTCAAGGAGCGGCTTCCTCCAGCCGTCCGTCCTGAACCTGTTGAAGGGGAAATAGTCGAGTATGAGGAGCACCAGCGGCACGGTGACGGTCATGGGCTTGCTTAAAAGCGAAAGCATGCAGAAGAAGAGCGCAAAAATGTAGGACGAGGCCTTTCGGCTCGCGGCGTAGTTGATATAGGCAAGCAGGCACAAGAGGAAGAAAAAGGCGTTCAGGACGTCTTTCCGTTCGCTTATCCAGGCTACCGACTCTACCCTGAGCGGATGTAGGCCGAAGAGGAGGCCAGCCGAAAGGGCGATGATGAATATGGCCCTCGCACCGAGGCCGCCCCTCGCTCCGGCAAGCCTCGCCGCGATAAAGGCGACCAGGAACGAGTTTGCGGCGTGGAGCACGGAGTTAGAGAGGTGGTACCCGAACGGGTCGAGCCCCCAGATTGAATAATCGAGCTCGTAAGAGAGAAAAGTCAGCGGTATCCATGTTGAGGCAATGACAGATGTAAAGGCCCAGTCGAGGTCGTCGCCTTGGAGGGCGGCGTTCCTTTGAACGTAAAGGTAGTCGTCCCAGTTGACGAATTCGAAGCCGAGAGACGGGAGATAGAGCGCAAAGGATGCAACGGCGGATATGAGGGCCGCGAACAGAACGGTTTTTGGGTGGCTGCTTTTCTGCATTCCGGTTTCCAGGCGGTTTTCAGCCAGGCACTCCTTTCGATACTCTTTAAAGCCCGCGGCGGACCAGTGCAAGCCTAATTGATTATCAGACGCCCCGGGTATTGCAATCCGGCGACCCTTTCTCATTGGGAAACCGGAAGCTAAGCTTTAGTCTTTCACCTGAATTCCAGACCAATATACCATTTCAGGCGCTCTTCTTGCAAGCCGCTCGACCCGGGATTTTTTTGTGCATCCAGGCGTCCCGCGTGGTATATTATTGCGATAAACTACCGAGGAGAAACTCCGCCCACGGGGCGCGCATCCGCCTATGACAGTTCTGAGGACCCTTGCCGTCTGGCTCCTGGGCCTGCCCGTCACCATAGCCCTTTTCATTCTCGTACTCCTGACCCTTCCGTTCGAAAGGCAGGGCAGGACGGTCCATTCAATAGGGGCCTTCTGGTCGAGGGTGGTCCTCGCCCTCTCGGGGGTCAGGGTGGACGTAAGGGGCGCTGAGAACATCCCTTCGGGGAGGCCCGTGATATTCGTCTCCAACCACCAGGGCGCCTTCGACATACCGGCTCTCCAGGCGTTCCTGCCCGTGCAGTTCCGCTGGGTCGCCAAGAAAAGCCTTTTCAGGATACCCGTCATCGGCTGGAGCATGAGCCTTGCAGGATACGTCGGTATCGACAGGGACAACCCGGCCGAGGCCATGAAGAACATGGAAGAGGCCTCGGAGAAGATAAGGAAAGGGACTTCGGTGCTGGTCTTCCCCGAGGGCACGAGGTCAGGCTCCGGGAGGCTCCTCCCCTTCAAGCGCGGCGCCTTTGTCCTCGCCAGGAAAAGCGGCGTGCCGGTCGTTCCCGTAGCCATAGACGGCACTTCGGGTATAATGAGGCGGGGGGGCTTTCTCATAAGGCCTTCAAAGGTCAGGATAAAAATAGGGAGGCCCCTGGATGCAGGGCCCCTTGACGAAAAAGAGCTGAGGAACAGGATGAAAAGAGAAATAGAGGGGCTTTTGAAACGGGCTGGAGGTCCTCAGTAGATTATGGGAGAGCCTTTAAGGATAATACCGCTCGGCGGCCTCGGCGAGATAGGCCTCAACATGACGGCCTTCGAGTACGGCGACTCCATCATAGTCGTGGACTGCGGCCTCATGTTCCCGGAGGACTACATGCTCGGGATAGACATCGTCATCCCGGACGTCAGCTACCTCAAGAGGAACGCCGAGAAGGTAAAGGCCTATATCATAACCCACGGCCACGAGGACCACACCGGCGCCCTGCCTTTTGTCCTGCCCCAGGTCGACGCGCCGGTCTACGGTACCGCCCTCACCATCGGGCTCATCGAGGAGAAGCTCGAGGAGTTCGGCCTCGCAAAGTCAACCCTGTTCGAGACCGTCCGCCCGAGGGACAGGGTCTCCATAGGCCCGTTCGACATAGAGTTCATACGCGTAAGCCATTCGATAGTCGACGGCTGCGGCCTCGCGATAAGGACCCCGGTCGGGACCGTCATCCATACAGGGGACTTCAAGATGGACCAGACCCCGGTCGACGGCGAGGTCATGGACTACGCCCGGTTCTCCGAGTACGGGGAAGCCGGAGTGCTCCTTCTCATGTCGGACTCGACGAACGTGGAAAAGGAGGGCTATTCCCTCTCGGAGCGCGAGATAGGGAGAAACCTCGAGGAGATATTCAGGAGGTGCGATGGGAGGATAATAGTAGCCGCCTTCTCCTCGAACATACACCGCATCCAGCAGGTCATCGACGCCGCTGCAAGGCACAAGCGCAGGGTCGTACTCAACGGCAAGAGCATGGTGGCCAACTCAAGGATAGCCCATGCCCTGGGTTATCTCAAGTACCCCGAGGGGCTGATGGCGGACTTAAGGGATATAGACTCCATCCCGCATAACGAAGTCGTGCTCCTCACGACCGGGAGCCAGGGCGAGCCCATGAGCGCCCTTACCCGCATGGCAATGGACAACCACAAGCAGATAAAGGTCCGCAAGGGCGACACAGTCATACTCTCCTCGAAGTTCATTCCCGGGCACGAGAAGGCCATCTCGACGATGATGAACCACCTCTACAGGAGGGGCGCGGACGTCATATACGAGAAGGTCTCCGAGGTGCACGTCTCCGGGCACGCGAGCCAGGAGGAACTGAAGATAATGCTCAATATGGTGCGCCCGAAATACTTCATCCCGGTCCACGGCGAGTACAGGCACCTGGTCCTTCATGCGAGGCTCGCGTCCAGGCTCATCCCGCAAGAGAACGTTATTATCGCCGAGGACGGGGACGTGGTCGAGTTCGCCCCGGAAGGCGGCTTCGTTAGGGCCGGGAGGGTCGAGTCCGGCAGGGTCTTCGTCGACGGCAAGGGGGTCGGGGACGTGGGCGAGATGGTCCTGAAGGACAGGAACCACCTGGCGCAGGACGGCATGGTGCTGGCGCTCGTTGCAATAAACGCTACCACGGGCGGCATGGTCTACGGCCCCGAGATAGTGACGCGCGGAGTGGTCTTCGAAGAGGGAAGGCCGGGCCTCATCGAGGAAGCGCGGAAGGTCGTAATTGAGGCGCTCAATGCCCTGAACGCCGAGGTCAAGACCGAGCAGCTCGAGATAAAGGAAGAGGTGAGGAGGGCGCTACGCCGTTACTTCAACAGGACGCTCGAGCGGAAACCCGTTATACTCCCGATGATAATAGAGATATAAGGCAACCTCTGAAAATTGGTCTTTTCCCCGGACTCTGTGTCAGGCCGGAGTAAAAATGCTCGCATATTGATATGTTCAGCTTTTTATTCCCGGTCTTTCTTGATCGCGGGAGAATCTCTGGTTTTCAGAGGTCGCCATGGATGGTAGAAATATGGAAAGGATGCGGGGCCGGGGACGAATGAAACCGAAAGTCTACTTCGCGGACTTGAGGACCAACCCCAAAAGAAACCTGCTCGACAAGCTCGATTCCCTCCTTGAGAACGTAGAGGTTGGGGAGAGGTTCAGGAAGGGGCACCTGGTAGCATTGAAGCTCCACTTCGGAGAGAAAGGGAACGCCTCCTACGTGAGGCCTGTCTTCGTGAGAAGAATAGTCGAGCGCGTAAGGGAAACTGGCGCAAACCCCTTCCTTACGGACACGAACACGCTTTATGTCGGCACCAGGGGCAATTCAATAGACCACCTGAGGACCGCCGTGGAGAATGGCTTCGATTTCGCAGTGGTCTCAGCCCCGCTCGTCATAGCCGACGGCTTAAGGGGGGCCTCCGGAACGGCTGTAAGGGTAGACGGGAAACACCTCGGGGAAGTAAGAATAGCGAGCGAGATAGTCGCGGCAGACGGGCTTGTGGCCGTGTCGCATTTCAAGTGCCACGAGCTTTCCGGCTTCGGGGGCGCATTGAAGAACGTCGGCATGGGGTGCGCAAGCCGCGAGGGGAAGCTCGCGCAGCACTCGAACTGCTCGCCCCTGGTAGACCCGGAAGGCTGTGTCGCCTGCGGCGACTGCGCAGCCGCGTGCCCCTCGGCGGCCATAACGGTCGGGACCGCAGCCGTAATAGACCGGGAGGCCTGCATAGGCTGCGGCCACTGCATCGCCGTATGCCCGGAGGGCACCATAAAGGTCAGTTGGGACGAGACGGCAGAGAGACTCCAGGAAAAGATGGTCGAGCACTTCGAGGGGGCCGTAAAAGGAAAGGAGGGGAGGTGCGCATACCTCTCCTTTGTGACCCAGGTGAGCCCGGCATGCGACTGCTACGGCCATAACGACGCCCCGATAGTGCCTGATATCGGCGTGCTGGCCTCTGTCGACCCGGTTGCGATAGACCAGGCGGCTGCAGACCTCGTAAACGGCACGGAGGGGTTCAAGGGGAGCGCATTGAGGAGCGGGCACGACCCCGGAGGCGACAAGTTCAGGGGGGTGCACCCGTCCATAGACTGGGAAGTACAGCTCTCATATGCCGAACAAAGGGGGCTCGGCTTGAGGGAATACGCGCTTGTGAAGGTCTGAACGGGGCGTTTACCGCCTCCCTTCCTGTCGTGAACCGGGCTTTTTCCCGAGGCCGGTTCAATGTATCGATCGTTACGCATTGGCCTGGCTTCTCAGGCCTTTTTTGTTTGCGAGTTGGCCTTTTTTTTGATAAAATCCGAAAATCCAATCGCGTGCGCGTTTCAAGCGGGGTTTCAGTAATGCGCCCCCTTGTCTGAATACTCCCGGGCTGGACCTGCTGAGAGATGCTGAAATCCGCACTGACCATAGCGCTCTTCCTTGCCTTCGTTTACCCGCCGGGCTCCGCAAGCGGTGAGCCGGTTTTAATGGACCCGGCCCCTGCGGACAGGCCGTTCCTGGAGCTTAAGAGTAAGCCGGGAGAGGTAAAGAAGGACAGGTACGGCCTCCCGGACCCCACTCCCGACGTAATCTCCCTTACGCACCTTCCCAAGGACCGATACGGCTTTGTCGACTGGGCCGAGGCCATCTCATCAGGCATAATCTCGCCGAAGTCGTCGATAGACGGCTCTCCTGCCAGGCTCGCCCCGGCTGACAGGCAAAGGTTCGACGGCGACATCCTCATAAGGTCCAAGAAGGACTTCATGCCTGACGTGCTCTTTCCCCACACGGCTCACAACGAGTGGCTTAAGTGCTCCACCTGCCACCCGGCCATTTTCAAGAAGAAGGCCGGCGCGACGCGCATATCCATGACCGGGATATGGAAGGGCAGGTACTGCGGCGTATGCCATGACAAGGTGGCTTTCCCGACCAGGAACTGCTTCAAATGCCATTCAATCCCCAGGCAGGCGGACCGCTGAGGTGTCGCCCTTAAGGAGTGGCAAAGTGCCGTACGACAACCTCTCCAAGCTGGAGCTGGTAAGGATACTCGAGCTCATCGAG
>DIDN01000064.1:0-122 GCA_002418185.1 Deltaproteobacteria bacterium UBA5799
CTCGGCACGATGAGGGAAAGGGCGTCGACCGTCTCGCCGTTTATCAGGATGTCGAGCCTTACGAGCTCGGAGGCCCTGAAATCAAGGTACTCGTAGTCCATGGAGGCATAGCCCTTTGTGAG
>DIDN01000064.1:147-2823 GCA_002418185.1 Deltaproteobacteria bacterium UBA5799
TTAAGCGGTATCTCGTAGACGACGACCACCCGGGAGGTGCTCAAGTACCTTATCTCGCGCTGTATGCCCCTTTTCGCCTCGCAGAGTCCCAGTATGGCGCCGAGGAACTCCGAGGGGAGGTGGATGGAGGCGAGTATGTACGGCTCCTCTATCTTCTCTATGAACTGCGGGGACGGCAGGTTCGAGGGGTTCTCCACGAGCACCACCGAACCGTCGGTCTTCGTGACCCTGTAAACGACGGTCGGAGCGGTGGTTATGAGCTCGAGCCCGTACTCCCGCTCCAGCCTCTCCCTTATTATCTCCATGTGGAAGAGGCCGAGGAAGCCGCACCTGAAGCCGAAGCCCAGGGCAAGGGAAGTCTCCGGCTCGAAGGTGAAGGACGAGTCGTTGAGGCGCAGCTTCATGACCGCCTCTTTCAGGTCCTCGTACTGTACCGAATCGACCGGGTAAAGTCCGCTGAAGACCATCGACTTGGCGGGCTTGTAGCCGGGAAGCGGCTCTGCGGTCGGGTTTGCCGCGTCGGTGAGGGTGTCGCCGACGCTCGTGTCCCTGACCTCCTTGATACCTGCTATGACGAAACCGACCTCTCCGGGTCCGAGCTCCTCCACGGCCTTCGGCTTCGGCGCGAAGACGCCGACGTTGTCGACGTCGAACTCCTTGCCGTTGGCCATGAAACGTATCCTGGTCCCCTTCCTTATCGTCCCCTCGTAGACCCTTATCTGCACTATGACGCCCTGGTATATGTCGTACCAGCTGTCGAAAACGAGCGCCTTCAAGGGGCTCTGCGCCTTCCCGCCCGGGGGAGGCACGCGCTTCACGATGGCTTCGAGCACGTCCTTTATCCCTATGCCCTCCTTGGCGCTCGTAAGCACGGCCTCCGAGGCGTCTATGCCGCACACCTCTTCTATCTCGGCCTTTATCCTTTCGGGCTCCGCCGAGGGCAGGTCTATCTTATTGAGCACCGGGAATATCTCGAGGCCTACGTCCACGGCGGTGTAGAGGTGCGCGAGCGTCTGCGCCTCCACGCCCTGCGAGGCGTCGACCACCAGGATGGCCCCCTCGCACGCTGACAAGGATCGCGACACCTCGTAGCTGAAGTCCACGTGGCCGGGGGTGTCGATCAGGTTAAGGGTATAGGTCTCTCCGTCGTCTGCCTTGTACGAGAGCCTTGCGGTCTGGGCCTTTATGGTGATGCCCCTCTCGCGCTCAAGCTCCATCTTGTCGAGGAACTGGTCCATCATCTCCCTTTTGGATATCGTCCCAGTATACTCGAGGAGCCTGTCCGAGAGAGTGGACTTCCCGTGGTCGATGTGGGCTATTATGGAAAAATTGCGGATGTTGCCGGTTTTTGTCGTCAAAATTACTGCCTTTTCCCTTTCCGTCCGGATAAATGCGATAACATGATATTGTAAATAAAGTGCACGGTTTTGTCAAAATAAAACCCCCGGTCCCCTCCGAAGGGGGCGGGGTCTTTTTTAGAGGGTAAAGAGCCGGGAATTTCAGGGCTGCTAAAGAGGTACGCAGGCAACCTCTGAAATTAGAGATTTCCCCCCCGGGGGAAAAGATCAATTTTCAGCAGCCTGCCAGAGGTCACCTCGCGGTAACCTGGTCTATCCAGTTCAGGTAGTCGGAGTGGCCGTCCTTTATCTCGATAGCTACGACCTCCGGTACCTCGTAGGCGTGGAGCTCCAGTATGCGCGCCTTGAGGGCTTCGAAGAGGCCTGCCCTGGTCTTCATGATGCAGAGCACCTCTTCTTCGTCGTACATCTCACCCTTCCACATGTAGATGGACCGGATCCCCGGGAGCATGTTGCAGCACGCTGCAAGCCCCTCGCTTACGACCGCGTCCGCTATCTGCAGCGCCGCGTCCTCGTTCTGGGCGGTAGTGAAGACGACTATGTGTCCGTCCATGGGAGCCCTCCTTGCGGTTATAGCCCCGAGCGCGGCGCTTGATGGCTCAAGGCCGTCCGTGGATTTGCGCCTGATCGAATCCCGGGATACAGGAATGGAAACTACCATCTTTGAAGGGATAAATCAACAAGGTAAGGCGGCCGGCCACATGGGGTGCCGCTCATGGCAAAGGTGCTTTTCAGCGGCCGTCGAGCATCCTCCTAAGCTCTTCGAGCATCCTGGCCTTGTGGGTGCCGCCCCAATAGGTCCTCTTGCAGGCCGGGCATTCCGAAAACGCGTCCTGCGTTGCGTATACATAAGGCGGTACCTTTTCCCTTACTGAGGCGCGGGGGACCTCCCGCAGGACGGCGTTGCACCTGAGGCACCTCGTAAGGAGCATTCCCATTTCAGGCGGGTATGCGGAAACGACCTCCTTGAGCTGCCCTTCTATGCGGTCGCTTCCGATGAGCAAGGCCCTGCCCTTGAGGGCCTTCCGCTCAATGAGCCTCGTGTCCCTTGTGAGCACGAGCCTGTCCCCCGCAGCCGCCCTTTTTACCAGCTCGCCGTCTTCTATATAGGGGTCGTACTCGACGTCATAGCCGAGTGTCCTCATCCACCTTGCGAGTTTCCCGAGCATGGAATCGGCGAAGAACCCGGGGTTTCCGCCCACTTTTTCCCCCATGCCGCATGGTTTTTCCGAATGAACCACCCCGCCGCAAGCAGCGGGGTATCTCAAACCTCCCCTCCCTTGATGGGAGGGGACAAGAGGGGAGGGTGAGATTTCTT
>DIDN01000115.1:0-264 GCA_002418185.1 Deltaproteobacteria bacterium UBA5799
AGGACCTCCGGAGAGATGGCCGGAGAGATGGCCAGAGGCCTGAGAGGCGCCATGAGAGGAAAGCCCCTCAGCGCGTTGGCGAGGATACGCCTGCCGGCGCCGCGGCTGCCGGGCAGGCAGTTGAAATTGCAAAGGCCCCCCGGCCCGAGGGCCTGACAGAACAGTCCGGGAGCGCTCCGTCCGGCGAGCGCCCCAGGCGGAGCCGCTCAAGGGGCCGCAAAAAGGGAAGCCGCGCCCCTGGGACACAGGCGACACAGGCGACAC
>DIDN01000115.1:317-5642 GCA_002418185.1 Deltaproteobacteria bacterium UBA5799
GGCGACACAGGCGACACAGGCGAAGGAACGCACTCCAGTCGAGCCCAGGCCGCTGAAGGCAGCCGAGACCGGAAGTCCGCAGGCGCAGGGCAAGAGGCAGAGGCCGCCCAGGAAAAAGGGGCAGGGGGGCAGGCCCGGAGACCGGGAAGGCGCGAAGCGGCCATCGAGGGGCAGGCAGTACGATACCAGGCAGGTCGAGGCGGCCGCAATGGCGCTTGCGGGGAAGGCTAAAGAGGCCAGGGCCTTCGAGCCATCAAAGGCCCAGCCGGTGCAAAAGGAAGAAAAGGAAGAAAAGAAAGGGCTGCTAAAAAGGTTCCTCAGGTTCCTCAAGAAGTCCTGAGGCGTTAATATCGACGGAATATGACAAATATGAAAGGGGGCTTCAAGGAAGCCCCCTTTTTCTTTTGCAAGCCAGGCTCGACAGTTTCGGTCAGTTCGGGTACAGGCCCTCGAAGTAATGCGGGAGCTGCTCCTCGAACGAGACGAGCACCTCGAAGGCGATATGGCGGGCGCTCGCGAACTCCATCCCCAAAAGGGGCTCTTTCTTGAGCCCTGCTTTTTCGTTCACCCAGCCGATCGGGTTCTCCTTGATGAGCTTGTTGAAGTCCTCGTTAAGGACCGGCCTCGCGCCCTGGGCATCGGTATTGGATACGGCATTGATAACGTCCTTCCTGGTGAGGCGGATACCTTTTCCGTCGTCAACGATGACGGGCTTGCTCCACCAGTCGCCGAACTTTGCCTTTTTCATGGTCACGCCCGGGTTTCTGCCGAGCCGCGGGGCGTACTTGTTCCTGTCCTTGTTCGAGGGCGCGTAGAGCGCAAGCCCGCTCATGGGGAGCGCCAGCTTCTCGTCGTAGTCCGGGCAGTTGTCGTAGAAGTAGAGGTCGAGGCCTAGCCTGTCCAAAAGAGAGCCCCCTCCGTCCTGGTCGTAAAGTATCGCCTTCATGGCGACCGCAAGCCTCTGGGCCTCGCCCTCGAACCCCATGTCATACGCCTGGCCGGATTTCAACATGAACTGCAGAAGCGATTTGAGATAAGACTCGAGTTCCTGACGTGTCTTTGTCTTGTTGTTTTCCATGGTATGGTATTCTATTATAAGCGCACGGCGATTACAAATACTTTTGCGCTCCGGCACGCGGTTATGATATCAATTTAGCCCTCGATTGGAGGAAAAGATGGACGACTCGCCCATCAGGGTAATGATAAGGCTCCTTTCCACGACTGCCAGGGCACCCGCGAAGTCGCACGACGGCGACGCGGGCTGGGACCTCTTCGCTTCCGAGGAGGCTACGGTCCCCCCGGGCGGCACAATGGTCGTAAAGACCGGCATCGCGATGCAGATACCTCACGGCTGGTACGGCCAGATAAAATCGAGGAGCGGCCTCGGCGCAAAAGGCCTCATCGTCACGGCCGGCGTCGTAGACAGCTCCTACAGGGGCGAGATCGGCATAGTGGCGATAAACGGCAACGCCGCCCCCAACGGCCCTGCCTTCACCTTCAGGCCCGGAGACAAGGTGGCACAGATGGTCTTCCTCCCGGTCCCCCGGGTCACGATCGAACTCGCCGAAGACCTCCCGGCCTCGACACGGGGCGAAAACGGGTTCGGAAGCACAGGCCGATAGGCCGCCGGAGCTTTTTGGGAGAAACTTTTTACAAAAGGTTCTCTCAGGAGTCCTGCCGCCCTATCCGGTCCGGAGTGCGTCCACGATCTTCATCCTTGAGGCTTTGAGCGCGGGCAGTAGCCCGCCTGCGAGTCCCATGAGGAGCGCGACCGTCAAGGAGAGTACGGCCGTCCTCAGGGTGAGGGTGAACGAGAACGCGAGTTCCGAGAAGGTCTGGAAGTTGAGGGTGGAGAACGAGAGGAAGCGGAGGAACGAGGCCGCGGCGAGCCCTATCGCGCCACCGGCGAGGCCTATGAAGAGGGACTCGGCGAGAAAGGCCGCGAGTATGCTGGCCCTGCCGAAGCCGAGCGCGCGCAGCGTGCCTATCTCGTTGACCCTGCCGGCGACAGCCGAGTACATGGTGATCATGGCCCCGATTACGGCGCCGATTGAGAATATGGCGGTAAGGGTCGCGCCGAGCACGCGGAGGAAGAGGGAGAGGGCCCTGGACTGTTCCGAGTAGAAATCCGTCTCCCGCCAGGCTTCGAGGTTTAGCCTCGGGTCGTCATCCACCGCGCTCCTTATGGAATCCAGCATGCCGGGGTCCTCCATCCTGAATACAACTGAAGAGTATACGGGCCTCCTGAACGCCTGCATGAGGGGATCGGCGTCTCCCCATATTTCGGAGGAGAACCCGGTGGCGCCTGCGTCGAACACGCCGACGACAGTCCATTCCCTCATTGCGAATGAGAGTTTTTCCCCCATGCCGGCCCCCTCGAACCTGTCCGCCACGGCCATCCCGGATATTATCTCGTAAGTCCCGGGCCTCGGCATCCGGCCCTCGACGAGCCTGGCCTGCGGCCTTAGTTCGATGGACGCCGGCGATATACCCCTTATGACCGCGTTCGAGGGGTTTTCGGTCCCGCGCTTTCGAAGCGATATGAGGACTACTATCTCTTTTGCGGCGAGCATCCTGCCTCCGCGTCCGGCAGCGACGCCCGGGTAAGACTCTATTATTGCGGCCTGGTCCCTGGTTATGGCGCTCTGCACCTCGGAGGGCGCGCCCTTCCTTACGACTATGACGTTGTCCCTTGAGCCGGTTTCCACGAGGGTGGTCTCAAGCCCTTCCGCGAGCATCGCTATCGAGGCGAAGACGAAGACGACGAGGGCCATGCCGACGGCCGTGAGCGCCGTTGTGAGCTTCCTTGCGAATAGCGACCTCAGGCTGTATGAGAGCGGGACGGGCATGCGCTCATGCCGCCTTTCTCAGCGCCGCTGTTATGGGGACCGTCGACGCCCTGTACGAGGGTATCGCGGCAGCAGAGAATGCGACTATCAACGCGGCTAAGGCGTCCAGCCAGAAGGTGGTCGGCTTTATCAGGAACACGGGGAAGTATTGCCCGAGCTCTGCCCTGAAAAGAGAGGCCGCCGGGAAGGTGAGGGCGGCCCCCAGGGCCGCGCCGAGGGCGGTTATTGCGAGCGATTCGCCGAAGACGAGGAGCGTTATGTGCCTGCTTCCGAAGCCCAGCGCCTTCATTACCGCGAACTCGCCCATGCGCTCCCGTACGGACATGCCCATGGTGTTGGCCACCACCGCCATGATTATCACGATGACCACCACCGAGACGAGCTGTATTGCGGTCATCAAGGCCTCGGTCATGCTTACGAAGCTCATCTGGAAGGAGCGCTCCGTTTCGGTCAGGGTCTCGGCAAGGGAGTTCTCGAAAAGAGCGTCTACGCGTTCCGAGACGGCGGCGGCCACCTCCGGGCTTTCGACCTCCGCGAGGTAGAAGCCGACCCGGCCCGCCCGAAGCTGCTCCCGCGTCTCAAGCGTCTCGTCCAGGTATTCCCAGTGGAAGAAGAAAAGGCCCTCGTCCACCGTGTCGTCCCGGCCCCTGTAAATGCCCTTGAGCGTAAATTCCCAGTCGCCGGGGAAGACCGTGCCCTGCAAGGTGATGGTGTCCCCTGGCTCCCAGCCGAACCTCCCGGCGAGCTTTTGCCCGGCTATTGCGCCTTTCCTGTCCTTGAGGAACTCGGACTCCTCTTCAGGGGAGAGGACGAACTCGGTTGCGATATCGAGATAGCTTTCAGCCTGGACCGCGAAGTTGGCGAAGAACTTCCGCTCGTCCCCGTACACGCCTCCGAACCAGTTCCCGTATGAGAGCTTCTCCACGCCCTCGACCTGCCGTATCTTCTCGTAATAGGAGAGCGGGAGCGAAAATGAAAGGGAGATGGCGTTCCGGGTTATCAGCCTGTTTGCCGCCGAGGCCTCGACCCCGGCGTACCACGCGTCCACGACCGTCCTTAGGAGCCCGAAGGAGAGTATGGCCACGGCCATGCCGAGGACCGTGAGCACGGTTCGGAGCCTGTGCCGGAAGGCGTTCCTTATGAGCACCTTAAGCAGTATCGGCATTGAGGAACCCCTTTTCGAGGCGCCTTATCGTGCGGGCCTTGTTGGCGGCCCTCGGGTCGTGCGTGACGAGTACGATGGTCTTCCCGAACTCCGCGTTGACCCTCTCCATGAGCTGGAGCACCTCTTCCGCGGATTCCATGTCGAGGTCCCCGGTCGGCTCGTCCGCGACGAGTATGGTCGGGTCCGTGACCAGGGCCCTCGATATTGCGACCCTCTGCTGCTCCCCGCCCGAGAGCTCGCCGGGGTAGTGGTCCAGGCGCTCCGAAAGCCCCACGAGCCCGAGGAGCAGCGCGGCCCTGTCGCGCCGCTCTCTTCTGGGCATGTCCTTCAGAAGGAGCGGCAGCTCTACGTTTTCAAGCGCCGTAAGCACCGGCATAAGGTTATAGAACTGGAAGATGAAGCCGACGTGGTCCGAGCGCCAGGAAGCGAGCTCCGCCTCGGTCAGCGAGGTCGTCTCCATGCCCCCGATTTCGATGGTGCCGCTGTCGGGCCGGTCTATCCCGGCCATGAGGTTGAGGAGCGTGCTCTTGCCCGAGCCCGACGGGCCCATGAGGGCCATGAACTCCCCGGACACTATCTCCAGGTTGATATCGCGGAGCACCGGCAGGACGCGGCTCCCCCGCCTGTAAGACTTGTTAAGGCCCGTTATCCTGACAAGCGGGCTATCCATTACTCCTCTATGACCTCTATTTTCGAGCCGTCCTGCAGCCCACCGGGAGGCGAGAGGACGACTTTCGTCCCGGGCGCCAATCCCGATACCTCCACGGCCTCGCCTATTCTCCTGCCTGTCCTTACCTCCTTTTTCCTCGCCCTGTCGCCCTCTATCAAGAAGACGTAATCGAGGCCGTTCTCGGATACGACCGACTGGCCCGGCACCGTGGGGCGTGGGGCTTGCTCTCCGGGGCCGGGGGCCCTTGAAAGGAACGCGACCTTCGCGCTCATCTCCGGGAGTACCCTTTCCGTTTCGTCGAGGAACCTGACCTTGACCATGACCGAGGCCTTGGTCCTGTCGGCTGTCGGCACGACCATGTGTACGGTACCGCTGAACCTTTCATCGGGAAATGAATCGAGCTCAATCTCGCACGGCATGCCCGCGTATATCTTCCCGATATTCGCCTCGGATACGTCGGCCTCCACATAGAGCGTGCCCAGGTCCGCGATGGTCACGACCGCGGCCTTTGCGTCAGCCGCAGCTCCTATCGGGGTGACGATGTCGCCTATGTCGGCGTTCTTGGTGAGCACGACCCCGCTGAAAGGGGCCCTTATTTCGGTGAAGCCGAGCGAGGCCCTGGCCCCGCGCTCGGCGGCTTC
>DIDN01000022.1 GCA_002418185.1 Deltaproteobacteria bacterium UBA5799
CATCGGAAAGACTGGAAAGCCCGACTCTTTGTCATTCTGAGTGCTAAACGACCCAAACCAAAGAGAGGGAACTGCCGATTTCAGGAAAGGTCAGCGCCCTGAACTCCCTTTAAGCCCGGCGATCTCCCTCTCCGTAAGGTGCCTCCATTCGCCGGGCTTCAAGGCCCCCAGCTTAAGGCCCGCGAACTCTATCCTCTTGAGTTTCTGCACAGGGTGGCCTATGGCCTGGCACATCCTCTTTACCAGGTGGTTCCTGCCCTCGAACACGGTAAGCTCTATCCACGAGTTCAGGCGGGTGGCCCTCACGAACTTCACTTTTGCCGGAAGGGTCTTCCCGTCCTCGAGGTGGACGCCGGTTTCGAGCTTCTTAAGCTTCTCCTTTGCCGGGACGTCGCTTACCTTAATGAGGTAGGTTTTCGGGACCTGGAAGGTCGGGTGTATGAGCTTATTCGAGAAGTCGCCGTCGTTCGTAAGAAGGAGCACGCCTTCGGCGTCGTAGTCGAGCCTCCCCACGGGATAGACCCTCGCCTTTACTGCCGATACCAGTTGCGTCACAACAGGCCTTCCGGCCTCGTCGGATACCGAGCTTATGAAGCCCTTGGGCTTGTAGAGAAGTACGTATACCCTGGGCCCGCCGTATCTGACCCTCTTTCCGTCTACATCTATCCTGTCTTTTGCGGGGTCTGCCTTTGCGCCGAGCTCAGTTATTGCCCTCCCGTTCACCCTCACCCGGCCCTCGGTTATCATCTCCTCGGCCTTCCTCCGCGAGGTTATCCCCGCCGCCGCTATTATCTTCTGGAGCCTCTCCAGCCGCGGCTCCTCTGGAAGCGATATCCTCTTCGGCCTCTTCCCAGCCGCCCCCTTCGCCGTCGGAGTCGAGGGCTTCCGCCCCCTCTTCAAGCCCGGCGACTCCGGCCTCTTCGCCTTCTGGGGCCTCTCCGTCCCGGTCCGGCCCGCTTCCCTGGTGCTTTTCCCCTTCTGCGCCTTCGGGGCCTCCTTCCGCCCTGACCGGCCCCTCGGCTCCGTCTTCCTCGGTTCCCTGCCCTTCTTCCCGGGCATATTCTTCCTCCATTTTCTTAAGGTCCTTGAGGCTCGGCAGGCACGAGAGGTCCTTGAGCTCGAAGGTCTCCAGGAACTCCTTCGTGGTCCCGTAGACAACTGGCCTGCCCGGCGCCTCTTTACGGCCCACTATCTTTATAAACCTCTTTTCCATGAGGGTGGCGAGCACGCCGCCAGAGTCCACCCCGCGTACGGCCTCGATATCGCCCCTTGTTACCGGCTGCCTGTAAGCCACGACCGCGAGCGTCTCCATTGCCGCCTTGCTTATCTTCTGAAGGCCGATCTTGAAGAACCTCCTGAGAAACGGCGCGAACTCCGGGTTAGTCCTGAACTGGTAGCCGTTCGCCACTTCTTCTATGAAGAAGCCTCCCCCTCTTGTCCTGTAGTCCTCTATCAACTCGTTCAGGGCTGCCCTGACGACCGCCTTGTCCTCGCCTTCGAGCACCCCTGCGATCCTCTCGAAGCTTATGGCGTTTTCGGCTGAGAATATGAGCGATTCGATGACCGGCTTGATGCTATCTTTGTCCAGCATAGGCCCTACTCTTCCTTGTTTTCGTTTTCTCCGGCTTCTCTCGTGTCGTTTTCCGCGTCGGCGGCAGCGCCCTCTCCGCCTTCCTCTTTCCTCTCCTCGGGCATGTAGACCCTTATGACCCCGTCATCGGTCTGGTGCACCCGTATCATGAGGAGCTTCGCGAGCTCGAGGACCGCGAGGAATGTCACCACCACCTCGCCCCTGGTCGCGCCCCCGGGGAAGAGGGAGACGAATGTCGCGCTCTTCTCCCTTCCGAGAAACTCCATGATGTCGTTTATCTTGTCGGCTATCCTGAAGCGCTCGGAGGTGAGCTCGACCGTCCTTTCCCTGGGCGCGCGAGCGAGCACTCCCTTTATGGCCTCCATGAGGTCGAAGACCGAGACGTTCACGAACCCGACGCCTTCCTCGAGCTCTCCGAGCTCTACATCCGCGCCCCGCGCGAATACGTCCCTTCCGAGGAGGTTCCTCTCGGAAAGCTCCCTTGCCGCCTCCTTATACCTCTGGTATTCGAGGAGCCTCCTTACGAGCTCTTCCCTCGGGTCGCCGCCTTCCTCCTCCTCGGGCTTGGCCTCCTCGTCCACGGGGAGGAGCATCCTGCTCTTTATATGGACCAATGTCGCGGCCATGACCAGGAACTCGCCCGCGAAATCGAGGTTCATCTCCTTCATCATCTCGATGTATTCAAGATACTGCTCGGTTATGGAGGCGACAGGGATATCGTAGACGTCCACCTCGCTCTTCTTTATGAGGTGAAGCAGGAGGTCGAGCGGCCCCTCGAATATGTCGAGCTTTATGTTGTACGTCTGGGACATGGGGTCTACGAGAGGCCCATGGCGGACCTGACCTCCTTCATGGTCTCTGCGGCGACTGGAGCGGCCTTCTCGAAGCCCTTATCGAGTATGCCTTTTACCCTCTCGGGGTCTGCGGCAAGATCTTTCCGCCTCTTCTGGATGGGCTCGAGCATGGCAAGCACCCTCGGGATGACCGAGCGCTTGCATTCTATGCAGCCAATGAGGGCCTTTGTGCAGCCCTCCCTCACCCAGCTTATGGTCTTCTCGTCCGAGTAGAGGTTATGGAAGGTGATGAAGAGCGGGCACAGGTCCGGGTTGCCCGCATCGGTCCTTTTTTTACGGGCCGTGTCTGTCATCATGGTGAGTATCTTCTTTTCCACCTCGCCGGGCTCGTCCGAAAGGAATATCGCGTTATTGTAGGACTTGCTCATCTTCCGTCCGTCGGTCCCGAGGACCTTTGGTATGGCGGTAAGGAGCGTCTCCGGCTCCGGGAAGACCTGTCCGTAGAAGTGGTTGAAGCGCCTGGTTATCTCCCTTGAAAGCTCCACGTGGGGGGCCTGGTCTATGCCCACCGGGACCTTGTTTGCCTTGTATACTATTATGTCGGCGGTCTGGAGGACCGGGTAGCCCAGGAAGCCGTAGGTGTGGAGGTCCTTGTCCTTTATCTCCTGGAGCTGCTCCTTGTAGGTCGGGTTTCGCTCAAGCCAGGGTAGCGGCGTTATCATCGAGAGGAGGACCAAAAGCTCCGCGTGCTCCTTTATGGAAGACTGCCTGAAGACGACGGCCCTTTCCGGGTCTATGCCCACCGAGAGCCAGTCGAGGACCATCTCCCTCACGTTCTCCTTTATCCCCGAGGGGTTCGCGTAGTCGGTCGTGAGCGCGTGCCAGTCGGCCACGAAGAAAAAGCACTCGTGCTCCTCCTGGAGCCTGAGCCAGTTTGCCAGAACCCCGTGGTAATGGCCGAAATGGAGCTTTCCGGTCGGCCTCATCCCGCTCAGCACCCGCTGCGGCATGTCAGTATATACCTCCCATGAGTAAGCCTACCATGACGAAAATGACAGGCGAGATGAACTTGTGAAGGGCCCCGCTGACTATGAGAAGAAGCAGCACGAAAAAGCCGTACTGCTCGAACTTGGCCCAGGCAAAGGCCTGGCTCGGGGGCAGGAGGTTTCCCAGCACCTTGCTCCCGTCAAGCGGCGGAACGGGTATCATGTTGAAGACGGCCAGGGCCACGTTTATCCGTATGCTCAGCTCCAGCATGGCAAAAAGAGGCCAGACCAAGCCGGGAATGGAGCCCAGAAGAAAAGGGCCCGTCATGATGAGCATCTTGTAGACCAGGGCCGACAGGGCCGCAAGGAAGAGGTTGGACAGGGGCCCTGCGACCGAGACCATTATTGTATCACGCGAGATATTGCGGAAATTACGGGGGTTTATGGGTACGGGCTTGGCCCAGCCGAAGAGGCCGGAGAAAAAGAGCATTATCGTCCCGATGGGGTCCAGGTGCTTTATGGGGTTGAAAGTGACCCTGCCGAGCATCTTGGCCGTGGGGTCGCCGAGACGGTTCGCTACCCAGGCGTGGGCGCACTCGTGCACCGTGAGCGCCAGCAGGACCGGCGGCACCAAGAGAAGCATCCTTTGCAGAAATTCCTGAACCATGCGAAATCCTTGATTTTGCCCGTAATTTTAAATTTTAACAGATGAACGAGAGACGGGTCAATGCAAATAATTGCGGAGGGATGCCCGGCAATGGAAGCTCGCCCGTGCGCAAGGCCCGGCTACGCGCGCCTTCGGGCGCGGACGCGCCCCTTTTTAATGATGGATTTGACCAGCCGCTCCTCGTCTTCCCTTGTGGCCGTCTCGCCGTCTATGCGCTTTTTAAGGAGCGTCCTCAATACCTCTCCCATGAGAGGCCCTTCGGCTATGCCAAGCGTCTTCAGGTCCCCGCCCCTCAATTCAGGCCTTACGTGCCTGAGCGTCTTTATGTAGGCAGAGAGCGCCTTCCGGGCCGGCTCCTTCCCGGCCTTTGCCATGAGGTAGAGGATAAGCTCAAGCGGCAGCGGCGCGAGCAGCTCGTAGATGTCGCTGCCCTTCTTCACGGCGCCGGCCTGGAGCTTGCCGAGGGCCTTCCTGGCCTCTTCCCTCCTGCCGAGCACATCGAGCCTCTTTTTCCCGGATATCCCGAGCCTTGCCATGAGGGAGGCGATCTCCTTTTCCTTCAGCCTGTCGGTAAGGGCAAGGAAGAGTACCAGCCAGGGCTCCACGCTGTCCTTCTCGTAGAGGAGCTCGTGCCAGGCGAGGGCCTCCTTGCCGCGCCTGAAGAGTTTCTCGGACTCCCTGTCCCATACTATCGACGGGTGTATGAGCTTCAGAAGGCCCAGGTCCGAAAGCCTCTTGAGCGCCTTTCCCGATGTCTCCTCCTCGAGTATGTTCTTTAGCTCATCGGCTATCCTCGGCCCTGATACGGTAGAGAAGCCGTCGAGCTTTACCGAGTTCTTTATGAGGTTGAGCGTGTGCTTCCCGATGCTGAAATCGAACTTCTCCGCGAACCTCACGGCCCTGAGCATCCTGGTCGGGTCTTCTACGAAGCTCAGGTTGTGGAGCACCCTTATCGTCCTCTCCTTGAGGTCCTTCTGCGCGCCGAAGAAGTCTATGAGCTCGCCGAACCTGCCGGGGTTCAAGGATATGGAAAGGGTGTTCAATATGAAGTCCCGCCTGTAAAGGTCGAGCTTCAGGGACGACTGTTCGACTGTCGGGAGCGCGCCCGGCCTCTCGTAATACTCGAGCCTCGCGGTCGCAACGTCGAGCTTGTAGCCGTCCGGGAATACCAGCACGGCTGTCTTGAACCTGTGGTGCGGCCTTATCGAGGCGCCTCGCCTCCTGGCCAGGTCCTCTGCGAAGACTATCCCGTTCCCGCCCTCTATGACGATGTCTATGTCCAGGTTCTCCCGTCTCATTATGAGGTCGCGGACGAACCCGCCCACAACGTAGGCCTTCATGCCCCTTTCCTCCGCGACCTCGCCCGCCTCCCTCAGCAGGTCCATTGCCCAGCTCGGGAGCCTTTCCTTCATGAGCCCTGAGACGACGCGCACCTTCCTTGTCTCGTCGCGGGCGCCGCGCTCAAGCTCCTCCTGGAGGAGCTTGAGGAGGTCTGTCCGGGTGATTACGCCCACGATCTTTTTGTCCCTCAGGACCGGGAGAAGCCTCTGCCCGTGGCCAACGACCTTCTCCCTTATGCTCTCGATGGAGGCGTCATGGCCTACCCAGTCCACATCCGTGGTCATGTAGTCCTTCACGGGCGCGGCCCCGAGGCCGTGGTAGACGGCCTTGTCCACGACCTGCCTGGTTATCACCCCCTGCACCGACCCGTTCCTTGCGACGGGCGCGGCGTTAATGCCGTATCTGCGCATGACCTCCATCGCCTCGTTGAGGGGCGTCCTGGGGGAGAGCGTGATTGGCGGGAAGGACATGATGTCCCCGGCTGTCCTCGCAGGTACTATGTTCGCCCGGACGGCTTCAAGGAGCATCTCCCTGGCCTGCACGAGGGTCGCCCCCTTCAGGGTGGCGGAGGCCGCGTTCGGATGGCAGCCTCCCCCGAGTGCCTTGAGGATCCTGCCCGCGTCCGCGCGAGGGTTTCGCGACCGGGCGATCACATGGACCCTGTCCTCGGAATCGACGAGGAGGAAGAGGCACTCCATGTTCTCTATGTCACGTATCTTGTGCGCGAGCACCGCGATGTCGCCCTTGTACTTCTCGAGATAGGCCTCGGCCACTACGACCTCGACCCCGCCGAAGGAATACCTGGCCTGGGACTGCAGGAACTCGTTCAGGAGCGAGACCTCCTCCGGGGTAAGCTCTCTCCTGAGGAGGTCGGAAACGGCCTTCAGGTCGGCCCCAGATGAGAGGAGGAAGGAGGCGGCGGCATAGTCCTCGGGCGTGGTGGATGGATAGGAAAGGAACCCTGTGTCCTCGTATATGCCGGCCATCATGATGGTGGCCTCCTCGGGCGACAGCGTTATGCCGCGCTCCCGGAGGACGTGCGTAAGAAGAGTGGTATTCGACCCGAAGGGGCGCCTGATCTCCAGGCTCCCTTCGATGTCGCCCGGGGCCGCGGGGTGGTGGTCGTATATGTGTATGTCCACCCCAGGCCTGGTTGCAGCGTCGCCAAACGGGCCTATCCGTGCGCTTGAGCTCACGTCGACCAGGATGAGGCGGCTTATCCGTCCGATGTCGACGTCCTTTATGCGGCTTACCTCGACTGGCAGGGGCAGCGCGCCGAGCGCGTCCCGGAGCGGCTTCTCTACGGAGCCGGGGAAAGCGATGAGCGCCTCAGGGTAGAGCCTTTTCGCCGCGACCATCGACGCAAAGGCGTCGAAGTCGGCGTTCACGTGGGACGTTATTACCTCCATAACGGCGATATTAGCATATTTGCAGGGGCCGGTATAAAAAAAGAGGGCAGGCCCCGGGGCCTGCCCTCTCTGTTCGGGTCCGTCCTTGTTATTCTTCCGATTCCGCCTCGTCGTCCGTCTTCTCGCCAGCCTCCCCGTCCGCTTCCCCTTCTTCCTTTCCTTCCTTGTCGGCGTCCGGGTCTTCTATCACCGGAGCGGGCTGGGAGTGGCACCTGAAGCAGTCGTTTATGGGGAACGCCACCTTGGTATGGCATACGCCGCAGTACTGCCCGGAGATTATCTTCATCATGTTCATCTCCGGGTTGCCGCCCTGCTGCTGCTTGAATATGGACTCGTGGCACGAGGTGCAGTCAAGGAGCCTGGTATGCACGTTATGCGGGTACTTGACGTCCGGCGGGCTCGGCTTGAACTTGGTGGTTGGTATTATTATGTCCATGTCGAACTCGAAGAGCTCGTCGGTGCCGTCCGGGTTTGCCGCGGCCCTTGAAGCGCCCGTCTCCAGGGCCTTCACCCAGTCGACCTTGTTCCCGAAGTAGTCCTTGGGGTGGTCCTTGAGCCTCTCGGCCATGTTCCTGTCCTGCGGAAGGCCGTACGAATGGCACTTGTCGCACTCAAAGGGCGCGAAGGCTATGTCGCCGTTATGGCAGGTCCCGCACTGCTTGCCAGCGAATATATCAGCCATGGTTATCTCCGCAGTGCCGGCCTTGAAGCTGAAGCCCAGGTCCGTGTGGCAGACCTTGCAGGCGAATTTGTTCCTGTGCACCCAATGCGGGAACACCACGGGACGCATGTCTGCATTGCTCGCGTTCCTGTCCAGGACCACGTTCCCGTACGTCTCCGGGTTCTTGGGCTTTCTCAAGTCCGTCTCCCACGTAACTCCCGCCTGGGCCCATTGATAAACGAAAAACCCGACGACGGCCAGGGCCGCCACGGTTGAAATTCCCATTAACTTGATGCTCCGCACTTTGGACCTCCTTTGCTCCCTTACAATCTCAATGACCGGTATGGCATGAAGCGCATAATTTCAGGTACTCTATCCTCAGAAAGCCCGGGTGAACGGACCTGCCGTGAGGGTCGTGGCATGTGTGGCACACCATCTCGCGGTCGTCCGTCAGGGGCAGCCGGGCCGGGACATCTATGCCCGTCGTCAGCCCCATGGGATGGCGCGTGACCGGGTGGTTCCCGATGTTCCCGTGGTGGCACCTGACGCAGGTGGTCACGGCGTCCCTGTTAAGGAGCGGCGGCTGCTCGGTGTGGCACATCGAGCAGAGGTCGTCCCTGCCGAAATCATGCGGGTCTACGATGACCGTCTGCCCGTCCCCCTCTTCCTCGGCTGCCCGGCAGTCCTTTGCAGCCAATACCGCAGCAGCGGCCAGGAGCCCCAGCGCGGTTATCGTGGTCAATAGTATTTTCATAGGCTAAAAACGCGCCGGGCGCCTTCCGCTTGCTTTTTCAAAACGAGCAGTCGCTTATGTTATCGCAGTCGTAATTCGCGTCTTCGGGAACTATCTCGATTTCGCTGAACGAGCCGTTGCACACCTTCTCCGTGGACGGGTTTATCGTCCGGAAGACTATGCGTCCGGACGCATAGGTGCTGGGCCTCGCGTACGACTCGACGCACGCGCCGTTCATGAGCCTGTAGCCGAGCGGGTCCGAGTCCTCGAGCGTGCCGGCCGGCGCGTTGCTCCCGTGTATGCCCTTTATCTGGTTCACCGTCTCGGTCGGGTCGTACCACCCGCCGTGGCACGACAGGCAGAGTATGCCGAACTTGTTCGAGTCGTTGCCGGTCCCCGTCCCCTGCATATAGAAGGGAGAGCTGGTGCCAAGCCCGTCGGGCGGGTGCGAGACCCTCGCATAGTTCGCTTTGGTGCCCACGTAGCCCTCGTCCCCGTAGACCTCGCGCTTGTGGCAGTTGTAGCAGAAGTTCTCTGCCGTGCCGAAACCCGTGGTGTTCGACTTGAGTATCCATTTCTCGTTCGAGCCGTGCACGCCCAGGGGGTCGGACGAGACGCTCGAGCCGTGGCATGCGGAGCATGTGACGGTGCTGTCGTGCGAGACGCTGAAATAACCGGTCCTCTCCCAGTTGGCCGGGAGGTCGACATACCTGAAGGTATTGGTAAGCCCGAGGCCGTTGTCAGGCCAGTTGGGGTTCGCCGGCGGGGAGCTGGAAGGCATGTTCCTGCCTTGCGCGAACACCGGGTGGAAACCCATGTTGTTGACGTTGAAGTCCGCGGTGGGGTCGGACTGCTCGACCGTCGACCCGTCGGCATTGCCTGAAGGCGCATTGGGGGGCATGTTCCCGTAGGCATAGTACGAATGGCACTTTATGCAGAGGTAGCCTTCGAGGTTGTTGCCGCCGGGGGTTGTCGAGAGGAAATCCACCACCTCGTAGGTGGTGGCCGGTTCCCCCGCAGAAGGCCAGAACAGAGGCTTGACTCCCCAGCTTCCCAGTATGTTGGGTCCGATTATGTTCCCGTTCTCGCCGCCCATGACATGGCTGCCTTCCATGGCGCCGTGGGGGTTGTGGCAGTCGGCGCATTCCGCGTGCCTGTTGTCCCTGAGATTGTCAGCCGTTTCCCTGGCCGGGTCGCCCGGGTACGTCCTCGACGGCGCGTGCAGGTCCCACGTGCCCTTGACATCGTGCTTGTAGGGGTAGTCGAACTGGGCCCTGAGGTCCTTTTCGGCCACGTTCCCGTTGTGGCAGTCGAGGCAGAGCCATTCCTCGCCTTCGACCTCGGAGGTGGACGGGTTCGTGCCCTTCAGGAGCGTTTTTCCGGCAGCGCCGCCGTGCGAGCGGTGGCATGCGAGGCAGCTCTGCATCTCCGGCGTGTCGTCGGTAAAGCCCTCTTCGCCCATGTCCTCGTGCCAGGGGTTCTCCCCCTCGCCGTTCCAGACGGCCGTGGACGTGGCGTGTATGGACGGGTTGGTCTCCCAGTACCTCTTGTCGTGGCATATCTGGCAGAGCCCGCCGTTTGAGAGGCTCCCGAGCAGGAACTTGGGGAACTCGGTGCCGTGCGGGTCGTGGCAGCTCGTGCACTGCATCATCCCCGTGCCGTCGAGCTTGACAATCGGCTCGCCTTCGGGGTCCTTTATCTCGTCATTCGACGGATAGGAACGGGAGTACTCGAAGGATATGGGGTGGTCGTCCATCAGGTCAGTGCCTATATGGGACGTAGATATGGAACTCAGCTTCCCTTCCTCTATGCCGGTGCCGGCTACGCCCAGTTCTCCCCCCAGCCCCTTTCCGGGCATGTTAAGGAGCGAGCCGATGGCTATGGTGCCGTCGTGGCACGCAAGGCAGAGCTTCGAGGAGCCTGTCGGCTGTCCCAGCGTGGGCGAGTTGGGCTCGAGGGTTGCGGCCAGGGTCAGGCTGCTGTAAACGTCGTATGTGGCCCCCGAGTCCTGCTTGTTCCACACGGGCCCCGAGGGGTTTGCGTTGTGCGGGGTGTGGCAGAAAACGCAAATCTCCGTCGTTTCACCGGACTTTATCTCCCCGGGGGAAAGCGAGCCGAAGTTGTGCTTCGTGGCGGAGACCGCGGCAAGCGAGTACCCGCCGGCCGCGGCCAGAAGGCCGGCGACCAGGGCTGCGTAGAGCGCCTTTCGCCCGATATTGCCGCTTTTCCCGTTTCCAGCTTTGAAAGACATATCCGTCCTGCCGTTCAGGGCTCCGGGGCCGGTCAGCTCCCGAGGTAATCGAATACCTGCACCCTGCCGTTATACGAGTCAGAGATGTATATCCTGTTGCCGTCGTCTATGAATACGCCGCTCGGGAGCCAGAAGGTGCCGGCTGACTTGCCGAGGGTGCCGAAGTTCAGGAGGAACTCCCCCTGCCTGTTGAATATCTGTACCGTGTCGAAAAGGGCGTCCGCGACGTAGATGTTGCCGTCCCTGTCGACGGCGATGCCCTTGGGCCTGCCGAAATCACCGGTCCCGTCCCCCTGACTGCCGAAGGAGCCCAGGAACGAGCCGCCACTGTCGAACATCTGGACCCTGAAGTTGAGCGAGTCCACGACGTACAGGTCGCCGCCCCTGTCCAGTGCGAGGTCCACCGGGTAATTGAACTCTCCTATTTCCTTCCCCCTCCTGCCGAAGGAGCCGACCTCCGCGCCGACAAGGTCGTATATGCGCACGCTGTGAGAGGCGGTGTCGGTCACATACACCCTGCCGTCCGCCTTGTTTATCGCGATGCCGGTGGGCCTTTCTCCCGCGGCGAATGAAAACCGGAACTTGCCGTTGGAGTTGAATACAAAGACCTTTTGGGCTACCGAGTCCGTGACATAGATATTGTCCTCGCCGTCGGTAGCCGCGGCTATGGGCGAAGCGAACTGCTCGCGGCCCGGTTCATCGATGACGGTGTATTTCTTCCTGACCATGTCGAAGACGTGCACCTTCTTGAAGGCCGTATCGGCGACTATGAGCCTTCCGGCGGAATCGACCGCAACGCCGTAGGGCTTGATGATCCGTTCGCTTTTCGCACCGAGTATGAAGTCGGCCAGCCTCTTGAAAAACCCGGTATTCGCGCCTATGTCCTCAGGCCTGCTGATCGTCCTGAGATAACTGATCCTTGCCGGTTCCGGCGGAGACGGCCAGATAAGCGGCGCCTGCGGCGTAGTGGACCAGCCCGGCTGCGCCGGGGCGGAAGCGCACCCGGCAGCCGAGAGCGCGAAGAAAGCAAGCGCCACGGCGAACCTGGATACGCCGTAGTACGATTTCCCGGGAGCCCTTTTGTCTTTCAGGATTACATCCATCAGGGAAATGACCTACTTCCTGTGACAGTACTGGCAGATATCAAGTCCGGCGGACCTGAACCGCCTGGTGCTGTCAGCCCCCCAGTCGGCCCTGCCCGGCAGAAGCCCTCTCTCGTGCGGGTTGTGGCAGGTGGAGCATATTATCTGGCCTGTATTCGGGTCGAGCGGCAGGATAGTGGGTATGTCCTTCAAGGTCATCCTGATGTTGTCGTAAATGGTCTTGGGAGGGACCCTCAAGTGGTTCGGCGCCTTCTGAAGGACGCTCAGCATGGCTGTCGGCTGGATCTGCGGGTGGATAGGGACCGTATGGCAGCTCCTGCAAAGCTGTACCGGGTCCTCGAAATAGAGCTTCACGTCCTTTATGGTCAGGTTCTTGTCTATTGCCGGGACTTCCTTGTGGCACACCACGCACGTGCCCCAGAGCACCTCTCCGGTTTCTCCTATCTGGTTGTGCGGGTTGATTATGGTAAGGAGCGCGTCGGCCCTCTCGTACGGAGGCGGCCCGGGCGGGGCAGCAGGAGGAGCAGGGTCGGCCGGGGCCTCTGCTGACCAGGCCTCGCCTGAGGCGAGGAGCGCGCCTGCAAGAAAGATGACCTTGAGGATGCCGTATTTCCTTGACATGTTGGCTACCTTCTCTGAGATGACGGCCATTGGCCGTTCTGGTTTTTGTTTACTGCTGCGTAAAGGCGTAAATGGAGCCGTCTTCCGAGCCTATGTACACCGCATTGCCCGTAACGGCCGGAGAGGACTGAATGCTCCCCTCGGTCATATGCTTCCAGACAGTCTCGCCGCTATAGAGGTCTACGGCATAGAGGCCCCCGTCGTCGCAGCCGACGTAAAGGAGGCCGTTCGCGGACACCGCCGGGGTGGAGTTGACCTCGTCCGGGAACCTGTATACGGCGAGCTCCCTGCCGTCTTTCCTGTTGAAGACGGTCACGTCGCCCTTCTTGGAGGCCACGTATATCCTGTCGGCAGTTACCACCGGGGTGGCGTAAGCGAGCTTGCCGAGGTTCTTCCTCCAGACGAATTTGCCGTCCTCGGCGTTGAGCGCGTAGAGGGTCCTGTTATACGAGGAGAGATAGACTATGCCGTCCCGCACGACAGGTGAGGAATATATGGCGGATTCGGTCCGCAGCTGCCAGTTCCTCCCCCCGCTCCTGGCTGAGGCGGAATAGAGTATGCCGTTCTTTCCGGCGTAGTAGATTGAGCCGTCCGCATAGGCCGGGGAGGCGTATATGCCGCTGTACTTCTCGTAATCGGCGATGTTCCTCCTCCATTCCCTCTGGCCGTCCTTTGCCCGGAGGGCGTAGAGGTAGAGGTCCTTCGAGCCTATGTAGACCTTGTCCTCTGCCACAACGGGCGAAGTGAGCACCGGGCCGCCGGTCTCGATCTTCCACACGAGCTTGCCGGTTTCTGCCTCGAGCGCGTAGACAAAGCCGTCCCTGGACCCGAAATAGACCCTGTCCCTGTCGACCGCCGGAGATGAGAAGACCTCGCCGTTGGTCTTGAACTTCCAGGCCAGGGCCCCGGTCTTCTCGTCCAGGGCGTAAAGGTGCATGTCATACGAGCCCACAAAGACCTTGCCCTTGTAGACCGCCGGGGACGAGTAGACCCGCCCGCCGGTCTTGAACCGCCATTTTAAAGCGAGCGGCGGCCTGGGCGCCCTCTCGACAAAGGGGACGTTCTCCGGGCCCTTCAAGAACTTCGGCCAGTCCGCGGAGGCCTGGGCGAAAAAAAGCGGCAGCGCGGCCATTGAGAGGGCCAGCGCCGCTGTAATCTTCCCTGCTGTTAACCTCGATTGATGCATAGTTCCTCTCAGACCTTCAACTTTGAGATTTCGTGGGATATTCTCTTCCGCTCCCGGGTTATCCCTTCGAGGGCTGCGGCAAGCTTGTTTGCGTCTCGGACAGACCCCTCAAGCACCCTGGACTCCCTCTCAATCGTTTGCCCGGATTTTTTGAGGGAACCGAAAAGAGCGGCGAGCGAGAGGGTCATTGAATTGAACGCGTCCGCCAGCCCGCCCGGCATATCGTTCGAGACCCGCCGGGCAAGCTCTCCCCGGGAGGCCCCTTTTACGGCCTCCCTCAACTCGAGGAGCGGGACCTCTATTCGGCGGAGGACAAAGTAGCCGATGACCGCGGAGGCGGCCAGGACCGCGGAAATGGTTGCGGCTCCGAGTTTCAGCAAGACAGGGACCGCGATTTCCGAGGTGGTCCGTATCTTTATATGGATTTTATATAACCCCTGTCCGAGTTCCCTGTCAATTAAAAAATAGGCTGCGAGGAGGTTCAGCAGAAGCCCCAGGAGGACCGTTGCGGCAAAGGCCGCCGCGAACCTCGACTGAAGCCTCCTGTCCACGAAATAATTTCTTCTCCTCCACCTGGTCTCGCGCGCATGCGGCATCAGGCCTCCTGGCCCGGGCTCGATTCCGGGCTATATGATAGTACCCTGGAATTAAAACCCCATTAAACCACGGTTAATTCGTCGAACCCCCCCCCTCTACTTGTTATGGCACGAAAGGCAGAGCGCGCTGCCCTCGTTGCTCATGACGAGCTCGTTATGGAGCTTCGAGAACGGGTTATGGCAGCTACCGCATCCTACGTTCCCGGCAAAGAGCTTTATCTCGGGCGGGAGCTTGCCGACCGGGTTGTACGCGCCGCGGTACCTTCGGCGGGCGTCGATGTAGGACACGCCGATGGGGTGGCTGAGTCCCGAGAGGCCTGACCTGTGGAAGAGCGCCCCTCCCATTTCCCTCCCCTCCGAGACGGCGTCAGTCCCTGTCAGGGCGTCGTGGCACGCCATGCACCTCAATGAAAGCTCGTCGAGCACGCCCCCGATCTCTTCGGGGAGGTATTTCAACGAGGCTGAGCCCGTGACATGGGCCGAGCCGAGCGAGAACTGGTGGAGCTCGCTCTCCAGGTCGTTGTGGCAGAGCATGCAGAAGCCCGGACCCGCGGCCCTGGAGCGGAGGCGGAACGGCCCGTGCCCCTCCATGTGCACCGGGTGGCATGTAGTGCAGGTCACTTCCCCTTTCCAGTCGAGCGGCAGGTTCAGGGGCACCCGCATCGAGGGCCTCATGTCGACCGGGTGGGAGAGCTCGAACTCGGAGGCGTGGCACTCAACGCACATCTTCGATATGTCCTGCAGGAATGCGCGCGGCTCATCACCCGGCGCCGGTTCCCTTATGTGGCACTCGAGGCACCTGCCCTCGAAGTCGTGGTAGCTTGTCCACTGCCGGGAGTAGAGGAGCGCGGCGCCCGCGACGGCTATCGCCGCGACTATCCCGATGGCCGTCCTACGCGCCTTCATGGGTCTTCACGCCCGAGAGGGCCTGCTGGAGCCTCTTTGCGTTCTCGCGTATTTCGCGGACCGCTTCCCGGGCCCCGGCCTGGTGCGGCCCTCCTCTTTCGAGGAACACGTAAAGCTCCTCTTCCGCCTTTTCGAGCGCTTCAATTGCGTCGGCTGCGCTCCTTGCCGAGTGGTTTACCGACCGGACCATCGAGTTCAGGTCTTCGGCAAGCTCAACGAGCTGGTCTTTCCCTCGAAGGCGCGTAACGACCGTAAGGTCGCCCGAGCCGATCTCTTCCATATTCCGGGCGAGCCTGAAGACCGGCCCCGCTATCCTGTGGGAATAGAGTACCGAGACTGCCGCAACGGCCGCGGTCGCCACCCCGAGGACGAGCACCGCGTACGAGGAGGCGAAAACGAGCGGCAGGGCCTTTACCTTGAGCTCGTAAAGCGTGAATACGGCCTCGCCGTAGGAGCCCCCCACGCCCCTGGAGAGTGAAAATACAAGGAGCGCGAGTAGCCCGGCTGCCCCGGCAAGCGTCGCGAGGCAGAGCTTGAGCCCGAACCTGAGCTTGAAGCCGAGCCCGAGGAGGCGCGGACCTTCCAAGTTTTTACGGGTATCCGAAGAAGCCATCTTTCCCGGCTATAAATAGGATTCAAAACCGGACTGGGAGAAAAGATTCGAGGTGAGTGCGCGAAAAACCGAAGCGGCGGGATTCCACAGGCATTATATCCGAATACGCCGCAGTTGTGAAGCCGGAGAAGCGCGCGCCCTTTCGCGTTGCTGAAAATTATTGAAAAAACCGCACGTTATTAATATAATAAAAAGCTCTTTTCCGTTTTGCCCGCCGGAAGCGCAATTTTTACGGCAGGGCAGAAGCCGCGGGCTCGCTCCGCGGCCAAGTAGAAGCGCGGCGGGAAAGGCGGGAAGGATTTTTCCCGAACACAATCTGGGAGGAGAACCGAATCATGGCAAAGGTCGTGGAAAAGGACGCGTTTCTCAAGGCATGCCGGAGGGAAAGGGCGGGCTACACCCCGGTATGGCTCATGCGCCAGGCAGGCCGCTACATGAAGGAGTACATGGCTATCAGGGAAAAACATTCTTTCCTTGAGATGTGCCGGAACCCCGAGATAGCAGCCGAGGTGACGCTCCAGCCCATAAAGGCCTTTGACCTTGACGCGGCCATAATCTTCGCGGACATACTCCTCCCGCTCGACGGCATGGGCATAAACCTCGAGTTCGCAAAGAACGAGGGGCCCGTGATCTCAAACCCGGTCAGGACAAGAAAGGACATAGACGCCGTAAGGGTGATAAACCCGGAGGAGCACGTCCCCTATCTCCTCCAGGCGATTAGGCTCGTAAAATCCGAACTCAACGGCAAGGTCCCGCTCATCGGCTTCTCCGGCGCCCCGTTTACGCTCGCAAGCTACATCATCGAGGGCGAGGGCTCCAAGAACTACATAAACACGAAAAAGCTCATGTACTCCGACCCCGAGGGCTGGAAGGCCCTAATGGAGAAGATATCCGACGTCATCATCGTCTACCTGGAGGCGCAGATAGAGGCCGGTGTGGACGCGGTCCAGCTCTTCGACAGCTGGGTAGGCTGCCTCGGGCCGGACGACTACAAGAACTACGCCATGCCTTACAGTAAAAAGATAATCGAGACCGTGAGGAAAAAGGGCGTGCCTTTCATAAACTTCAGCACGAACACCGGCACATACCTCGAAACGATCGCCGGGACCGGCGGCGACGTCGTGGGAGTCGACTGGAAGGTGCGGCTCGACGAGGCCTGGAAGACCATAGGCTATGACAGGGCCATACAGGGGAACCTCGACCCGGTGGTCCTCTTCGGCCCCGTGAGCGAGATAAGGAAGAGGGTCAAGGAGATACTCGACATGGCGGGCGGCAGGCCCGGCCACATATTCAACCTCGGCCACGGCATCATACTCGGCACGCCCGTGGACAACGTAAGGGCCGTAATCGACAGCGTGCACGAGCTTAGCGCAAAGTAAAAGGAAGAAAGAGGAGCTTCGGGATGGCTGAACTTCCATTGAAGGGAATACTTCTGCTCGCGTTCGGCGGAGCGGATTCGATCGAGAACGTCGAGCCTTTTGTGAAAAACGTATTGAAGGGAAGGCCCGTAACGCCCGAGCTCGTGGCAAGGACCGTCGAGCGCTACAAGCTCATAGGCGGCAGGTCCCCGCTCCTGGAGATCACTCTCGCGCAGGCCAGTGCCCTCGAAGAGGAGCTCAACTCCGGCCCTGACGCCGCCTTCCGCTACAAGGCCTACGTAGGTATGCGCTATTGGCGCCCCTTCATAGCCGAGACCGTCACAAAAATGAAGGAGGACGGCGTCGAGGAGGCGGTCGCGATCATCATGTCGCCCTTCACCTCGATAGTGGCCACCGGCGCCTACGAGACGGACGTGGAGGGCGCGCTCAACTCCCTCGGCAGCGGCCCGGCCGTCTCTTTCATGCCGTGCTGGCACATAGAACGGGCCTTTCTCGACCTCATTGCCGATAATGTCAAGAAGGAGCTTTCGGCTTTCGCGGACCCCGGTGGCGCGCTCGTCATATTCAGCTCGCACAGCCTGCCGAAGGTCGCCCTGGAGGGCGACCCGTACGAGATGATGGTGAACCAGTCGGCCTCGCTCATAATGGAAAGGGTCGGCAAGGCGGATTACAGGGTGGCGTACCAGAGCAAGGGCTCCGGGCCCAGGGAATGGCTCGGGCCGCAGACCGAGGACGTCATGGCAGAGGCCGCCAGGCTCGGAAAAAAGGGCGTAGTCATAGTGCCGCTCGGGTTCGCAGCCGACCACGTGGAGACCCTCTACGACATCGACATACTCTTTAAAGACCTCGCGCGCACGAACGGGCTCGAGTTCAGGCGCACGCCGTCCCTCAACACCGACCCGGCCTTCATCCGCATGCTCGCCGGCATCATGAAAAATCCGGCTGAAAAGAATTGACAATGAAAAGAGTCGTAGTCATCGGGGGCGGCATAGCCGGACTCGCGACCGCGTGGAGCCTCCGCGAGCAGGAGCCCAAGGGCGCGGACTTCGAAATAGTCCTCCTTGAGCGGAACGAGCGGTTCGGGGGCAACATACGGACAGAGAAAACGGACGGGTTCCTGATCGAAGGCGGCCCTGACTGCTTCCTTTCCGAGAAGCCCTGGGCCATGGAGCTCTGTAAGCGCATAGGCCTTTCAGGGAAGTTCCTCCCCACGAACGACAGGCACAGGAAGACCTTCGTGCTCTCGCGCGGCCGCCTGCACGTGCTCCCCGAGGGCGTAATCCTCATGATCCCCACAAAGATACTCCCGCTTGCGACCTCAAGCCTCATATCCTGGCCCGGAAAGCTCCGGATGGCAATGGACCTCTTTGTCCCGAAGAGGACGAGCGGCGGAGACGAGAGCCTCGGCGACTTCGTAAGGAGGAGGCTCGGGAAAGAGGCGCTCGAAAAGATAGCCGAGCCGCTCGTGGCGGGCGTGCACGCAGGAGACCCCGAGACCATGTCCGTCCGGGCGAGCTTCCCCAAGTTCGTCCAGCTGGAAGAGGAGAGCGGAAGCCTCATAAGGGGCATGGTAAAGAGGATGGCCCTTGCCGCGGCCCACAGGAAGGGAAAGCCCGGCGGGCAGTCCGCCGGTCGGGTAACGATGTTCATGACCTTGAAGGACGGCCTCTCAGAGCTCATCGATACGCTCGCGTCCAGGCTTGAGGGCATGGATAAAACGATACTCCGGAAGGGCGTCCGGGCCGCGTCTGTCGATAAGGCGGGGGCCGGGTACAGGGTGACCCTCGAGGGCGGCGGCTCGCTCGACGCGGACGCGGTAATCGTTGCGGCCCCGGCCTGGGCCGCGGCCTCGATATTGAAGGGCCTGGACGCGGCGCTCTCCGAGAAGCTCCTCACCATTCCCTATGTCTCGACCGCCACGGTCTCGATTGCGTTCAAAAAAAAGGACGTCAAGCACCCCATGAACGGCTTCGGGTTCGTGGTCCCGAAAATCGAGGGGCGGAGGATCATGGCAGCCACCTGGACCTCCATGAAGTTCGCCGGCAGGGCCCCTGAGGACTCGGTACTCATAAGGTGCTTCGTAGGCGGCTCGAAGAACGCCGATCTCGTTTCGCTCGACGACGGCGAGATGCTCGGCATGGTAAGGGAAGAGCTCCGCGACATAATGGGCATAGAGGCCGAGCCGGTGCTCGCAAGGGTCTTCAGGTGGCGGAACTCCATGCCCCAGTACACGATCGGCCACGAGGAGCGCGTCGCCTGGATAGACGAGCGCCTCAACATCCACACCGGGCTCCACCTCGCCGGGAGCGCCTATCACGGCATAGGCATTAGCGACAGCATCCGCTGCGGCGAGGCGGTTGCCAAACGGGTAATCAAAGAGCTTGCGGGCAATCGCTGACGCGCCTTGACGCGCCTTTTCTGAACCCACCCGGACCGAACTGCACGCAACCGCCTGAAAAAGACCGTCTGGACTAAAACGGCCCAAAGAAGTTATAATCGACGCATGGATACAGGCGTGAAGGAAAGGTCCTTTTTCTCAGCCATTTGCGTTGAGCGTTGCGGGGGCGTATGCTGCGACCCCTGGTGGGGCATAATCTCCTATCCCTTCGCAAGGGATGGCGGTCTCGGGAACCCTTCCGTCTTCAGGGCCGAGGTGCTAAAGGGCATAAAGGCGCGGGTCGGGAGGATAACCGACGCCTACAAGACGTCCGGGGAGGAGCCGCGCCGGCTCTTCGGCCAGCCTGAAAGGTATAATGTCGTCGTTCGGGATATCCGGCGCTCCGGGCAGGCGGTCACGATGAACCTGGTCGCAATGTTCGCCTTCAGGTGCTCGCTTCTGGGCGATGACAAGTCCTGCTCCATACACCCTTCCATAATCGGGTGCGAGATAAGGCCGCCGCACTGCGGCGAGCTCGGCTCGCGGGATGCGGGCCCCGGGGAAAAGGGCTTTTGCAGGATAATCCACGAGGCAGGCGCGGCTCAAGGCGATCAGGCGGCAATCGACGCCGCCATAGAAAGGGAGAAGGGCATATCGGCCAGGAGCTTCAACGAAGGCGCGGAAACCGCCGAGGATGCGGCTGAACGGGTGGTCGAGGCCGTCCGGTCGTGGTGCGGGGCAAACGCGCCCGACCTCCTCCCGGATGACAGGGCTGCGCAGCAGCCCGGGCGGAACGACCCCTGCTGGTGCGGGAGCGGCGCCAAATTCAAGAAGTGCCACGGCCGGTAGCGCCCTTGCCGCTAACGGCCTCCCTCTCCGGCAAGTAGCGCGACCGGTCCCTTCGGCGCTGCCGGGCCCCCGGCATTGATAAGCGCCACGTTCCGGCCGCAGACCCTGTAATCGAAAGACCTTGCTGCCGGCTGCCCATTTCCAGTGTACTTGATGGTCACGAGTCTGCAGCCCCCGGCCTTCTTCCCGCCGTTGTAATCAGCCTCATACCTCGCGCCGTTTCCGGCCCGCACGAAATCCATCTCCGCTGCCGACGCCTGGACGGCCATTTCCTCGAGAAGCTTTTCGTCCGGCCCGACGGTGTTTCCAGCGTCCGCGGACATTGAAAGGGCCTCAAGCCTCGCTACCTTTTCCGGTTCGTCTGCCTTTACATAGTCCAGCCATTCAAGTCCGCGGCCCAGGCTCAAGCGGTATTTGTCAGGCCCGCCAGGGTTGTATCGGTAGTCCTTTTCGACTATGAACCTCGGCTCGCCCTCGCAAGCCAAATACCAGGGGTACTTGCCCTGGCCGGATGAAGCGATATGCCTGGCGGCCTCGTCGGGCGAGACCTCGACCAGCCTTACGAAACCGCCGAACCTTTTTGAAACGACCGCCAGGGGCCTTCCGCCCGTCTCGTTACAGAGAGAGCGCATGTGGTTGTATACCTCGATAGCGCTGAGGCTACCGGCCATGTGCCCCGCCGGCAAGGCCGGAAGCTCCTCAAGTCCGTTCCCGGTTGCGCGGGCGCTCCCTGAAAAGACCATCGCCGAAAGGAGCGCCGCCAGGACCATCCGGTATATCAGCATGATTCCACCTCCTCTTCTTGGAAGACGGTCGAAATTGCCCTCTTCCCTCTGCCGGGATGTAATAGCAAGAGGAGTGCCAAGCTTGATGGAAAAAATTTGCAGGTATTTCAGGGGCCGGGGCAGCCGTCGAGAGCAGTCCCATATGGAATCATTTCCATGGGAATGGAACGGCTTCCATATCAGTCGAGGTTGTACGCCCTTATCTTGGTAAGTAGGGTCTTGTAATCTACCTTCAGGACGGCGGCGGTCCTGGTCTTATTGCCTGAGGACAGTTTCAAGGCGTCCCTTATCGCGGCCCTTTCCGCCTCCCGCGCCGCATGCGATGAGACCTCTTTGAGGGGCATGATCCCGCCTGGCGCGCGGCCGCTCCTGTCTCCGGCCCCGAGGTCCAGATGGGAGGGCAGTACCTCGTTGCCTGCGGCCAGGAGGGCTGCGCGTCGCATCACGTTCTTAAGCTCCCTTACGTTGCCCGGCCAGGGGTGATTGAGGAGCGCATCCATTGCGGGGCCGGAGACCGAAAGGGCCGGCCTCTTGAGCTCCTCGCACGCGTCCGCAAGGAACCTGCCGGCGAAAAAGGATATATCCTCCGCCCGCTCGCGAAGCGGAGGGAGCGTGACAGTAAACTCGTTAAGCCTGAAATAGAGGTCTTCCCGGAACTTTCCCTCTTTAACAAGGGCCCCGAGGTCCTTGTTCGAGGCCGCGAGTATCCGGACGTCCACTGGGACCGGCCTGCTCGAGCCCACCCTGCAGACCTGCCTTCCTTCCACCGCGCCGAGGAGCTTCGCCTGGAGCGCGGCCGAGGTGTTCTCGAGCTCGTCTATGAAGAGCGTGCCGCCTGAGGCGGCCTCGAAATACCCGCCCCGCGCCCTCTCCGCGCCGGTGAAGGCGCCTTTTTCGGTTCCGAATAGCTCGCTTTCGATTAGCGGCTCGGGGATGGCCCCCATGTCTACCCTGACGAAAGGCCCGTCCTTTCTCCGGCTCATCCGGTGGATAAGGCCCGCTACCATGGATTTGCCCGTGCCTGTCTCGCCCTGTATGACCACCGAGAAATCGCTTGACGCAACCCTTACGAGCTGGCCGGTTACGCGCCTTATTGCCTCGCCCCTGCCGAGGGCCGCTTCGAGGGAGGCGTCTACCGCGGACCTGAGCCTTACGACCTCGCGCTCCAGCTCGAGCTTCTCGACGGCTTTCCTGATAAGGACCGCGAGGGACTCCATGTCCGCGGGCTTGGTAATGAAATCATGTGCCCCGCTCTTAATGGCCTCCACGGCCGCCTGGACGTCGGCGTGCGCGGTCAGGAAGATGACCGGGACAGCGGGGTCTATCCCCTTAAGGCCCTTTAGCGTTTCGAAGCCGTCCATGCCGGGCATCCTGTGGTCGAGGAGCACTGCGTGGGGGCGGACCCTCTCGAACTCCCTCAGGCCGGAGGGCCCGTCAGGGGCCTCGGAAATGGAGAACCCCCTCATGGCGAGGAGCTCCGAGAGGACCTGCCTTATGTTCTCCTCGTCGTCTATTACGAGCACCTTGTGAATGGGAAGCTCCCGTCTGGCAAAGGACGGCCTCGGGCTTGCTGCGGGACAGGATGCGGGCGCCTGATGCGGATTCATGTCAAAGGCGAGAGGGGCCGTACAGGATGAGCATACTAGACTTCTTACGTCAAATCAAGGCGGCTTCGGGTCAGGCCGATAGCCTTCGGGAGAGCTCGTCGATGAGGAGGTTTATCCGGGCCCGCTCGCTTTCGGGCCATTCGCTGCGAGAAACGTCCCTGAATATCCCCCAGATTACAAGCCTGCCGCCCATGGCCGAGGTAAAGGCGCTTGCCTCGACCTTGACCGCGCTCCCGCCGGAATGGCGCATCTCCATCCCGACCTTCCGCGCCTCCCCGTCCTTCACGGCCTTCCGGAAGAGCGAACTGTAGTACTCGACATCCTCACAGGGGTGGAGCTCGGTCTGGTGCATCCCGGCTATCTCGTCCACGGGCCTTCCGATGAGCGCGCCCGCGGCCCTGTTTGCCTGTATTATGACTCCGCTCCCGGCATCTGCGGCGAAGACGGCGTCGTTTACCGAATCGAGGAGCCTCCTGTTGACATGCTGGTATTCGCAGAGTGCCTGCTCCGCTTTTTCGCGCGCCCTTATCTCGGCAAGCAGTATCTCGTTGGCCCTTATGAGCTCGGTAGTGCGCGAGCACAGGAGTGCTTCGAGGTTGAGCCTTTCGTCCTCACCCCTGAAAAGCTCCCTTATTTCCTCTCTGAGCTTCCGGATCTCCTTTACAAGGCCCTTTTCCCCGGCGCCCATACGCCTCCTTGAGCGGCAACAGTTCCGCGCTCGATGATTGCAGGCTCTTGTTTGTCGTAAAAGGCGCTGCCTATACGCTTCCCGACAAAAGCTAGGCCCGCCCGATAAGTGCGATCGCCAGGGCCGCGAGCGCAAGGGCCGACACGCCGTAAACCGCGGCGGTGAGCCTCTTCATGGTCTTTTTCGCCGACTCGATCTCTGCTTCGGCTGATTTGACCCTGAGCTCAAGGTTAACGAGGTATTCACGGAGCCGCTCGTCCTCAACGTCCCTGAACTCCCTTTTAAGGGAGCCGAGCACCGTGCGGGACGCATCGATGACGGTCCTCGATGAAATTACGAGGCCTGCTGCCCGAAATATGAGAGTCCACAGAGACATTCGGTTTTTCCGCCAGCCGGGTTCAACGGCTTATTACCGGAAGCCTGGATAGGGCCTCCCTTATCTTCTCATCGGGATACTCGTAATCCGCGAGCTTCCCGGCAAGGTAATCGGCATAGGCCTGCATGTCGAAGTTCCCGTGGCCCGAGAGGCCGAGAAGGATGACCCTTTCCTTCCCTTCTTCCCTGGCGGTTACGGCCTCTTCGATTGCGGACTTTATCGCGTGCGCGCTCTCCGGCGCGGGTATTATGGCCTCTGTTCCGGCAAACAGAAGCGCCGCCTCAAAGACCCCGGACTGTGGCCAGGCTGCGGCCTCGATGAGCCCGTCATGGAAGAGCCTGCTTACGAGCGGGGCCTCGCCGTGGTAGCGGAGCCCCCCTGCGTGTATGCCCGGGGGCACGAAGTCGTGGCCCAGGGTATACATCATCAGATACGGGGTGAGGCCCGCGAGGTCGCCGAAGTCGTAGCGGTACTCGCCCTTTGTAAGCGTGGGGCATGACGAGGGCTCAACGGCAATCACGCGGAGGTCCCTGCCGTTTATCTTGTCGAGGAGGAACGGGAAGGAGAGGCCCGCGATGTTGCTTCCGCCGCCGCTGCAGCCGATGATTATGTCGGGGTAGTCGCCCGCGATCTCGAACTGCTTCCTGGCCTCCTGCCCGATTACGGTCTGGTGCAGGCAGACATGGTTGAGGACCGAGCCCAGGGCGTAGTTGGTATCGACTCTCCCGGCCGCGTCCTCGACCGCTTCGGATATGGCTATGCCGAGGCTTCCGGGGCTTTCCGGGTCGGCCTCAAGGACCTTCCGGCCCGATTGGGTCCTGTCTGTCGGGCTTGCGAGGACCTCGGCGCCCCAGGTCTCCATGGCCACCCGCCTGTAGGGCTTCTGGTGATAGCTCACCTTGACCATGTAGACGGTTGACTCGAGGCCGAACATGCGGCCCGCAAGTGCGAGCGCGGAGCCCCACTGGCCCGCTCCCGTCTCGGTCGCTATCCGCTTGATCCCGGCCTTCTTGTTGTAGTAGGCCTGGGGTATCGAGGTATTGGGCTTGTGGCTGCCCGCAGGGCTTACGCCCTCGTATTTATAATAGATGCGGGCCGGAGTGTTAAGCGCCGCCTCGAGGCGGCGCGCCCTGTACAGCGGGCTCGGGCGCCAGAGCCTGTATATCTCCAGCACCTCTTCGGGTATCTCGACCCACCGTTCGGTAGAGACCTCCTGCTCGATAAGCGACATGGGGAATATGGCCTTCAGGTCGTCAGGGCCGCAAGGCTCAAGGGTGGCGGGATGAAGAGGCGGGGCCGGGAGGTTCGGCATGTCCGCCATCACGTTATACCATCTTCGAGGTATATCCTTTTCAGGGAGCAGTATCTTTGTCTCCTTCACGGACGCCTCCGGGATGTCTGTGTACGGCTATTTTAGCATATGGCAGGGCCGATGCAAGAGTAAGCGATTGCAGGTTCGGAGTTTTCGGCCATTTGCGCGCAAGAAGGATTATAGTGGGCTGGTCGGCTGGCTGAACCGGTATGACCACTAAAAGGTCGGGGAGGCCGGTTTTGATATCAACCGAAAAGTTACCCGTTCTTAAGGGGGCCTTCCTGGCGGACTTACGGGCCAGGTCTCTTCTTTCCCGAAAGTTTTCCTTTATTGCCCCGGCGTTCCGGCGAAGGCACTTCCTTCCACTCACCTGGCTTAAGGTAATCGAGATCCCACTGGCCTATGCCGACCCTTATGAGACGGAGCACGGGGTGGCCCACGCTCGCGGCCATGCGGCGCACCTGCCTGTTCCGCCCCTCGGTTATTGTCATCCTCAGCCATGTATCGGGGACTGTCTTCCTGAACCGAATTGGAGGGACCCTTTCCCAGACAGCCGGCGGCTCTCCAGGCAGCTCTACTTCCGCAGGGAGGGTCATGCCGTCGTTCAAGAGCACGCCGCTACGGAGCTTATGAAGGGCATCTTCCGAGGGTATGCCCTCCACCTGGACGAGATAGGTCTTTGGAGTCTTATTCTCCGGCCCGGCTATGAGAGCCTGGATACGCCCGTCGTTCGTCAGCGCAACCAGGCCTTCGCTGTCGTAATCTAGCCTGCCTGCCGCATATACGCCGGGAACGGGGATGAAATCCGAAAGGGTAGAGCGGCCTTCGGCATCAGTAAACTGGCAGAGTACGCGAAAGGGCTTGTTAAAAAGGAGCACCCGCGGGCGGGTGTATGTTTTATGAGCCTGTCTTCTTCTCACGCTGACAATGTGTTTTTCTCGCTTATAACATACATAAATAGATGCCTTTGCTTGACTCTAAGGCCCCTTAGCTATAATCATGAACCTCTCCCCGCCTTAAAAGGCCGGGGGTATCGGGAACCCGTGAAGGGATATTGCCTCTGCTACGCCAGCTTTCGCTGGCTTCGCTACGGGCTGCCACTCATCCCCGGCCTAAAAAAGCCGGGGGTTGCCAGTTTCTCCAGCATAATGGACGAATGAAGGAGATATTTCCAGAACGAACAGGTTTTTCTCTCTTATAGCATTTCCTGAGAACTGCGGGCAATTCAAAGAGAAGGGACCAGGCGATTCGATTTTCGACTGAAACTGCCGCATTGAAGGCAGGAGGTTCAAATTTTTGTCCGCCTTCCGGCCCAACCGAAAGTCGGACCATTCATCGAATTTGAGGCGCGTTGCCCATCACCCTGCCCCTCCCATGTCCCCGGTCCGTACACCATGAAGGGAGGGAAAAGGGGAGATGATGCCCCTTAATCGCAAAAAACATGCAGCGGAAGTTTTTCCCCGGAAGGCGAGGGACCTTAGATATCCCCTTGTAAGACATCAAAACCCAGGAACAGAGGGGTCGTTGAGGAGTAGAATGGGATTTTCTTCTTGTATTCTCCCGCTTATCTGGAGTCTCTACCAGGAATTAGCGCTCATGTCTTGAACAGGATATTATACAAGGAATCCAAGCGCCTCGATATCGAGGTGATGTTCAGACCCCCTGTTCCTGCTTTCATTGCCGATTAGAGGGGCGGCTTAAAAACACCCTTGACGGACAGGAAGAGACATATTAATATTAATAGCTTATGTCCCCCGCAAAACCAGGGACGAGCCTTTTCATTAACATATTCCCAGGTAGCTCAGCCGGCAGAGCAGGTGGCTGTTAACCACCGGGTCGGGGGTTCGAATCCCTCCCTGGGAGCCAGTAAAATCAAGGGGTTAGCCGATTTTGGGCTGCCCCTTTTTCATTGGACTGTCCTAAATTTGTGCTTTAACGTCGCTTATCGCAGGTCATCCCCCTCTCCGATTATCTTCGAACATGTCGACTGGCATTGGATGCCGTAATTTCCAGACCATCTTTATAGGCCGCTCGCTTTCGTAGCTGACACGATCTGCCGGTCCAAGATAAGTAAACGGCACTGTGGTGCCGTTCCGTTTTTTCTGATCACGCGCAAAGATAAGGATCGTGTAGCCGCGCTGTTCATGATGAACCAGGTTCTGACCTGTCACAGATTGTTGGGACGTATTGGATTGCGATTCCCAGTGGAGCAATTCGCGGCTGACAGGATAGTCGGCGTACATTGTGCTTGGTGAGAACTCGCGCTCTGTTTTCTGATAAGTGACCAGAAGGGCATACGCCTTGATGTTCGGAAAATGAAAAACCCCGACTCCTCTCTGCCCCGCTGAATCGAGGGTTGCCTGTCCTGAGGCAGCCAGAATGTCCACGCTGCCGTATTGAGCGTGCAATTCGAATGGACAGGCAAAAGGGAGGTCGGGAATCATACCGCTGACTGGCGTATCTTCCTCAGACCACGCAAGGATTTCATCCAGGTCTGAAAGAATTGAAGGGTTTCGGGAGAGCCGCACAAACGCGTCTTCAAGAGACGTTATCCCTAAATTGCCGCCTTTATCGGCCCAGAGGCGATAATACACCGATATGGCAGAATTTCCGGCGAGCTTAAGAGCATCTGCAATGGCACGCCTGGCTATTCTGCTCGTAACCTTGCGCAGTAAAGCGATTTCCCTTGGACCACTGACAGATGCCACCCTGATAAGTGCCTTTTTGAGCCGGGCAATATCCGGGTCTGTCGGTATGGGTGCCTTTTGCGCCCTAGCCTTCCACCCTGACCATGTTTCACTCGCAAGAAGCCTCTCGGGCTCGTAATCGTGGTATCTCACGAAATTTCCAAAGGTCAACTCCTGGCCCGTTTCGCTTGTGAAGGTTTGAATCCGCTCTGGTACCTGAACAGCCAGTCTGCCGAGATTCTCCCTGATGTTTTCGAGGACATACTGTCGCGAGAGACGATCGAGCTGAATGGAGCAGCCGGCCGGAAGATGAGGAAAATCGAGTTCGACCTCACGGTCGATGGGGAAGCGGTGACGAGGTAATAAGGCCTTCAGCTTGGTATCAATCCTGTAACGCCTATGCGCCTGGCCGACAAAGTCGAGTACCATGAGACAGTCTTTACCTGGAGCGTGCCGCAGCCCCCTCCCCAACTGCTGGAGAAATATGGTCAGGCTCTCCGTGGGTCGTAGAAATAGGACCGTGTTCACCTCTGGGACGTCGACACCCTCGCTGAGCTTGTCAACAGTAAAGAGGAACGTAAGTCGACCATCTTTTAGTTGAGCCAGCAACTCCTGGCATCGAGCATCGTCCACGCCTGACACGAATGCCCCTGAAGGGATGCCTTGCTTGCTGAACATTTCAGCCATGAACATGGCGTGCTTGATGGAAACGCAGAAGCCGATCCCCTTGATCGCTTCACGGTCGGGTTCGTAACGGTCAAGGGCCTTAAGAATTGCGTCAATGCGCTGCCGCGCCAAAATGTGCGCACCGGTGTAGACTTTTTCCAGCGCGGCTGCATCATACCTGCCATTGCGCCAGAACCTGTCCTGGTTGATTGCGACGGGGTCGGCAACGCCGAAATAATGAAAAGGGCAAAGCAATTTTTCTTCCAGGGCCTCGGGCAGGCGAATCTCAGCGGCAAAGCGGTTGCCGAAGTCGGCAGCCACGTTGTCTCCGTCCATCCTTTCCGGCGTGGCTGTCAGGCCGAGAAGAACCTTTGGGGCAAACTGCGTGAAGATAGGACGGTAGCTGTCTGCTGTCCCATGATGGGTCTCATCCACAACGATAAAGTCATAGAAGTTTTTTCCCACCTGTTCCCACAGACGCCGGCTCGCCAGCATGCCGACTGAGCAAAACAGATGCTCCAGTCGATTGGCCTGGTAGGGGCCGACGAGCAGTTCTCCGAAATTCTGGTCACGAAGTACGTTGCTGAAGGTCGCATGAGCCTGCTGCAGAATCTCCTGGCGGTGCGCAACGAACAACAATCGGGCCTGCCTTTGCCTCTGCTCGTAGAAACGTTTGAAATCAAAGGCGGCAACGACCGTTTTTCCAGTGCCGGTAGCGGCGATAACCAGGTTTCTCCACCGGCCATGCATAGCCCTCTCTCGTTCAAGGGCTTCGAGGATGCGCTCCTGAAAGGGATGGGGGCGAAGGTCAAAAAATACCGTCGGCCCGGCTTTTTTTGGATTACGGGCACGAGCAATAGCGGTACGGAAGTCTGTCGGATTGGCAGGGTCGAACGGAATAAACTCCCTCGAGTTCCAGTATGTCTCGAACTCAACAGAAAATTTATCGAGAATATGCGGCATGTCCTGGGCTGTAACCTTGATATTCCATTCCAGCCCGCTGGTAATCGCTGCATGCGACATGTTGGCCGAGCCTATGTAGGCGGTGGAAAAGCCTGTTTTTCTCCTGAAATGATAGGCCTTGGCGTGAAGCCTGGTGCGCTCGGTATCATAAGAGACGCGAACCCGGACATTCGGCATCTTTGCCAGCCATTCTACGGCCGGCGAGTCTGACGCTCCCATATAGGACGTCGTGATCAGTCGCACAGGTACATGGCGGTCGCGTAAGTCTTCAAATGCCGGCATGAGAAGGCGAAGCCCTGCCCATTTTATGAACGAAACCAGGATGTCCACCTCATCAGAGGAACGCATCTCTTGCTGAAGTTCATGGGCAAGTTGCGGCTCCCTTGGAGCGCCGGTAAAAAGACTGCTTTCGACCATAGGCGTATGGGGCCTGGGGATGCCGGATGTGCCGTAATTCGGGGGAGTGATTTCCAGAAGCACGGCCTTCTGTTTCGCGACAAGCCGATGCTTACCAAGGTGTCCTCTGTCAGGCTCGGTTGATACCTGCTCAAGAATCCTGTTGCACAAGGCAAAACGCTTTTCCGGATCAGACTCTTCACGTAATGCCTGCTCAAGCACCTTCGCAACAAAAACAGAATAACGGGATGGCTGCTCTTCAGGGTCTATCTTGCCGAAAACTGACCTGAGCTCAGGATGCTGCTCGAGCGCATCGCGGAGAGATTCATCTATCAGGGCTTCGTAAATCCCGTGTGCAGGTTGCTTCATCGTTCAACAGCCCTGATTGAAAGATATGTCTCCATTACCGGCAGATCCGCCTCGGCCCAATCCAGAGATGGCAACTCTTCGGGGGTCAGCCAGACGATGGCAGCATGTTCATGCGGGGTAATCTGCCCGGACTCGATGGCACAGATGAAAGGATGGAGTGTTACTGTAAAGACAGCATAATCATGGGTGTGTGACGGCAGCAGGCGACCCACGCTTATGCGTACGCCCAACTCCTCAACAATTTCACGCCGCAGGCATTCCTGCGGTGACTCGCCGTCATTTATCTTGCCTCCGGGGAATTCCCACTTGAGCGGAAGGCTCATGGCAGAGCTTCGCTGGGCAGCCAGGATACGACCGTCTTGTTCTATGATCGCGCAGGTGACGTGGATGTGTTTTCTGGAAGCTATGGCCACGGCTTGTTGCCTCTCCTGAGGTGCTTATCAGAACCCCCTGCCACCCGCTCAGAAACTTGGCCTGCTGATTATCGCATTATCAGGGCGCTGGAGACGACCTCTCTCTGATTAAGGGAGGCGAACATCGGCTCTCAAATCCGGATGAGATTCCTGTTCCTATCCGCGCCTCATTTTCTCCAATTTCTTATCGACCCTGAGCCGTTTTGCCAGCTCTGAAAGCAGAGTGAAATCGGCCCTGCCGATCTCAAGCAGCTCTTTAGCATCGAGAATATCTCTTGGACCGCCTGCCTTAAGCTTCATTGCAATGAGATACTCAATCCTGATGACCGGCACCTTTGTACCGTGGTAATCGATTTCAACAGCATCTGTTATAGCTTCATCTTCCCACTTCCTGGTCGTGATAAGCAAATCAACCGGCACATCATTATGAATGATCTTGATAAGACAAGGCACCGGGTCCAGCTGACCGCCCCTGAATATCTCGGGGCTCAATCCAAGCTCCTTGAGAGCATCAGCGAATGCATTTAGGTCATGGACGGAAGGCAGGGAAACGAGAAGGTCAATATCCTTTGTTGCGCGAGGCAGGCCCCAAGTTGAAACTGAGAGTCCGCCAACAAGCGCATACCCGGTTATAATCCTTTGCTTCTTTAATTTAGCGAGTACCTTGGCTACTCCCTTAAGGCTTTTTGCCAGAGACACTATTTTTTGCCTCCTTGCCTGCTTTCAAAAGATCAAGGCAAAAATCAGAAAGCTTTGCAGCCAGATCGAGTTTTTCTGACGGGTTAAGTTTTTTTATCTCCTCAAGCTCCTTCTGCCTGCTTCTCTCAATTGTAAGTGATTTCGCCATTTCTTATTTCCTCATATGCCTATGTGTGAGGTCATCTTTCCGCATACTCTGTCCGGGCGCTGGAGACGACCTCGTCTCTGAAATACCTGCTGAGCTCGTTAGGGGTGCGTAAGTCCACTTTCCGACCAAGGATATCCGATAGCTCAAGCTCCATGTGCGAGAGCCCAAAAAAGCCTGGTCCCATGCCGGGGATAAAATCGACCAACACGTCCACATCATCGCTTTCCGGGCTGAAATCCTCCCTGAGAACGGAGCCGAAAAAGGAAAGCTTCCTTATATGCTGCTTCCTGCAAAACTCCGCTACCTTTTCCTGCGGGGTATTTATTTTTATTTCTTTATTCATAGCCAGCCCACAATCACCCGAGGAATCCGCAAGTTATGTTTAATTTTAGTGATTTTACATTAAAAATCAAGGTATATCGGGGAGGGGAGGCTTCCGAGGACTACTCGCTCGCAGACAGGCTCTTAAACGCCGCGAGCTGTTCCGCCGGATCTCCCAGCTTAATGATGGGTCTAAGCGATCGCTCCGTGACCACCGGCTTCCTGATGGTCTCCGGCATGGAAAGGATATACTTCTGGATATCCGACGGGAGATTAAGAAGGTCCATTATCTGAGTTACGCGAGGACGCGAGAAGCCCTCGCGACTGGCTATCTTTGCTTGCGTAGTCCCACTTCCGTTATTGAGAAGTTCCTGCCACTCCAGCGCCTTCCTGAGAAGCTCTGCCACCATTGGCAACTTGGGGATTTTTTGGTTTCTGGCAGGCTGCGTCAATAAGGAGTTAACCACCCCGCCAATCGCTGCCCTCCACTTTATGACCCCGACGTTTCCTTTCTCGAACACTCCCTTGGGGCCGAGGGTGACCTCCACGGTCTGCTCCTGAAAAAACTCGTCATCTCGCGGAGTTACATTAACAACTCGGAACCAGACCTCAGGCTCGGCTACCTTTGGGCGATTAGTACTGCGGGAAAGGCGGGGAGCCAAACTAAACCCCTTGATTTCAAGGGGTTTAGTTTATTTGGACGTGGACGCTAAACAAAACAGTATAACGCTGGCGCATGCTGTTGTCAGACTAACCCTCCTGTCAACTGGTGGAGTCCAGCCCGCACTATCCAAAATACATGTCCCGGTTTGCGCATGACTCCTTGCGCTTCCATATCCTCTCAAGCCAGGTCCGGAGTCAAGCACGCACGTATCTCCCTGAGTATTTCGGATAACTCGTAAGGCTTTTGCAGGAACTTAAAGCCCTTTTCCCGTATTACGGACCATTGAGATTCGATATCCAGGTATCCGCTTGTAAAGAGCACTTTCAGCTGCGGCCTCTTGGAAAGCATCTCCAGAATGAGATCGATGCCATTTTTGTCTTGTAGGATGATATCGCTGAAGACCAGGTGAAAATTTCCGTTCTCCCTTTCGAATATCTCGATTGCCTCTTGAGCATTGCTTGCCTCGAAAACCGAGTAGCATTTTTTTGTTAGTACCAATGAAAGGCTTTTGCGGAGATTTTCTTCGTCTTCGATGAGCAAAATCCTCTCCCCGTTACCATCGCACTCCGCCTGCATGACCTTTGGCAGCATTATTTTTGCCGCTTCCGGGGATGCCGGCAGATAAGCCCTGAAGATTGTGCCATGTCCGGGCTCGCTCGTAACGTCCAGCCACCCATTATGCTGTTTGATTATGCTATGGACGACCGCCAGGCCAAGCCCAATCCCCTCGCCCACCCTCTTTGTGGTATAAAAAGGCTCGAAAATGCGCTGCAGGACTTCTTTTTTCATGCCTGTCCCGCTGTCTTCGATAGAAAGGCTGATGAAATTACCTGACCGGAATTCATGGGTGGCCGTTCGTTGTCTGTGGCCCATATGGGCATTTGCGGTCCTTATTATGATTTTCCCGCCTTTTGGCATGGAGTCTCTGGCATTGATGACTATGTTCATTATCAGCTGCTCAATGCTTCCCTTATCAGCCAGCGCCGGCGATAGGCCTGTTTCCAGATCAGTCTCTATTGTAATGACTTCACTGATGAGCCGGCGCAGCATATCGATCATGCCGGTGATTACGCCATTGATGTCAAGTGCGCTTATCTCTGTAGGTTGATTGCAGCTGAAAATGAGCAGTTGCCTTGTCAGGTTCCTGGCCCTGTCAGTGGATACGCGTATCTGTTCGAGATAATCGCTTATTAGAGCTGGACTTTTCTCCCGCATGGCGAGGCCGCAGTATGAGGAAATAACAGTCATCAGATTGTTAAAATCGTGGGCTATGCCGCTTGCAAGTTTTCCGATAGTTTCCATTTTTTGCGACTGCATGAACTGACGCTGTATGGCGGATTTTTCCTCTTCCGCAGCCTTTATACGCGTAATGTCGGTAATGGCTATCCGGAAGGAGGCGCCGTCCGCGTCCGTGATAGGCATTATCATGACCTGCACGGGCGTGTGGCCTGAACCGGACGACAGACGGATCTCCACTATGTCGCTCTGGTTGGTTTTGGCGCACTGGGCAAGGTATTTTCTAAAAGCGGCAATGCTTTCGTCGTCAATATAACTGGTTATGTGGAACCCCGAAAGGCGGGAGCGCTCGACGCCTAACATGGATGCGCCCGTGAGGTTGACCTCCCTGATGCAGCCGTTTGCATCGAGGGTCATGTATCCCACCGGGGCAAAATCGTACAGGTCGGCATACCTGTCGCGCGACTCCTCGAGCCGTTGCTGCGTCGACTTGAGTTCCTGGTTCTGCATCTCAAGTTCGGCCTGATGGACCTGAAGGTCGTTAAGAAGCCTTGCCGTGTCGACGACCGGCTCCGCGCCACTGCTCTCAAGCAGGCCGATAAGCTCGTTCCTCGTCATTTTCTCGTAGGACGGCATATTCCCTCCCGGTGATGGAACCCTAAAGGTCAGGGGGCGGCGGGCAGCTCCCGGATGGTGAAAATAAAAGACACGACGTTTCCATGCTCGTCTCTAAGCACGGTTGCCGTCAGGGAAACCTCGATGAGCTTGCCGTCCTTTGAGCGATGCCTGGTCCTGAAAGACCTTACCTCGGCGCCGTCGAGAAGGCGTTTCATCATCGCGTCATTTTCTTTGCGCTCAGGCTCGGAAATCAGGGCCGCCGCGTCCTTGCCTACGGCTTCGGATTCTGAGTATCCATAAATGCGTTCCGCTCCGATATTCCAGGAAAGTATTCTGCCATCCAGGTCCTGCGCGAATATCGCATCGTTGGAATCGTGCACGATGACTGAGATCTTATCCAACAGCATCCTTGTAAGGCTGAGTGAGTCCAGCTCGGCCTCGTGGCTGGTTTTAATTTCAGTTATGTCGACAAACAGCAATATGGCGCCCTCGACCCTTTCTTCGACAGTCTTATATGCGGTTATCTGCATGGAATACCAGCGCCCTTCCGAGCCCATGACCTCTTTTCTCTCCGGCAGGCCCGTACGGATGACGTTCCGAATCAACTGTTCGAGGTCAGGGACCTCGACTTTGGGTTTGATATGGCCTATTGGACGCCCGGCATCGGATGGTATAAGGTTCAACACCTTTTCAGTAGCGGGCGTAAACCGCCGCATGTTCATTGACATATCCAGCATTACTATGGGAAGGTTCGCGCTTGAAAACAGGTTAAGCAGGTCGTTATTTACCTGCACGAGCTCGTTATTCCTGTTTTCAAGCTCTTCGTTTACGGTAGACAGCTCCTCGTTCGTGGACTGCAGTTCCTCCTTTGCCGTCTCAAGCTCCTCGTTGGTCGACTGGAGCTCCTCGTTGCTGGAAAGTATCTCCTCATTCGCGGACTTAAGCTCTTCATTGGTAGTCTCCCGCTCATCTATTACAGTCTGTAAATACTCTCTTGTTGCAGTGAGCTCCCTTTTGACCTCCGTCAATTCGTCCTCTTCCCTGTGTGGCCGGTGCGCGCGCACGGCCTTTGCGGATTTACCGCGTTTCGCCGGCCTCGACTCCTGGAACAGAACGAGAAAATAACGCTCCCTGGTGCTTATCTGCTTGAGGGGGACGACCTCGATATCGACTTCTTTTGTCATATCGTCCTGCCTTACGCGGACCCCTTCCTTTCTGACGAGCTTGCCTTCCTTCTTTGATTTTTCGACTGCGGCGCGCAGGTCAAACAGGAGCCCCTCTTTGGCCAGCTTCAGCAAATTGAGGTCGGCCATCCCGGGTTTGTGCTCAATGTATGGACCAGTGCGCCCGTGGAACTGGAGTACCTGCAGGTCTTCATTGACGACGACCCCCGCAAGCCCGTAACGCTCGACGATTATGCGGTCTACGGCATATTTCAGGTCCTGCCCCACCCATGTCTCTTTACCCTGCTTTTTTTCAGCGGGTGGAGGCTCGCCGATTGCCGGCCTTTTGGAAAAATCGATCTCAGGCCTGACCCTGACGGTCTTCCTGGAGTAGATCTTGAATTTCCGGTCGACTACGGCAAAGAGATCAGCCGAGCCGCCTATCGACTCGGAAGTGCCCAGCATCAGAAAGCCGTCCGGCTTGAGCCCGTAATGAAATATGCTCAAAATCTTTTTCTGAAGCTCTTGCTCGACATAAATAAGCAGGTTCCTGCAGCTGATGAGGTCAAGCCTTGAAAAGGGCGGGTCCTTGAACACATTCTGCCTGGCGAATACGCATAAATCGCGTATTGATTTATTTATGTGATAGCCTCCCTCGACTTTCAGGAAAAACCGCCTTAACCGCTCCGGGGAGACTTCGGCGGCGATATTCTCCTCGTAGACGCCTGCCCGCGCTTTCTCCAGGGCCCTTTCATCGATATCGGTTGCAAATATCTGGACAGCGGCCGGCCTGTCTCCAAGCGTCTCCGTAAGGCACATGGCTATAGAGTATGCCTCTTCTCCGGTTGCGCAACCGGGGACCCAGACCCTTATCGGGTCATCGGCTCTTCTGTTTTTCAAGACGGCTGAAAATACCTTTTCCTTCAGCGCCTGAAAGGATTCCGGGTCGCGGAAGAAGCTGGTGACGCTTATCAGGATATCCTGGTACAGGGCCTTGGACTCGGACGGGTTTTCGAGAAGGTAGCGAAGGTAATGCTCTATCCGCTCTATCTTATGGAGGACCATCCTGCGCTTTATCCGGCGTAGGATGGTCGTCTTCTTGTACTGCGAGAAATCGACCCCTGAAAAGTCCCGCAGCCTTATGAATATCTTGTCAAGAAGCGCAGCGTCGCTCATTGCCTCTATCGTCTTGCCTGCCGCGGCCAGCGGGTGCCTGCTTATCTTGTTCAGTTCGGCGGCTATGGATTCTGGCGGCAGGACAAGATCAACGCACCCTGTCTCAATGGCGCTTGACGGCATCGAGAAATATTTCGACGACTTCTCGTCCTGGGCTATAACGATGCCTCCCTCGGCCTTGATAACCCTTACCCCCCTGGCTCCGTCAGACGCCGAGCCAGAAAGGACTACGCCAATCGAATTGCCGCCCTGGTCTTCGGCAAGGGATGTAAAAAAATAATCTATGGGCATATGCTGCCCGCGGACCTTCTCGACAGGCACAAGATGGAGCCTGCCCCGCAAAATCGCCATGCTCTTCCCGGGAGGAATTACATAAACATGGTTTGGCAATACCGGCGAATTATCCTCGGCTTCCATAACCGGCATGGCCGTCACCCTTCCGATCAGCTCCGGAAGCATGCTTGTATGCTTTGGGTCCAGGTGCTGGATAATGACGAACGCCATCCTGGTATTCGGCGACAGGGCGCTGAAGAGCTTGTTGAGGGCTTCCAGCCCTCCTGCAGACGCTCCGATGGCTACAACCGGGATTGAGGCGGCATTTGAACCGGTTTTTTCGGGACTTTTTGTTTCAGGTTGTGAGTTGTTTTTGACGGCGGGTGGTTTCCGGGCTTTTGGCGGTAAAATGATACTGGATTTGCGACTGGTGGCTTGCGTATCAGCTTTTTTTCGGGCAGCCCTGACTGTTTTCCCGGACTTCCCTGTATGCTTCTTTGGAGGAGCCTTCTTTTTATTTTTCATCAAAATCCCTTTTAGGCGGCCCCAGCGTATGCAAACAGGACAAATTTTAATTGAATATTTTCATATTATCTTGAAGAAACTACTCTCTGCAAGTTAAAAAATATATTTTATGCAGCCGGCTTACGCTGATGCCGTTCGGGTGCGGGCAGGAATATATTGACGGTTGTTCCGGCGCCCGGGGTGGATTCTACCGTGATAACTCCTCCATGTTTCCTGATTATGGAATGGGCGATTGTAAGTCCGAGTCCACGGCCTTTTTCCTTTGTGGTAAAAAAGGGGTCGAATATTTTAGGCAAAAGCTCCCTGGCTATCCCGCTTCCGGTGTCCTTAATTGAGATCCTTTCATACCTGCCCCTTGCAAGCTGGTATTTCGAGCTTTCATCTGATTGTATGTTTTCGCATTCTATCCGGATTCTGCCCCCTTCCGGCATCGACTGGACGGCGTTCAAAAGCACATTGCGAAAGACCTGTCCGATCTGCTCCTCGTCAGCATCGACAAACCAGAGGTCCTCCGGAATTGAAATTTCGTATGTTACCGGAGTGTCGGATAGAACAAAATCCGTGATCTCCCTCAGCATCCTGTCCAGGTATAAGGGCTCCTTGACGGGTCCCTTTCCGGAAGAAAATGTCATAAGCTGATGGGAGAGGTCCCGTGTCATATTTATGATCTTTTCAGCCTCGCGCAATCTCACCCGGGCGTCTCCGGGCGGAATCGAATCGACCGCAAGCTCGATATTCCCTTTTAGCAGATTCAGTAGCCTGTTGAATTCAGCTGCCAATCCTCTTGACAGGACGGTGACGGATTCGAGCTTCTGTATTTTCAAGAGTTCATCAGCAAACTTGCTCTGCTCTGTGACGTCTCGAAAAACCAGGACCATCCCTGCGACGCGGTTATCGTTGCTCCTGATCAATTCCATTTCGCCCGCGATGGTCTTTTCCTGTCCGTTTCTGGCTATGAGCATCAGTCTTTCGAACGCGCCGGCGTCTTCACTCATCTGCAAAAAGACTCTCGCCGGGTCGTCGTAGCGCATCCGGTCTCTTTCACGGACAAGGTTCATGATCTCAGACAAGTGCCTGCCTAGGACCTCTTCCCGCGGCCAACCCGTAATCCGTTCACCTTCCTTATTGATGAATGATACGCGACCTTCATTATCCAGAGTTATCACGCCTTCCCCTATGCTTTGCAGGATCACGGAAAGGCGTTCCTTTTCCTCGGCGAGCGCAGCTTCTGCCTTTCTTCGCTCCGTGTCGTCGATCTCGACATGGATAAAATGCGTAACTTTTGCGCCAAAGACCCTGAGCGGGGCGATCGAGGCCAGCTGCCAGAAGGAGCTGCCGTCTTTTCTCGTGATGCACATGTCTCCGCGCCACACATTGCCGGCGGCCACAACACTCCATATCTGATTATAGAATGCGTCGGAGTGCACGGGGCATTTCAGGATACTGATGTTCATCCCGACGACCTCGCTATGCTCATATCCTGTAATTTCCATAAATCTGGGATTGGAATATTCGATACTGCCGTCTATCGCGCCTATGAGTACCATGCTGGGGCTCTGCTCGATGGCCAACGCCAACTCCTGGAGGCGCTGCTCGGTCTTCCTGCGTTCGGTGATGTCGATAAGGGCTGTCCTTATGACGCTTTTCCCCGTAGTTACGTCTTCTGCAGCCACGCTCTGCAATTCGGCGTGCACTCGCTCTCCGGTTCTTTTCAGAAGGGTTATTACGTCATATATCCTTCTCCTTGTTTCCCTGCAGCGCCGGAGATGTTCGTAGAATATTTTACCGTCGCTCTGCAGGACGAAATTTCTGAAAGGGAAGCCGACGATACGGCCGCGCTCCTGGCCAAGCATGGCCGCACCGGCAAGGTTGATCTCAAGGACCGCTCCTCGTTCATCAAGTGTTGCGTACCCTGTGGGGGCGAAGTCATAAAGTTCAGCGTACCTGTCCCGTGCCTCCTCGATCTCAGCGCGGGACTCCCTGAGCTCTCGATTTTGCATCTCGAGCTCGACCTGATGGACCTGGAGCTCATGCAGAAGACGCCTGGGATCGCCTTCAGCCTCAATGCCTCTAAGTTTTTCCTGAAGGTCCTCCAGAAGCCTGATCAGGTCCTCCTTACTCTTTTTCCAATATTCTGGCACTGGATAATCCCCTCCCTTTTTATAAGTATATCTCAGGAGTTTATCCTTTTAGTGGGGTATCAGAATGCGGCGGAATTTTTCGAGAATGATTAGAAAAATGATTGGCTGGCAGCAAAAAGGCGTCTTTTTGCGGTGAGTTGCGGGCTGGTTTAACCCCAACCCGGAGTGCTAAATCTGTCCATTTTTGGTTGAAAATTCGGCATGCGGCCACTCCAGGGAAAGTAGCTCGTCCATCCTCATTCCGGTATTCAGGTCGAAAATCACTATCTCCTGAAGCCAGTAACGGGGAATCTGGACGTTCTCTCCTTGCCGGTCGCGTAAATCACGCAAGCGTCAATGAGCCTATTTTCATCTTCCAGAGTAAGCCACCTGTCGCGTTCGTTCCTGACCTTCTCCCTTGATACCTTCTCGACAGGGTTTTCCTTTACCCACTCCCATTCGCGGATTGCCTTCTTGAAGGCATGGCACAGGACGCCGCGCTGCGAGTTTATCGCGGCTGCGGCCACCCCCTTTGCCCTCAAGTGGGCTTTGTAGGCCGATATGCGTCCATGGGTGACCTGCGTGCCCAATATAATAACCTCTTTCTGCAAACCGCACTGGCTTTTGCATCCGTTGATTAGCATTGGATGGTTTAGAGCAGTGTCGTGCTTGGAGGTGAATTACAGGTTGACGTGATGATGAGAAGTTATAAGGTGAAGGGAGCAGCCTGCCTTTTGCGAGTCAATCATATTCATCCCTTTTCGTACTTCTCCATGTCTTCCTCGCTCAGGCCGAAGTAATGGCCTATCTCGTGGAGGACGGTCAGGCGTATCTCTTCGAGGAGATCCTCTTTCGTGAAACAGGCGGACTCTATATTCCGCTTATAGAGCACAATCCTTTCTGGAAGCTGGCCTGTTGCGCCGCCGCACCACTCCTGCTCAAAACGGGATATGCCGTGAAAGAGCCCGAAGAGTCCTTCGCGCGGGACCCCGGCGCTCTCAGCGTCATCTTCGGACGGGTAGTCCTCAACGACCACGACGACGTTAGCCATGCGATTCCTGAACTCGTCGGGGAGGCTGTCCAGCACGTGAGCTGCCATTGCCCTGAAGTCCGCTTCTTTTACGATGTAAGCCATACCCTTAACTTTATTATTCTTCAAAGCGGAATTCAAGCGCCCTCTTCAGCCTTTCAAAGCTTATAATATAATCGGAGGCAGGTGCCCTCTGAAAACCGTCGGTGAAGGAAAGTGTGAGGATTTGAGGGAAATCAACGCTGCTTGATTTACGTATTGTTAGACAGACCCATGCTACCCTGCTTTTCCCTGCTCCGAGTGTTCCTTTTCAGTCTCGATTTGCGAGCACGATGATTTCACCTTCTCCCAGTCAGTTTCCGGCAGAAGCGGCTCGAATTTCTCAGTTGCGGGCCTCGTCTCAAGGTGCGCCTTCAGGCTCTCGATCCTCGCCAGTGTCGAAGGGTGCGTCGAGAGATAACTCAACAGTGTTTCCGCCCTGCTCTTTTTCTTTTTGCATTCGCATTCCCACAGGCGTTCGAAAAAAGTTATCAGGCCTTGCGGGTCTGTTCCCGACTCGACGAGAAGGTCGGCCCCGAGGCGGTCGGCCTCGTCCTCGAACTCTCTACTGTAGCTAAGGCTACCCAGGGTGCCTGCCGCGCTCGAGATGCCGTTGAAGTCTCCGAAGGCCGCCGCAAGAAGGAGCCCGGTCGAAAGCTCCCGGAGCATGCTCTGCGTCGAGTGCTTCAGGAGGATGTGCTGCATCTCGTGCGCCATCACACCTGCGAGCTCTTCTGGCGTTTCCATTGATTCGATAAGGCCGGAAAAGAGGACTATGTGGCCGCCGGGCGCCGCGAGGGCGTTAACCGCCGGGCTTTCCAGGGCATATACCCTGAACTCGTACGGGTGCCCGGGCGCAGCCGCCTCAAGCCGCTTGAGTATCGTTTCCGCAGCTTCCGCCAGCTCAGGTGATTCGCACTGCGGGACGGCGTCCGTAATGCCCTTTATCATGGACTGGCCAAGCCTGTCCTCGACCGATGGCGGGACCTTTTGCGCCGCGTACGCGGTGGATTTCGGAATGGCCCAGAAGTATACGCCTGCCACGATCAGCGCGGTAAGGGCAAGCGCCGCGGGTATTATGAAGAGGGTTTTCCGCGTCCTCTCAGGCCCGGCGAACCTCTTCCGGTGCCCGGGCGCGACCTCGCAGAGGCACCTGATGAACTCGGGGTCGTCTACGACTATGGCCTCGCGCCCCCGCTCGAGCCTGACCGGCTCTCCCTTATTGAAGCCCTGCGTCTGCCCGGTCTCGCTAAGGGGCCATGTTGCCGCGAAGCCTTCACCCTTTACGGACAGGCTCTCGGGCGAGACCGTTAGCTCGACCTCGTGCCTTTCGGCGGTCTTGCCGTCATAGTAATGCGCTTTCCAGAAGAGCTTCATTTATCCGCTTACATGGCAACATCGATGTCGAGGACGCCTGCAAGCCCTTCGCCGACCGCCTTTGCGCTCTGGGGCGCGTGCGCGATCCCGGCGAAGTCGATCTCGCCCTTCATTGCCATGTGCCTGGAAAAGTAATTGATGCCGCGGACTACGACCCAGGGATACGCGAGGCCGAATGAGAGAAAGAGCAGAAGCATATTCCCGGCCAAAAAGGAAAAGAGCTGCCTGCCGGTCGCGTCGAAGCTGAAGCGAAGGCTGCCGAAATTCGTGTGCTGCCAGTCATAGCGGGCGACCTTGGCCGAGTACCATAGCCAGCAGAGGCCGAGGGTCGGTATGGTAAGGAGCCAGGCTTTGAGGAAGTCCTTTCTTATGTCACCGGCTTTGCCGTCATAGCTGAAGGAGCCGGTCCCGAAGTTGCTGTTTCCGCGCCAGAACCTCTCTTTCTCCGCATGGAAATACGGCCCGTAAAGGCCGAGCGTGACGAGCGAAAGGAGCGTGCCTTTGATATGTATCTTCATGAACTCCTTCGCGGTGCCGGAGAATGAAAAACTCGCGCCGTGCCAGTGGGTGCGGCTGAGCTTATACCTCCAGGCCCCGACCAAAACGGCCGGGAGCAACGCGAACATTATCGGGATTATGAGCAGTCCGAAGGCCGGGTGCACGAATGACGCGAGCGCGTTGGGTACGCTCAAGACCACGGCGATTATAAGCATCGCCTTGAGCCAGCCTAAGAAAAGCTCCTTCCCGGTGCCGGAGAAGCTAAGCCTCTCGCCGAAGATTTCGGTTGAGCCGTACAGGTATTTTCTGATCTTTACCTTGCCCCAGAAGTGGTAGACGCCCAGGGTAAGGACAGAAAGGAGATTACTTACGACATAAAGCCGGAGCAGGGTAAGGCTTTTTCCGTGGAAGGAGACCTTCTGCGCAGGTGCCGGCTGCCTGGGTTTCGCGCCGGGGAGCGGAATTACCTTTGCACCCGGGGCCTGTACGGCCGTTCCCTTCCCTGCCGCGTTCTCTTTCATTGCATTGGCTTCGAGAGGGACCGTGCGCTCCTCCTTCTTTTCCGGTTCGGGCTTGGAGATGTGGAACTTGTGGCTGCATTTCGGGCAGGTCGCAGTGGTCGTCTGGAATTTCAGCGTCTGAGGGTCGATGTCCTTTTCAAATCGGCACTCCGGGCATGATATGCGCAAGGCAGGCCTCCTTTGATGAAATAGTCTTCAACTATTTCATATCGCCTGCCGGTAAATAAACTTTATTTATTTTTAAACGGGGAGTGTTTTGTTTAAGGAACGGAAAACTTGTAAAAAGGACTTTAAGGGCTATCGGTGGGTTTTGACAGAATAGGGTGGGTAGATACAGAGCAGTGGATGAGAGAGGAGGCGCGATGAGGAAACGGAAATGGTGGGCGGAGGCCACCCTACGAGGCTTCAATCCTCAACTGGCTTCATTTTAGGCTTGACCGGCAAAACGGTATCTACCCGGCTGAGATATTTAAAAGCAAAAACCCCTCCCAAACTGCAGGAGGGGTTAGCAGGAGGGGTTAGAAGGAGACGAGCCACCTCTTTGGAATTTTTATTAAGCGGCTAAGAGTTCTCCGTATTCTATCCTCACATTCTCTCGCTTCGCAAGCTCAATAGCTCGGAAATACATTTCCTTCCTACGCTCGTATTCTACAGAATTCATTATTTCTGTCGCGAGCCCGCTAGTCATTACAAGCTCAATTGCAGCTATTAAGGAAAAAAATTCTTTCTCTCCTAATTCAACCGCAAGAATTGATTTAAGACGCTCGAAAAAAAACTTAAATCCTTTAAGTTTAATTCCTACCAACTTTTTTTCATAAGGATGCCAAAGAACCGTCAAAAATTTATCTACCCGATCAGCCCTGTACGAGCAGTCTTCATTAAGATAGGTTAAGACATCCATTTCAGGAAAATAACGGGCTGCAGGCGTAAAATTTATTTCACTCCTGACTTCTTTTATTCCTGAAGAACTTATCAAATCTTCAAAAAATGTGCCCATTTTCTCCACCTCCATTACCATATTCGCTCATCATAGCGCACATCATAAAACGCCGGTAAAGTATTACATCTTTTATCAGCTAAAACCCATTCCCAATCTAAAATGATCCCAGAGGTTTTATCCTCTTTAAAAGAAACATAAGTTGCAAAAACAGAATCTATAGGCTGCGATAGCCGAGTAGGTCCTACGACACTATATCGGTCTTTTTCCGGATAAATGTAGGTATGTTTAGGATTTGTAATATAGATATAAATTTCACCATCGTGACCAGTATCCTTAAAAGGTCTTTTAAGACCTTTGAATAGAGCAAAGGAATCAAGCAATCCATTTGTCCCTTGCATATCACATGTGGGATTAGCTTCTTCTACATTGCCATGAACTAGCCCGCAATATTCTCCTATTTTGGCATTTAGAGAAAGGTCCATGAACTTTCTTATTATATCGGGATGAGCAGAAAGTTCAACATATTTGACCCTATCTTCTGGATGAGGAGCCAACACAACATTCGGGGTGGATCTATTGCTACGAGTAGTGGGTTGTATGATATTCATTACATTTGGACTCTTCTCAGAAGTTGTTAAACCTAGTTTTCTTAACATGAATTTTATTTTTTGTCAAGTATTTCTTGATTATCATTGTTTCTAACAGAAATTTTCTTGCTATTTATACATTTTCTAAATAAACTTTGGCGGAGGGTGAGGGACTCGAACCCCCAAGGGCGTTAGCCCGCCGGTTTTCAAGACCGGTGACTTACCATTAGCCTAACCCTCCGGTGTCATCTGGCGGGGATGGTGCTGGAAAGGTGTTGATGCCGGTTTGTTTTCATTTCTGAGCGCGTGAGTTTTGAGATTCTTCGCTGCGCTCAGAATGACAGAAACTTTCTTATAAATTAACTCTTTTTCACTATCTTTTCAAGGCCCCCCATGTAAGGCCTTAGCGCCTCTGGCACGATGACGCTTCCGTCCTCCTGCTGGTAATTTTCGAGTATCGCAACGAGGGTGCGGCCCACGGCAAGGCCGCTCCCGTTCAATGTGTGCACGAACCTGGGCTTTCCGCCTTTGGGGCGGAAGCGGATGTTCGCGCGCCTCGCCTGGAAGTCCTCGAAGTTCGAGCAGCTCGAAATCTCCCTGTATTTGCCCTGTCCCGGCAGCCACACCTCAAGGTCATAGGTCTTGGCGGACGCAAAGCCCATGTCCCCGGTGCAGAGCGCCACAACCTGATAAGCGAGGCCGAGCCTCTTAAGTACCTCTTCGGCGTTGTTGGTCAGCCTCTCAAGCTCGTCATACGAAGCGTCCGGGTGCGAGAACTTCACAAGCTCTACCTTCTCGAACTGGTGCTGGCGTATGAGCCCCTTTACGTCCTTCCCGTAAGAGCCCGCTTCGCTCCTGAAGCAGGGGGTATAGGCCGCGTAGCTTACGGGAAGCCTTTCCTCGTCGATTATCTCGTCGTAGTAGATGTTCGTAACAGGGACCTCTGCCGTGGGTATGAGGAAGTGGTCCGAGCCCTCCACCTTGAAGAGGTCTTCCCTGAACTTCGGGAGCTGCCCTGTGCCAAGCAAGGCCGCGCTCTTCACCATGAAAGGCGGTAGCACCTCGGTATATCCGTGCTCCCTTGTATGGAGGTCGAGCATGAAATTTATGAGCGCCCGCTCAAGGAGCGCGCCCGCGCCCACGAGAAGCGAGAACCGCGCCCCGGATATCTTCCCGGCCCGCTCGAAATCGAGTATGCCGAGCGCCTCTCCCACATCAGTATGCTCAAGGGGGGAGAATTTGAAGTCAGGCCGCTCGCCCCATTTTCTTATGACCGGGTTGTCGGTCGAGTCCTTTCCAACAGGCACGGAAGGGTGCGGCACGTTCGGCACGCCGAGAAGGAAGTTATTAAGCTCCTCATCGACACCTGTTGCCTCTGCCTCAAGGGCCTTGAGCTTAGCGCCTTCTTCCTGCATCTCGGCCACAAGATGTGACGCGTCCTTCTTCTCCCTCTTGAGCTTCCCCACCTCTTCGGAGACGGCGTTCCTCCTGGCCCGGAGGGCCTCGGCCTCGGTAAGAAGCCTCCTTCTACGTGTATCGAGATCCCTGAAGCCTGAGAGGTCTATTGCGCCCCCTCTTGTCTTGAGCCTCTTTTCGACCTCTTCGAGGTTCTCCCTCAGAAATTTTACATCGAGCACTTTCTCATACCTCGAAATCTGAATCCGCGCTTTTGGCGCGGTTTAATTATTTTTGAATATACCCCGTTTGTTGCCAGGAGGCTCGTTATTGATTCTACCGAGCTGGTCTATAAGCCGAGATTCTTCGCTTCGCTCAGAATGACAGCAAAAATCTTCAGACAGAAGCTTCCGGAAAAAGCTCCTCACCTCGACAGACGCGGGGATTATAAGCTAATCCCCCTCCTTTTTCCACCGTTTGAAGAGGTTATTCTCGACTCCGAGGACGTCCAGCACCTTTCCCGCTACGAAATCGACCATCTCTTCGACGCTGGAAGGCTTGTGGTAGAACGCGGGCATTGCCGGGAGGATAACTGCCCCGGCCTTTGAGAGCCTGAGCATGTTCTGCAGATGTATCGTGCTCAAGGGGGTTTCCCTCGGCACGAGCACCAGCGGCCGCCGCTCCTTCAACATGCAGTCGGCGGCCCGCTCGATGAGGTTGCCGGAGACCCCGGACGCTATCCTTGCGAGGGTGCCCATTGAGCACGGGCAGACTATCATGGCCTTTACGAGGGATGAGCCGCTCGCGGCAGAGGCGGCCAGGTCGTTATGCGGGATGAGCCTCAAGCGCCCCTTGGCCGGGCACCCTTTTTTTTCGAGGAAATGGATAAGGCGCGAAGCCGCGTCCGCCTCAGTGCACTCTATCCCCAGCTCCTCTTTCAGAATTATATAACCCGAAGGGGAGATGACGAGCTCCACGTCGTCTCCCCTTGAAAGAAGCTCATTCGCTATCTTGAGTCCGTAAGCGGCGCCGCTTGCCCCGGTAAGGGCCAGAAGATATCCAGCCACTCTGCTTATTCCCTTCATCGCCGCCGTTTAAGTCCAGGATGTTGAACGCCTGCAGCGGCTTTCTTCTCCCTTTCAGGGGAAGGCCGGGAGGGGGCGGGATATCTTACCCTCCCCTCTGTCCCTCCCGCCTGATATGGGAGGGGCCGTCTGAAAGATACCCGGCTGCTTGCGTGAGGTGTTTATTTCCGGGGCTTCACGATAACGTAAATCGTATTGCCGCCCCTCTCGACAAGGAAGAGTACGATATCGTTCTTTTCCGCCTCGTTGAGAGCCCTGCTGTAATCGGCCATGCCCCTTATGGGCTTCCTGTCAATTTCCTTTACGAGGTCTCCCCTCTTCAGACCCGCTTCGGAAGCGGCGCTGTCGGGCTTTACGGAGCTTATTATGACCCCGTCCGTCTCCTTTTTGCCGAGCCGCTTGGCTATCTCCGGGGTTATGGGCTGCGCCGAGATTCCGAGCCTCTTGTCCGGAGAGCCGTTATCCTGGTTTGCCGCAGGCTCGTCAATGTCCTCATCGACCTTGGTCCCCACCTTCACGAAGAATACCCGCTCCTTGCCGTCCCGGAGGACCTTCACTTCCGCGTTCTTGCCCGGGGGAGTGGTGGCGACCACCCTCGGCAGGTCGCTCAGCTCGTTCACCTGCCTGCCGTCGAAGGATATGATGATGTCCCCGGCCTTCAGGCCCGCCTGGTCCGCCGGCTCGTTGGGGTTGACCGAAGAGATAAGCACCCCCCTCGCCTCCTTGACCCCGAACGACTTTGCGAGCTCGGGAGTGAGATCCTGTATGCTCACGCCTATCCAGCCCCTGGTCACCCTGCCCGTTTCCTTGAGCTGCAGGAGCACCTCCTTCACCATGTTAATGGGTGTAGCGAAGCCGATGCCCTGGCCGCCGGCCACGATAGCCGTGTTTATGCCAACGACCTCGCCATTCGTGTTGAAAAGAGGGCCGCCGGAGTTACCGGGGTTGATGGACGCGTCAGTCTGGAGGAAGTTGTCGTACGGGCCGGCTCCGATTACCCTCCCCTTCTGGCTCACTATTCCGGCGGTGACAGTGCCGCCGAGGCCGAAGGGGTTCCCTATGGCGAGCACCCACTCCCCTATCTGGAGCTCGTCCGAGTCGCCAAGTACGGCAATCGGGAGCTTCTCCTCGGGTTTTATCCTTATGAGGGCGATGTCGAGCTTCTGGTCCTGGCCCACCACAGTCGCCTTGTATTCCTTCTTGTCCTCGGAGAGAGTGACGATTATCTCGGTGGCATTCTCGATAACGTGGAAGTTGGTGAGTATGTATCCTTCGGAGTTGAGTATGAAGCCCGAGCCCAGGCTCTGGCGCTTCATCTCCCCTCCGGGCGGCTCCTCGAAGAACCTCCTGAAGTCGTCTCCGAAGAACTCCTCGAAGGGGCCACCCCTGAACTCGGGGAACGGCATGGTGGGCCTCTCCTTCATCACCTGGGTGGTCGATATGTTCACGACCATCGGGGAGAGCTTCTTTGCGAGCTCCACGAAGTTATTGGGCACGGCCCCTGTCACCAGCGGGCTCGAGTCCGCGTCCTGCCAGAAGTTCTGGGCCGTGGTGGTGTCGGTCATATCGAAACGGGCCGTGATCATCACGCCCGCGATTACCGAGATAAAGGCGACAAGCACGATTGTCTTCAGCCCGAAACCTTTTTTCTTTTCGTCCATTGGTGCTCCTAATTTGGAAATCCTGGGGTCTTTCGAAGCGCCGGTCAGGTGCGACCCGGGGTCTATGAGGCCAGTTTCACATACCAGAGGCGGAGTTCATGGAGGACCTCGTCCATGAGCTTCGCTTCCTCTTCCGTGAGGTTTCCGTTCGTCTTTTCCCTCAATAGAGCGATAAGCTCTATCGTCTGCTTCGCCACCTCGGGCTCCTTTTCGGTCTTTTTGGTGACCGGGTTCTCGACAAGCCCGAGGTTCATGAGGGCCGAAGTAGAGAGCGAGAGTATGAACGCGGAGAAGTCCAGCGCCGGGAGCTGGGCGTTCTTTTTCCCGCCCTCTTCTCCTTCTTTATTGATTTCCACGTTCTTTTCGCCGTTCTCTTCCACTTGGCACCGCCGCCCTTTCTTTTCTACTGCACCTTTATCCTGATGCTCCCGGGCCCGATGTCCTTCGGCTTGGGGACGGTGATTCTCAATACGCCGTCCTGAAAATTCGCTTTTATGTCGCTACTTTCCACTGTGTAAGGCAGGCTGAAGGCCCTCTGGAAACTGCCGTAGAACCTCTCCATCCTGAAGTAGTTCTCCTCCTTGAGGTCCTTCTCGAACTTCCTTTCCCCCTTGATGGTGAGCGTATTTTCGCTCGCCTCGACGCTCACGTTGCCGGGCTCGACCCCCGGGAGCTCGGCCTTTAACACCAGGAAGTCCTCTGTCTCGTATATGTCGACCGGGGGGTACCAGTGATTTCCCCCTGAAGTCTTGTATTTAAGGAGCGTCTCGTCGAATATGCGGCTCATCCTCTCCTGGAGGAAGAGGAGGTCCTTGAAGGGGTCTTTCTTTTTAAGGGCCACGGAAGCACACCTCGGTTCAGAGCCCGGAGCTGACCGGCGAGAAAAAACTCATAAATCCTAATTTATTTTATAATCAAGCATTTGTCAAGGAAACAGACGGGCTGAAGGCCGCTCTCAGGGGCGGCCCGCCGCGCCGATGGACCGCTGCTCTGTGCTGGCCCCAGGGGCGCTGCCGTCCTTTTCAAGGACGAGCCTGCCGTCCCGGTAGTCTATGAGGACCCTGTCGCCCTCGCCGAACTCCCCTTCGAGGAACTTGAGGGCCAGCGCGTCCTGGACCTCCTTCTGGATGAGCCTCTTGAGCGACCTGGCCCCGTAGACCGGGTCGTATCCCTTGTCCGCGAAATACTCCCTTGCGGCAGGGGTGAGCTCTATCTCCACGCTCTTGTCCCGAAGCACCCTTTCAAGGGCCAGAATCTGTATCTCCACTACGGCCTTCATGTGCTCCCTGGTAAGGGGGTGGAATATGATGATGTCGTCTATCCTGTTAAGGAACTCGGGCTTGAAGGTCGCCCGGAGCACCTCCATGACCCTCCTCCTTATCTCCTCGTACTCGGACTCGCCGAGCTCGGTTATGTACTGGCTCCCGATGTTGGATGTCATGATGATGACCGTGTTCTTGAAGTCCACGGTCCTCCCGTGCCCGTCGGTGAGCCTGCCGTCATCGAGTATCTGGAGCAGGAGGTTGAAGACCTCGGGGTGCGCCTTCTCTATCTCGTCGAAGAGTATGACCGAATAGGGCCTTCTCCTTACGGCCTCGGTAAGGTATCCGCCTTCCTCGTATCCCACATACCCCGGGGGGGCGCCGATGAGCCTCGCTATGGAGTGCTTCTCCATGAACTCGCTCATGTCTATCCTGACGATGGCCCGCTCGTCGTCGAAGAGGAACTCCGCGAGGGCCCTTGCCGTCTCGGTCTTCCCCACGCCGGTTGGGCCGAGGAAGATGAACGAGCCTATGGGCCTCATTGCGTCCTGGAGGCCGGCCCTTGCCCTCCTTACCGCGTCGGACACTGACTTCAGGGCAGCGTCCTGGCCGACGACCCTCCTTCTCAGTCCCTCCTCCATCTTGAGGAGTTTCTCCTTTTCGGCCTCCATCATCCTGGCCACGGGTATGCCGGTCCACCTGGAGACGACCTCGGCTATGTCCTCGGCGCCGACCTCCTCCTTGAGCATCTTCTGGCCGTCCTGGAGGTTAGAGAGCTCGGCCTGGTCGGCTTCGAGCTGCTTCTGAAGCTCGGAGAGCCTGCCGTACTTGAGTTCCGCGGCCTTTCCGAGCTCCCCGGTCCTCTCGGCCTGGGCAGCCTGTATCTTCACCTCCTCGACCTTCTTCCTTGAATCGCGGATCCGGCCTATTATGTCCTTTTCGCGCTGCCAGTGCGCCTTGAGGACCGTGCTCTCCTCCTTGAGCCCGGAAAGCTCCTTCTCGATCTTTTCGAGCCTTTCGAGGGACGACCTGTCGGTTTCCTTGGAAAGGGCCTGCTTCTCTATCTCGAGCTGTATTACCTTTCTCTGTATGGAGTCTATCTCCGTGGGCATGGAGTCTATCTCGATCCTCAAGCGGGAGGCGGCCTCGTCAACAAGGTCTATGGCCTTGTCCGGCAGGAACCTGTCGGCTATGTACCGGTTCGAGAGGACCGCGGCGGCTATTATGGCAGGGTCGGTTATCCTTACGCCGTGATGTATCTCGTAGCGCTCCTTAAGCCCCCTCAAGATGGCGATAGTGTCCTCGACCGTGGGCTCCTTGACCTGCACGGGCTGGAACCGCCTTTCGAGCGCGGCGTCCTTTTCTATGTGCTTCCTGTACTCGTCAAGGGTGGTGGCGCCCACGCACCTGAGCTCGCCGCGGGCGAGCGCGGGCTTGAGCATGTTGGACGCGTCCATCGCCCCCTCTGCCGCGCCCGCGCCGACGAGGGTATGGAGCTCGTCTATGAAGAGCACTATGTCGCCCTGGGACTCGGTTATCTCCCTGAGGAGCGCCTTCAACCTGTCCTCGAACTCGCCCCTGTACTTCGTGCCGGCTATGAGCGAGCCGAGGTCGAGGGCAAGGAGCCTCTTGTTCTTCAGGGTCTCGGGCACGTCTCCCGCGACTATCCTCTGGGCGAGGCCTTCCACTATGGCGGTCTTCCCCACCCCGGCCTCCCCTATGAGGACCGGGTTGTTCTTGGTCCTCCTCGAAAGGACCTGGATGACGCGCCTTATCTCCTCGTCCCTGCCTATCACCGGGTCGAGCTTATTGGAGCGCGCAAGCTCGACAAGGTCCCTCGTGTACTTGGAGACCGCCTGGTACTTCTCCTCGGGCATCTGGTCGGTCACGCGCTGTGTGCCCCTTATGGAGCTGAGGGCCTTCATTATCGAGTCCCTGGTCGCGCCGTGGGAGGCGAGGATCCGGGAGGCCTCGCCGGTTTTCTCTCCGGCCACGGCCAGGAAAAGGTGCTCGACCGAGACGAACTCGTCCTTCATGTCCCTGGCTTCTTTCATGGCCGCATCAAGCACGCCCTTGAGCCTCTGGGAGAGATAGACCTCCCCGCCCGCTCCGTAGACCCTGGGGAACCGCTTCATGGCGTCCTCGAGCTGGCCCTTCAAGAGCCTCGTATTGACGCCTATCCTCTGCAGGAGCGGCGGCACTATGCCGCCCTCCTGCGAAAGGAACGAGAGGAGGAGGTGCTCGGGCGACACCTCCTGCTGCTCCATGGTTTCTGCCAGCTTCTGGGCGTCCTGCAGCGCTTCCTGCGACTTTATCGTGAACCTGTCGAGCCTCATGTCCTCCGCTCCTTTTCCCCTTCCTCCCGGAAAGGCGTATGTATGGCCGCCCTCCGGCCAATTCCATTATAATGTAGGCGCGCCCCGTCGTTTTGTCAAGAAAGAGGCGGGTTTACATGGCCCGTTTCCGGCTCGGAGGGATATTGCCTTTTACGACGCGATGCCTTATCATCCCACACATGGCAAACGACTTGCTTGGCAAGGCTGAAAAGGAAGCCGCTCTCGATCTCGCCTCCCTCGGCTATGCAGACGGCATGGGGGCGCTCAGGAACCTGAAGCTCCTTTCACGGGGCCCGCTCTCTGCCCGCCTGGACGCTCTCTTGAGACTTTCGCTTCAGGCGCCCTCGCCTGATGCGGCCCTCAACAACCTTGAAGGCGTGGTCTCCGGCTCAGGCGAGCGCGTAAGCGCGCTCTCGGACATCGAGCTCGGGCAGCTCCTCTTTGTCTGCGGCTCGTCCTCGTTTCTCTCGGGCATCCTGGCCCGGAACCCCGATTACACCGGATGGCTCTTCGGTGGTGCGCTCGAGCTGTCGCGCGATGCTGTATCGCTTAAAAACGAAATAGAAGAGAGGACCTCGGGCCTTGATTCCGCCGACGAGGTCTCAAGGGAGATACGCCTTTTCAAGCAGAAGGAATACCTCCGTATAGGCTCAAGGGACCTCTTGAGGGCCGCGGACCTGAAGGAGACGACAAGGGAGCTGTCCGACCTCGCTTCCGCGTGCCTCGAAGCTGCCGTTGCCTTCTCCCTCAGGTCCCATAAAATGACGTTCGGCGCCCCGTTGTACGAGGACGCCACGGGAGAGAAGAAAGAGGCGGGGTTCGCGGTCATAGGCATGGGTAAGCTCGGCGGACGTGAGCTCAACTTCTCGTCCGACATAGACATACTCTACATCTACTCGTCCGACCGTGGCGAGACTCTGGGCGTCGAGGGCAGGCCCGGCTCGGCAATAAGCCTCCATGCCTTCTTCGTCAAGGTCTCGATGCTCATCACAAGGCTCATATCGAACGTAACGGACGAGGGGTTCGCCTTCAGGGTGGACCTCGACTTAAGGCCCGAGGGCCGAAGCGGCGATATCGCGAACTCCATACGGAGCGCCGAGGTCTACTACGAGTCCTGGGGCCAGCCCTGGGAACGGGCGGCCCTCATAAAGGCGAGGCCGGTCGCCGGCTCAAGCGAGCTTGGCGAGGAATTCCTCTCCATGATAAGGCCCTTCGTCTTCAGGAAGTACCTGGACTTCACGGCCATAGACGAGATAAAGACCATGAAGGAGAAGATAGACCTGAGCCTTCTCAGGAGAAACCCGGACGCCGTGGACGTGAAGCTCGGGGCCGGCGGCATCCGCGAGATAGAGTTCTTCTGCCAGGCCCTTCAGCTCATACACGCGGGCAAGGACCCGCTCATAAGGGAGAGGAACACCCTCAAGGCGATCGGGAAGCTCAAGGAGCGCAACTACGTCCGTGACGAGGAGGCGGAGCGCTTGTCTTCGGGGTACGTATTCTTGCGCGACCTCGAGCACAGGATCCAGATAATCGAGGGCAGGCAGAGCCAGGCCATACCCGCGGGCGAGGCCGCAATCGAAAGGCTCGCCAGGATGATGGGCTTTAGTCCCTCGCGCGGGGAAAAGGCGGGAGCCCGGTTCTGGGACGAATACAGGCGGGTGACCTCGATCGTGCACGAGGGCTTCAGGTCGCTTTTCTACAGGTCCGGCGAGGCCCCGGAGGTGCCGGAGGAGGTAGGGCTCCTCTTTGCAGCCGACCTCCCGGAAGACGAGGCGCTCTCAAGGCTCCGCGCCCTCGGCTTCGGCGACCCTGCGGCGGCTTACTCGAACCTCAGGCTCCTCAGGGACGGCCCGCCGTTCGCCCGTCTCTCGGCCAAGGCCCGCCTCATCCTGCAAAAGCTCGCGCCCATGTTCCTCCAGAGGGCAGCGGGCTCGCCAGACCCGGACAGGAGCCTCGCCCACCTCGAAAGGTTCGTCTCGTCCGTGGGCGCGCGCACGACTTTCTATTCGCTCCTGTACGAAAACCCGCCCGTCCTCGAGGAGCTCATGCGCCTTTTCGGCACGAGCGACTTCCTCTCGCGGGACCTCATAGAGCACCCCGAGAGCCTCGACATACTGCTCTCCGACGAGCTCTCCATCGCCTACAAGAAGCGCGAGGAGATAGCGGGCTCCTTCATGTCAGAGGCTTCGTCGGGCAAGGAGTACGAGGAGGTGCTCGACGGCTTGAGGAAGCTCAAGAGCCAGGAACTGTTCAGGATAGGGCTTAACGACATTGGCGGGGCGCTTACACCCAGGCAGGTCTCCAACCAGATATCTTTCGTGGCCGAGGCGGCGCTCGAGGCCGCACTCCGGACCGCCCGGGACGGCCTGAAGGAGCGCTTCGGCGGGCCTCCGGCCTCCGGCAGGTTCGCGGTCCTGGGCATGGGGAAGCTCGGGGGCAGGGAGCTCATCTACGGCTCCGACCTCGATATAGTCTTCGTCTACACGGGCGATCCCCAGGAGAGGACGGACGGGCCCAGGGAACTGTCGCTTCACGAGTATTACGTGAAACTCGGCCAGAGGATGATAAGCGCGCTTACGCTAAGGACCAGGGAGGGCTTCGTCTTCAACGTGGACGCCCGGCTCCGGCCCTCGGGGAGCGCGGGCCCGCTGGTCGTATCCGAAGAGGCGCTCTTCAAATACCACTCCGGCCCGACGCTCGTCTGGGAAAGACAGGCCCTTACCAGGGCACGCGCCGTTGCCGGGGACCTCGGGTTCGGCAGCGGCATCGTCGCCGGCCTCTGGGACATCCTCTACTCCAGGCCCCTCACCGGGGCCGACATCGAAGAGATGCTCCGGATAAGGAAGAGGATGGAAGTTGAAATTGCCAAGGAGGACGCGGGGCGGTATAATGTCAAGACCGGGGCGGGCGGAATCGTCGACATTGAGTTCCTGGTGCAGGCGCTTCAGCTCAGGCACGGCTCCGGGAACGCCTCTCTAAGGACCCAGTTCACCCAAAAGGCGCTCCTCAGGCTCAAAAGGAGCGGGCTTATTCGCGACGACGACTTCCGTTTCCTCGCCGGCGCCTGGTCTTTCGTGCGGCTCATCGAAACGAGGCAGCGGATCGTGCACGACAGGCCCGAGGGCCATCTCCTTAAGGGCTCGGAGGAGCTTACGACGCTTGCGAGGAGGACCGGCTACTCAGGCCCCGATGCCGCCGAGAGGCTCCTAAAGGATTACGCCCGCATTGCCGAAAGGGTAAGGGGTTTTTATTCAAAGACGCTCGAAGGGCTCAAGACGGCCCCTTCCGCTACGCGGAACGGGAAGGACGGTTGACATATGAAAAACGATCTCGGCGATATCGGGCTACCGAGGCTCCTTCACCTCATTTACCTCAAGCAGGACGAGACGGCAGTCCTCGACATCATGAGGGAGCCCGTAAAGAAACGCTTCTTCTTCAGGCGCGGCCTCCCGGTGGCCGCGAGCTCGAACGTGCTCGGAGAGGTCCTCGGCAGGCTCCTCATGCAGGAGGGGATTATCACCGAGAAGGAGTACGAGGGCTCGCTCGAAGCGGTCCTCAGGGACCGGAAGCGCCACGGAGAGGTGCTGATCTCCATGGGGCTCCTCACGAAGGAGAAGCTTGTCGATTTCCTCAAGCTTCAGCTGAAGAGGAGGCTCCTCAAGGTTTTCGACTGGGAGGAGGGCTCCTACAAGTATGTGAGGGCGCCCATCCCCGAGGGGCTTCCCGACAACCCGCTCCACCCGGCCGAGCTGATACTCGAAGCCATAAGCCTCGGCTTCTACCCGGTATCGAACATTAAAAAAGAGCTCGGGCCCTACATGGGAAAGCGGCTCGCCTTCCATGACGGCGAAGGCCCGTACAGGCTCGACGACTTCCGTTTCAACCTGCAGGAGACGCGGTTCATAGAGTCGCTCTCCGGCGGGGGCACGCTCGAGGACGCGCTCGGCTCATCAGACCTCCTCCACCACCGCGCCCTGTCCATAGCCCTCGCGCTCATAATGACCGGGCTCCTCGTGGAGAGCGGCGACGGGGCGGGCGAGGCGGCTTACGAACTCAAGGAATCGGCGCCCGAGGCGCGGGCGCCCGAGGCGCAGGTCGACTCCCAGCTCAATGCCGAGCTGCTTTTCATGCGCGCCAAAACCGCCCTCCAGAAAAGGGACTTCCGCGCCGCCATCGGCATGCTCAAGGACATCACCACCATCTCGCCCGGAGAGGGCGAGTACTGGGCCGCGCTCGGCTGGGCCCTTTATAACGACGACCCCGAAAGGATTTCCGAGGCCGAGAAGCTCTTAAAGGAATCCATAGACCTCAATAACGACCTCGACGGCGCCTGGCTCTATCTCGGAAAGGTCTTTCTGGCCCGGGGCCGCGCCGAAGAGGCCGCGGCGGCCTTCTCGACCGCTTTATCGAAGAACCCCTGGAATACCGAGGCGCTCTCGGAGCACAAAAGGCTTCTGCTGAACAGCCGCACCCCGCAAGAGGCCGGGCCGTTCGCGGGCTTCCCGCCCGAGCCGCCGTTTTCAAGGTCGCAGTCCGGAGCGCTCGACCTGCTCGTCAAGGCCGTAAGGAAGCATTCCGGCCCGGTCCTCCTCGAGGGAGAGCCGGGCGCGGGGAAGACGACCGTGCTCCTTGAACTCCTGAAAAGGGTCGCGCACGACAAGGTCCTTGCCGCGCTCGTCCTTACGCCGCCCGCCAGGGAAATCGATTTGGTCAGGGAGCTTAACGACGAGTTGGGCTCCGGAAGCGGCACCCGGACCGTCAAGGACCAGCTCCTTAACCTCGGCATGCGCGTATCCCAGAACAAGATCCAGGGCGGCTTGAGCCTCGTTGTAATAGACGGCGCGGACTCGCTAACGCCCGGGTGCCTTAAGCTCATACAGTACCTTACCAGGCTAAAGACCCTCCAAGTAATCCTTGCCGCAGGGCCCGGCCTTGCAACGAAGCTCAAGGACCCCGCCTTCAAAGAACTCGACGAGCGGCTTTCCATCCGCATACCCATAGAAAAGATGTCGCCGGAGGAGACCGCCCTCGTCATCGACACGCGGGTTAAATCCGCATGCGGCGAGGCCGCCGTCCGTGCAGCGCTCTCCGCCCCCGACCCCCGAGCGATTTTCGAGAAGACCGGCGGCATCCCATCGGCAGCGCTCAAAGAGGCGGCCGCGGTCTTCGAGAGCACGACGCCGAAGACTCTCGAACGGACCGGCGACGAGCCCCCCAGGGCCGTGCCGATAAAGCCGGAAGAAGGGGCGGCGCCAAGGGACCTCCCTGAAGCGCCCGGAGAAATGCATGGCGTAGAGTTGATGGAATACGAGCACGAACTGGAACCGGCGCCACCGGAACCTTCCGTGGAGGCCCCTTCAAGGCCCGCTCCCCCGAAAAGGCCTGCAGAGGCGGCGCCTGTCGCGCCCCCTGCTCCTCCTGTGGAAAAGGCCGCTCAGACGGCGGCTCCCGAGAAGCCCGTTCCGCCGGTAGAGACGGCGGCCCCGAAAGAGGTCGTGGAATTGGGCATGCCCGCAAAAAAGGGGTCTTCAAGCGTTATCCTCTGGTTTATCCTCATACTCGTCGCAGCACTAGCCGCCGGATATTTCATTTGGACGTACCGGCTGGGCAGCGGCGATCAGGGAGCGGATGCGCCGATAGCAGTGCCCGCACCCTCCGAGGAAAGGCTCCCCGGGCCGGGTGAGAGAGGCGGGCCAATCCAGGCCGGTTTCGAGAAAGTCGACGAAGGAGAGGCCCCCGTGTCGGCGCCTCTTGATACAGAGGCCATGCCTCCCTCCCTTGACACGGCGCCTCAGCATGGTGAATAGTTGAATAGGGGCGCGTTCCGCCATTTTTAGCGCACACCAGACCCGCATCAGAGTCAAGGGGGCGTCATGGCCGATAAAGGCGTTTTTGGGGAGGTGCTTTTGGTCCTTGAAAAGGCGAACAGGCACCTGAACCTCCCCAGGTCCATATACGAACGGCTTAGGACCCCTAAGCGCTCGCTCATAGTCTCTGTCCCGGTAGAGCTGGACGACGGGTCGGTTGCGAACTTCGCCGGCTACAGGGTGCAGTACGATTTCGCGAGGGGGCCCGCAAAGGGCGGGGTCCGCTTCCACCCGAAGGTCGACCTGGACGAGATGACCGCGCTCGCCGCGCTCATGACCTGGAAATGCGCCCTGGTGGACATACCCTTCGGCGGCGCAAAAGGGGGGGTTGCCTGCGACCCGACCGTCTTGAGCAGGCGCGAGCTCGAAAGGCTCACGAGGAGGTACACCTACGAAATCGGCCTATTCATTGGCCCCGAGTCCGACATACCAGCGCCCGACGTCTATACCGACGAGCAGGTGATGGCCTGGATGATGGACACCTATTCCATGATGAAGGGATATTCGGTCCCGGGCGTGGTGACAGGCAAGCCCGTAAGCCTCGGCGGCTCGCTCGGCAGGAACAAAGCCACCTCGACCGGGCTCGTAACCGTCGTCCTCGAGACGCTCAAGCACCTGGAGACAGAGGCCGAGGGGCTCTCGGCCACGCTGCTCGGCTTCGGCAAGGTCGGGCTTAACGCTGCTTACATGCTCGAAGAGGCAGGGGTCAGGATAATCGGGGTAGCCGATTCGAAGGGCGGGGCATACAACCCGCAGGGGCTCGATATAAAGGAGCTCGCCCGCCATAAACGCGCATCCGACACGGTGCAGGGCTTCAGGGGCGCGGAGGACCTCTCCTTCGACGAGCTCATATCCATTGAGACCGACATCCTGATACCGGCCGCACTCGAAGGGCAGATAAACGCCTCGAACGCGCACCTGGTCAAGACGAAGATCCTGGCCGAAGGCGCGAACTCGCCCCTTACGGCGGAAGCTGACGAGCTCCTTGGCTCGAAGGGCGTCTTCATCATACCCGACATACTGGCGAATGCCGGTGGGGTGGTCGTCTCGTATTTCGAATGGGTCCAGGGGCTTCAGAGGTTCTTCTGGGACGAGGCCGAGGTGGATGAGCGCCTTTCTGCCGTTATGAAAAGGGCTTTTCACGAGGTCCTCGCGCTATCCAGGGACAAGGGCATGGACATGAGGACCGCCGCCATGGTGCTCGGGGTAAAAAAGGTGGCCGACGCGGTCCAGATAAGGGGGCTATATCCATGACCCGGGAGGGCGCGCAGGGCCCTTTTCCATGAAGACCCGGCTTGAAGCCGCCCCCTTGCCCGCCCTAACCGCCTGGCTGCCTTACGTTTTCCCGGAGACGTAAAATTCTTTCCGCCTGCCCTTCAAAACCCTTGAAATCACCCTTCCACTCTGATAAATTGGCTCCCTACAAAAAGGCCCCAGTTATCAACATCTGTGTATAACCCTGTGAATATCTTCCGGCGGAAGTGCAATCGTTCTGGCCTCGTTTGCCCCTCTCTATCCAGAGCTGCCGGAACCCGTGGAGCAAATGGATTCCGAAGCGATCTGGAAAAACTGCCTTGAAACGATAGAAACTCACGTAAGCCCGCAGCACATTGCCACGTGGTTCAAGCCCATAAAGGTGCTGGGCGGGAACTCCTCCCGCATCGACCTGGAAGTGCCGAACCGTTTTTTCCTCGAGTGGATAAAGGAGCACTATCTCGTGCTCCTGGAGGATGTGCTCCGGAAGGTCTCGAAGAAAGGGGTTGAGCTCGCCTGGTCGGTCGGCGACGAGTCCCAGGCCGCCCCCCTGAAGAAGCGCGAGAAGGAAGGCGGCAAGGCGCCGAGGCAGGCCGGCTCGACGCTCAACGGCAAGTACACCTTTGAAAACTTCGTCGTGGGCAAGGCCAACGAGTTCGCCCATGCCGCCTGCTCGGCCGCAGCCGGAAACCTCGGGAGCAAGTACAACCCGCTCTTCATCTACGGCTGCGTGGGCCTCGGCAAGACCCACCTCCTCCAGGCCATAGGACACAAGGTGCTCGCCGCGAGCCCCGGCGCCAAGGTCTGCTATTACACCTCCGAGCGCTTCGTGAACGACTTCATAAACTATGTAAGCCGCCAGAAGATGAGCGAGTTCAGGAGCAGGTTCAGGAACGTGGACGTGCTCCTCATCGACGACATACAGTTCTGGGCCGGCAAGGAAGGCACCCAGGAGGAGTTCTTCCACACCTTCAACACCCTGTATGAAAACCACAAGCAGATAGTGGTGACGAGCGACAAGTTTCCCAAGGACCTTAACGGCCTCGAAGAGAGGCTCAGGTCGCGCTTCGAGTGGGGGCTTGTGGCGGACATACAGCCGCCCGATACAGAGACCAAGATAGCGATACTCAGGAAAAAGGCGAAGTCCGAGGGGGTGAAGCTCCCGGACGACGTGGCCGGCTGGCTCTCGGAGGTGAGCGGCTCAAACGTAAGGGAGCTCGAGGGCTTTCTTAACAGGATAATAGCCGTATCGAGCCTTACGAACCGCGAGATCGACCTTGCCATGGCCAGGGAGGCGCTCAAGAACCTCATAAAGGAGATGGAGGAGAAGGTCTTCACCATAGACGAAATACAGAAGGCCGTCTCCTCGTTCTATGATATAAAGACATCGGAGCTAAAGAGCAAGAGAAGGCACCAGAAAATTGCGCTCCCGAGGCAGATTGCCATGTTTCTCGCAAGGGAGTACGGCGGCTTCTCTTACCCGGAGATAGGCTCGTCCTTTGGCGGCAAGGACCACTCGACGGCCATACACGCCTGCAAGAAAATAGAGAAGGCGGTCAAGGAGAATGCGGAGGTCAGGCAGGCCGTGAGGTCTCTCAAGCAGAACCTCGGCATAAGGTAGCGCTTTTGAACGCTTCGGCAGGTCCCGACAGCTTTATCAACACCCTGCCTTTTTCCTGTTCGTATGAGGCCCCGTTCTGTTCGTAACCCCGGGCCGGTTGTTGACGGAGTAGCGGCGGCGGCAGAATGTTTACTGAGGCGGCTTTTTTACGAACAGCTTTGCGCGCCAGCTCCGGCTTTTATTTCAGGGACTTGCGCTGATATCAACATTTTAACAGGCCCTACTACTATCTACTACTATCTAAAGAATTTTAAAGTTATAAGAATATATAAATCCAAACACAGGAGAACAGGATGAAGTTCACTATCGGTAAGCCAGACTTCATAAAGGTGCTCCAGAGGATACAGGGCATCGTGGAGAAGAGGAACACCATGCCCATACTCGCGAACGTGCTCCTGGACGCCTCAAAGGGCAAGGTTACCATAATGGCTACCGACCTGGAGGTCTTCATAAGGGACGCGGCACAGGCGGGCGTGTCCGAGGAAGGCTCAGTTACGGTGAACGCCCGCAAGGTCTTCGAGATAGCAAAGGAGCTCCCCGGCGACCAGATAGACGTATCCACAGGCAAGGACGACAAGCTTACGCTCAAGGCCGGCAAGGCGAGGTTCAACATAATGGGGCTTCCGGCAAAGGAGTTCCCCTCTTTTCCGGAACCGGATGAAGGGGCTTTGCAGCCGATTGACGGCGAGACCATGAGGAACATGATAGAAAAGACGTCTTTTGCCGTCTCTACCGACGAGACGAGATACAACATAAACGGTTTCCTCCTCGAAAGGGAGGACGGCAGGATAAAGATGGTCGCAACCGACGGGCACAGGCTTGCCCTCGTCGTGAGCGAAGGCGACAACATAGCCAAGGGGCAAAAAGAAGGAGTGCTGCTGCCGAGAAAGGGCGTAATGGAGATGAAGAAGGTCCTTGACGAAAAAGAGGGGGGCTTCTTCCTCGGCATAAGCCAGAAGAACGCTGTAATGAAGCGGGACAACACGGTAATCACGGTCCGGCTCCTTGAGGGCGAGTTCCCGGACTACAGGAGAGTAATCCCCAAGGACAACGACAAGAAGGTGAGCGCGAAAAGGGAGGACCTTCTTGCCTCACTGAAGAGGGTCTCTATACTCTCCACCGACAAGATCAAAGGCGTCAAGTTCGGCTTTTCCGACTCCAGGCTGGTCCTCTCGTCCTCAAGCCCCGAGATAGGGGAGGCTACCGAAGAGGTCGACATAAACTATTCTGAAGACGAAATAGAGATAGCCTTCAACGCAAGGTATTTCATAGACGTGCTCGAGGCGCTTAAAGACGAAGAGGTAAGCATCAATCTCAAGGACTCTCTTTCCCCGGGCATAATAAGGCCTGCAGGAGGAGAGGACTACACCTATATCATCATGCCCATGAGGCTCTGACCCCTCGGGCCGCCACGGGCAGCTTTTACTGGCAGCCCCGTAAACCTCAGAAACCGCTTGACATTCGAGTAGACCCTGTGTCTAAATAATGGTTTGACCAGGGCCCTGCCCCGCTATTTACCCCGAACTGACAGCAGAACTAACAGGAAAAGGGACACGCCATGCCGAAAAGGACATTTCAGCCGAGCAATAAAAGGAGACTCAGGACCCACGGGTTCCTCGTGAGGATGGCCACAAAGGCCGGAAGGGCCGTCATTAAAAGGAGAAGGGCCAAGGGAAGAAAGCGCCTCTCCGTGACAGTAAGCGCCAGCAAGTAGGCCGGGCGCGACTACCCAGGAAACCCCGGGTAACCGAGGACCGGGGCACGGAGGCGACATACCCCCGCTTGCCGAGAAACCACCGGCACTTCGGGCAGGCCGGGCGCGAAAAAGATGCAGCAGGCGACCAGCCGCTTGAGCCCTTTGTGCGTCCAGCGGATCTGAAGCCTCTTTCAGCCCAGGAGCGCACCCGGCGGAACTACCGGTTTTTTCCGACCGGAATCATACAAGGAGCCGGGCGGATGAAAGGGAAAACCGGGCTTTCCTTTCCGAAGGAGGAACGGCTTCTCAGGCCCGAGGACTTCAGAAAGGTCCGGAAGGACGGCAAAAGGCTCTCTACCAGGAGCTTCACCCTGTACCTGATGGCGAACGGGCTCGGGAAGAAAAGGCTCGGGATCGCGGTTAGCGCCAAAACCGGCGGCGCGGTCAAAAGGAACAGGATGAAGAGGCTCTTACGCGAGTTCTTCAGGCAGAACAAAGACCTCTTTCCGGCATCCACGGACATACTCGTCTCTGTCAGGACCCTCGAGCACGCAACCGGGCTCAAAGGCGTGGAGGAGGAACTTAAAAAAGCGCTCGGCCCGCCGGGGCCGGCTTCCGGATAGAAATGCTCAAGCAACTCCTGATATTCCTTATCTCCGTTTACAAGACCCTTATTTCACCGGTCCTTCCGCCCTCCTGCAGGTTCTACCCGAGCTGCTCGGAATACGCCAGGGCCTCTATAGAGGCGCACGGCGCCCTGAAGGGGTCGTACCTCGGCGCCAGAAGGCTCTTGAAGTGCCATCCCTATCACGATGGCGGGTTCGACCCGGTGCCGCCCGCAAGGGAAAAACAACCGAACAGGACTCCACAGCATGGATAAGAAAGTCTGGATCGCCTTGATACTCTCAATGGCGGTGCTCTTCTTCTACCCCTATTTCATACAGCAGTTCTACCCT
>DIDN01000087.1:0-7984 GCA_002418185.1 Deltaproteobacteria bacterium UBA5799
CCCTTTTACCTGCGGCGAAAAGACGAGGCGCGTATTCAAGGCGTGCGGATGAGTAAGGAATCTACGAGGAAAGACCGGTCCTGGCGCGGATTGAGACGGAGCTTACGGATCTGGGTGCATTTTGGTTCCGGTCGGAAAACCCCGGGCTTTCAAGCCCTGGGATGAGCGACCGCCCGAACGAGCCTGCTTTTCTGGCGAGAGGGGGCATGCCGCCTCTGTAAATCGGCCCCGGACACCCTGGGCTTCATCATCCAGGGGGGGTCATTTACGGCTTGCCTGCGTCGAGGAGAGTCCGGATACGGGGCTTATCCTTGACCTGAAGTATTCTATCGATTTCAAGAGGCCGTCCTCGAGGCCCACGAGCGGCCGCCAGCCGAGGGATTCCCTGGCGAGGGTGATGTCGGGCCTCCTCTGTACCGGGTCGTCGGGGGGGAGTTCCTTGAATACGATCTCCGAGCCGCTGGAGGTAAGCTTCTTTACCATCTTGGCCAGCTCAAGGACCGTGAACTCCCCGGGGTTTCCGAGGTTTACCGGCCCAGTTACGCTCTCGTTCTCCATCATCTTCACGAGCCCGTCAACAAGGTCGTCGACGTAGCAGAAGGAGCGCGTCTGCGAGCCTTCTCCGTAGACCGTCATTTCGCTGCCGCGGAGCGCCTGGACGATGAAGTTGCTTACGACCCTGCCGTCGTTCTCCAGCATCCTGGGGCCGTAGGTGTTGAATATCCTTACGACCCGTATGTCGACGCCGTTCTGCCTGTGGTAGGCGAACATGAGCGACTCGGCGCACCTCTTGCCCTCGTCGTAGCAGGCCCTGAAACCGATGGGGTTGGCGTTCCCCCAGTAGCTCTCCGGCTGCGGGTGGACCTTGGGGTCTCCGTAGACCTCGGAGGTGGAGGCCTGGAGTATCCTCGCCCTCACCCTCTTGGCGAGGCCCAGCATGTTGAGGGCGCCCATTATGTTGGTCTTTATCGTCTTTACGGGGTTGTACTGGTAATGGACCGGGGAGGCGGGACAGGCCAGGTTGTATATCTGGTCTATCTCAAGGAGGACCGGCTCGATGACGTCGTGGCGGACGACCTCGAAGCCCGGGTTGTCGACGAGGTGCGCGATGTTCTCCTTCCTGCCGGTAAAGAAGTTGTCAAGGCAGATGACCTCGTTCCCGCCGTTCAGGAGCCGCTCGCATAGGTGCGAGCCTATGAACCCGGCGCCGCCTGTTACGAGTATCCTCTTCAAAGTATTGGCCTTCTCCCTTATCTTAATCTGGCGCCTGTGCCCCGGTCGTAAAACCCGGCTATCCCTGCGACCACTGCCCTTTGCTGCGCCAGCGTAAGCTCGGGGTATATGGGGAGCGCAAGCACCTCTTTTGCCGCAGCCTCGGATACCGGGAAATCGCCTTTCCCGTACCCGAGCCCCCTGAAGCACTTCTGCATATGGAGCGGGAGCGGGTAGTATATCTCGCTCCCTATGCCCATTGCCGCAAGGTGGGCGCGGAGCTTGTCCCTTTTCCTGACCCTTATTACGTACTGGTTGTATACCGAGCGGTTGCCGTCCCTTATGCGCGGGACGCTTATCACCCCGTTTATCGCCGCCTTTTCGAAGAGCCTGTCAAAGCGCTCCGCGTTCCCGGCCCTTCCCTCGGCCCACGAACCGAGGTATTTGAGTTTCACCCGGAGGACGGCAGCCTGTATCTCGTCAAGCCTGCTGTTGAGGCCGACTTCGTCGTGGTAGTACCGGACGCGGCTCCCGTGGACCCTGAGCATCCTGAGCTTTTCCGCGAGCTTCTGGTCGTTAGTGGTGACCATGCCGCCGTCGCCGAAGCAGCCCAGGTTCTTTGTGGGATAGAACGAGAGGCACCCCATCTGGCCTATGGAGCCAGCTCTCTTCCCCCTGTATTCCGCGCCTATGGACTGGGCGGCGTCCTCTATGACCGTGACCCCGTGCTTCCGGGCGGCCTTCATTATCGGGTCCATGTCAGCGCACTGGCCGTAGAGATGGACCGGTATGGCCGCCTTGACGCCCTTCCCGCGCTTTTTGAGAAGCGACTCGAACTTCACGGGGTCGATATTGTAGGTCTCCGGGTCAATGTCCACGAAGACCGGGACAGCGCCGAGCCTCGCAATCGACCCTGCCGTCGCGAAGAAGGTGAACGGCGTCGTTGCGACCCGGTCGCCCGCCTTTACCCCTGCGGCCATGAGGGCCAGGAGCAGGGCCTCTGTGCCCGATGCAACGCCCACCGCAAACTTCGCGCCGCAGTACGCGGCTATCTCGGACTCAAGCGCCGAGACATGCTTCCCAAGGACATAATGCTGCGAATCGCAGACTGCCTTTACTTCCCGGAGCACTTCTTTTCTTATCTTGCGGTACTGCGCGGCCAGGTCCAGCAACTGAACTTTCACGGAATGCGGCTCCTCGTTATGTATTATACAGCCCTGAAAGGCCCTGTCAATTCGCATTAAAAAAAGCCCCTCAGGGGCTCGGGCCGGAAGGCCTGTTGAAAGGCTCAGTGGGGGTAACTTTCCGTAGAAGGTTTCCCCAGACCCCCTTCAAAGACTTTTAGTTCCTTAGAGGGTCCCCTGAATGGGGAATCCCCTAAGGAAGAACTGGACGTCTTTTGGAGAGAGTGTCAGGCCCGGTGGATGCGGATTTGAGTTCATGAGGCTGTCAGCCACCTGAACCCTTTGTGCATCCAACAGCCCTAAACTTTTTACAAAAAGGCTCTCTCAAGAGCACCCCAACAGCCTGTCGGCTCTATGTTCCAGGGGGCTTTTTACCCAGGCTTTTTCTGACCTTGTCTATTATGCCGTTTATGAAGGCCCCGGACTCATCTGTGCCGTACAGTTTCGCAAGCTCCACGGCCTCGTCTATGGCGACCTTGTAGGGCACGTCTTCAGAGTACATCAGTTCGTATACGGCGATCCGGAGGACGTTCCTGTCGACCACGGCCATGCGCTCGACTGTCCAGTTTTCCGAATGCTTTTCGATTACGGCGTCTATCTCGTCCCGTTTCGCTGATATGCCGCTTACAAGTGCTTCGCAGTACCTCCGCGCCTCGGTGCCTTCGACAAGCGAGTCGAACTCAAGCTGGCCCTCTCCGGCCCTGCCCTCCGAGATGTCGGTCTTGTAGAGTACCTGCAGGGCGGTCTCCCGCGCCTTTCGCCTTACGCTCATTCCCGGGCGCTTACTTTCTTTTCCCGATGGTCTTCAGGAGGTTGGCCATCTCTATGGCCGTGAGCGCCGCGTCCCTGCCCTTGTTCCCGGATTTGGTGCCCGCCCGCTCTATGGCCTGTTCGAGGTTGTCGGCCGTGACGACGCCGAAGGCCACGGGTGTGGTGAAGTCGAGCGCCACCTTGGCTATGCCCTTTGCCGCTTCGCCGGCGACGTAGTCGAAATGGGGGGTGGCGCCCCTGATGACGCAGCCGAGGCAGAGTATGGCGTCGTAGCGTCCGCTTGAGGCGAGGGACTTGGCAGCAACCGGCATCTCGAACGAGCCCGGCACCTTGACCACGTCTATGTCGCCTTCCGAGGCGCCGCTACGGAGGAGCGTGTCGACTGCGCCCTCGAGGAGCCTTTCGCTTATGAAGTCGTTGAACCTTCCCAGGACCACTGCGACCTTGAGCCCCTTGGCGCTCAGGTTCCCCTCAATAACCCGCGGCATAGACCCTCCTTAGGGAGTTCTTTGGAGCCTGTTAATATACACCGGACCGCGCCGGGTATCAATGCATATCTGGCGGAGCGAATTTACTTGAACGGCTCGGACGTAACGGGCCCGGCCCCGGCGTCGGCCCCTGCATCGGTTTCGGCGTCGAGGTTCGATATGAGGTGCCCCATCTTGTCCTTCTTGACCCTCAGGTACTTGACGTTCCTGCTGTGGGGCACCGATTCAATGGGGACCCTGTCGACTATCTCCAGGCCGAAGCCTTCGAGCCCCTTTATCTTCCTGGGGTTGTTCGTGATTATGCGCATCTTGCCGACGCCCAGGTCGCGGAGTATCTGTGCGCCGATCCCGTAGTCCCTCAAGTCCGCCTTGAACCCCAGCTTCTCGTTGGCCTCGACCGTGTCGAGCCCCTTGTCCTGCAGCGCGTAGGCCCTTATCTTGTTCACGAGGCCTATGCCCCTGCCCTCCTGGTGCATGTAGAGGAGTATGCCCTTCCCCTCCTTCTCGATAATCTTCATGGCGCCCTTCAACTGCTCGCCGCAGTCGCAGCGTTCGCTGCCGAAGACGTCGCCTGTGAGGCACTCGGAATGTACGCGCACCAGGACCGGATCTTCCGTAGTTATCTCCCCCTTTACCAGGGCCAGGTGCTCGTGGGTGTCGACGTCGTTCGTGTACGCGATTGCCGTCCACTCTCCCGCGTGCCTGGTGGGCACCGTGGCCTCTGCAGCGCGCTTGACGAGCCTGTCGCGCTTGAGCCTGTATTCTATGATATCCGCTATGGTGACGACCATGAGCCCGTGCTCTTTCGCGAAGGCCTCCAGGTCCTTCATCCGGGCCATGCTGCCGTCCTCGTTCATTATCTCGCAGATGACCCCGGCTGCCTTGAGTCCCGCAAGGCGGGAGAGGTCAACAGACCCCTCTGTCTGGCCTGTCCGCACGAGCACGCCGCCGTTTTTGGCCCGGAGCGGGAAAATGTGCCCTGGGCGGACGAGGTCTCCGGGCCCTGCGTTCTCGCCAACGCAGGCGAGTATGGTCTTCGCCCTGTCGGACGCGGAAATGCCCGTGGTGACGCCTTCACGGGCGTCTACGGAGACGGTGAAGGCGGTCCTGAAAAGGGAGGTGTTGTCGTCGACCATCGGAGGGAGGTCGAGAAGGTCTGCCCTCTCCTCGGTGAGCGTTACGCAGATGAGGCCGCGCGCGTGCCTGGCCATGAAGTTCACGGCCTCGGGGGTTATCATCTCGGCGGCCATGCAGAGGTCGCCCTCGTTCTCCCTGTCCTCGTCGTCGACGAGGATGACCATCCTGCCTTCCCTTATCTGCCTTAGAGCCTCTTCTATTCTCTTTATCGACATGCGTCAGACCTTCTTGCCGAAGCCGTGCTCCGAAAGGAACTCCTCGGTTATCCGGCTCTCTTTTTTATTGAAGAACTTCTCCACGTACTTGCCTATTATGTCGGTCTCTATATTGACCCTCGCGCCCTCTTTCCTTGAAAGGAGGCTCGTTTTGCCGAGCGTATGGGGGATAACCGCTATCCTTACGCTACCGGGGCCGAGGTCCGCTACGGTGAGGCTTATTCCGTCCACGGCTATGGAGCCTTTTTTTACGACCTGCGCCATGAGCTCCCCGGGGAGTGATATTTCGAGGTCAAGGTAATCGCCGCTCCGGGCCATTTTCGTGATAGAACCGAGCCCGTCCACGTGGCCGGTGACGAGGTGGCCGCCAAGCGGCCTTGAAAGCGTAAGCGCCCGCTCGATATTGACCTTGCTCCCGGCGGAAAGCCCGCCCAGGGTTGTGACCCTCAGGGTCTCCTCGCTTACGTCGGCGCTGAAAGCGTTCCCGGAAAAGCCTGACGCCGTGAGGCAGGCGCCGTCGACCGCGATGGAATCCCCTTCCCTCATCTCGCTCAGAGGAAGCGCGGTCTCAACCGTTATTCTACCAAAAGCCCCTTTTTTTTCAATCTGTTTAACCGTGCCCACGTCCTCTATGATCCCGGTGAACATGCGCCCCTACCCCTCCTTCCCGGCCGGATAGCCTTCTACGACCACCCCGTTGCCGAGGGCCCTGGCAACGACCCTTTCGAGCCTGGGGGCCTTACCAAGCCCCTTTACCCCGATGGAGGCGACCGAAGGCTTTCCGTCGCCCCCTATTATCACCGGGCCGTAGAAAAGCACGTATTTATCGACCAGGCCGGCGCCGATAAGCGAGGCGGCGAGCTCGCCGCCTCCCTCGACCAGGACGCTCGTAATCTCTCGTTTTCCGAGCTCCCGGAGTACGCTCCTGACAGAGACCCCTTTTCCGGATGCCGCAACCCTTATGACCTCGGCCCCGTTTTCACGGGCCTTTTTGACCCGCGAGGAAGACGCCCTGGATGTGACGAAGAAGACGAGCCTTGCCTTCCCGTCCCTCACGCCGCCGTATACCCGTGCGGAGGCCGGGGTCAGGAGGGCGCTGTCGAGGACCACCCTTACCGGGTCTTTCCCCCTCGCGAGCCTTACGCTCAGCTCGGGGTCGTCCCTCTCAACGGTCCTCTTCCCCACCATCACCGCGTCGCTAAGGGAACGGAGGCTGTGGACGCGCTTACGTGCGGGCGGCCCCGTAATCCACCTGGACTCGCCGGTGGAGGTAGCGATGCGGCCGTCGAGGGAGGAGGCGAGCTTGAGCGTTACAAACGGGGTGCGGCGGCGGATGTAGCTCCTGTACGCCTCGTTAACGGCCATGCATTCCTCTTCGAGGACGCCTGAGACGACCTCTATTCCGGCCCTCTTCAACGCGCCTGCACCTTTGCCGCTCACCTGCGGGTTGGGGTCGAGCGCCCCGATGACCACCTTGCCTATCCCTGAGCGCTTCAGGGCCTCCGTGCATGGCGGGGTCCTGCCGTGATGGCAGCAGGGTTCGAGGGTCACGTACATGACTGCGTCCTTGAGGCCCTCGGGGGTGCCTGAAAGGGCCTCTATCTCGGCATGTGGCAGGCCCGCCTTCCGGTGCCAGCCCGAGGAGACGACCCTGCCGTTCCTGACTATTACCGCGCCGACCGAGGGGTTGGGGCTGGTCATGCCGAGCCCTTTCCGGGCGAGCTTGAGCGCCGCGCGCATGAACTCTTCATGCCGCGCCATCAGGTCCTTTTCTTCACTTCAAGGAGGTCCTTCAATTCGTGCATGAACTCGTTTATGTCCCTGAAGTCCCTGTATACCGAGGCGAACCTCACGTACGCGACCTCGTCGAGCCCCTTCAATTCCTCCATGACCGCCTCGCCTATGGCCGAACTCGGGATCTCCCTTTCGCCTGAATCTATGAACCTCGTCTCGAGCCGCGCCACCGCCCTCTCTATCTCGTCGAGGCTTACGGGCCGCTTCTCGCACGCCTTCATTATGCCGTTCAGTATCTTCGTCCGGTCGAATATCTCGCGCCTTCCGTCCTTCTTCGCGACGAGCGGGAGCGCTTCCTCGACCCGCTCATAGGTCGTGAACCTCTTGGCGCAGCCGAGGCACTCCCTCCGCCTCCGGGTGGTGCTGCCGTCCTGCGAAAGGCGCGAGTCTATGACCTTGTCCTCAAGGAAGCTGCAAAATGGGCATTTCATAACATTGAAATGATATCAGAATAAAATCCAGGATTACAAGAGGTAAAATAAAGCTGAAAGGCATGATGCACGGAGGAAAATCGGCTGCCCTCGGCCCGGCCCAGGCATTGCGTAAGATGGAAGGAAAAGGTCTTAAACCGGAGAAGTGATTTTTACAGAGGCAAGATGCCTCCACTCGCCGAAAAACAGGCTCGTTTCGGGCGGTCGTTCACCCCTGGACTTTCAAGCCCCGGAGGTTTTCCGGCAGGAATCATAAAAACAAAGCCCCCTTTTGGGGGGCCTTGCCGTCAATGGAAGTATTTGCGAGAGGCTTACTTTCCGAGCACCGCGTCCTTGCAGGCCTTCGCAACCCTGAACTTTACGACCCTCTTGGCCGGTATCTTTATGGCAGCGCCGGTCTGCGGGTTCCTGCCGGTCCTTGCCTTCCTCTTCACGAGAACGAGCTTGCCTATCCCTGGTATGGTAAAGGAGTTCTTGGCCTCTTTGTACGAAAGCTGCGCAAGGGTGTTGATCATCTCGCTCGCGAGCTTCTTCGTCACACCGACTTTTTTGGAGATAGTATCAGCGACCTGAGACTTGGTTAACGGCTTTCCCATCTGAACCTCCTATTGTGTTTTGAAAGTTTTGAATACAACTCCGCAGAGCTCTTTAGCGGGACATTTCTCATGTGCGGTTTAGTATTCATACAATTTTTTTCATGCCATTGCAAGCTAAAAAATTGACGAGAAATATAATTTCTCGAACCGGCCCGT
>DIDN01000087.1:7990-29377 GCA_002418185.1 Deltaproteobacteria bacterium UBA5799
CCCGTAAGGGCCCTGCCATTATTTCAGCGCCTGCCATTACGCGTGAATTTTAGATTGACAGTAAATTGCCGGAGTGTTATTTATATATATCCCTTTCGAGGAAACAGGATATCGGGGCAGTAGCTCAGCTGGGAGAGCGCAAGGCTGGCAGTCTTGAGGTCAGGGGTTCGATCCCCCTCTGCTCCACCAGGAAAATCAAGGGGGGCTACGCATTGAGCGTAGCCCCCCTTTTTGTTTCAGAAGATTGCCAATCCGCCTGTGGGCTGACGCGGAGCATGTGTTTTTCAAAAATGCCGCAATTCGCTTCCGGCCATTTTCAAATCGATAGACTTCCATCAAGGTTTCTGTTATATTCCGAGTATATAGGCATGACTATTCACGTAGACGGCCTGCCCAGGCAGACGGCGGGCGGTCTTTTCTGGCGGATATGAGCAAACATCTTCCTGCTTTGGTTCTGGCATTCCTGCTTTTTGCGCCGGCCTGCCTTCAGGCCGCCATCCTCCATGTCCCTGGCGACTACAAATCCATCCAGGAGGCCGTGGACGCAGCAGCGCCTTCCGACACCGTGGTCGTCGGCGACGGCATCTACATCGAGAACGTCGTCATAGGGAAGCCCCTCAACCTCGGGTCTGAAAACGGCCCTTCAGCCGTGCTTGTCCAGGCGGAGGACCCTGAACTGCCGGCGATAACGGTATCCGATACGTCGGATGTCAAGGTCGCCGGGGTCTCGGCCACCGGCTCTGAAGCCGCCGGCATACTCGTCTCCGGGTCGTCCGATGTGTCAGTGACCGGGAACGTCTTCACCAAGAACGGGACCGGGATAATGCTCTCCGGCACGAGCCGCTCTGTCGTGAGCGGGAACGTATCCAGCTCGAACTCGCAGTACGGCCTTTACATGGAGAAATCCGACGACAACATGGTGGGGTCGAACAGCTCGACCCTCAACAAGGACAAGGGTTTCTTCATAAGCTACTCGCACAGGAACGAGATAACCGGGAACGAGGTAAACCTGAACACGTGGGACGGGATCATGGTCTTTTCCTCGAACGACAACACGATATCCTGGAACAAGACCCTGAGGAACACATACGGCATAGTGGTAAGCGACTCCAGGGGGAACGAGCTGGTGGAGAACACGACCATCCCGAACCTGTTCCTGATACTCCCGATAGTGCTCATCTACCTGGGGATAGTCTCCTACCTGGCTCAGAAGAACATCCTCAAGGCGGTTTACAAGGAATAGGGACATGACATGGAAGGCTTGTTAGAGCTCCTCAAGGCGTTCACGAACATCTCTACTCTTCTGGCCAGCATAGGAATGGTGCTCGCAACCACGAGCTTCATTAGCGGGCTCCAGATGGTGAAGGGCAAGGGCAGACTTGAGAGGAAGATTCACAAGGGGAATGGCTTCGTCTCGTTTGCCATAATCTTCGTGCTCGCGGTCATGTCCTTCGCCACCTTCGGCCTGAGCCTCTGGTCGCTCTTGGGCTGGACCCTGGCGTTTTTCATCATATTCCTCAAGCACAAGATAGTGCATGCCAAGAACCGAAGGGCCTTCAAGTACGTGAGCTGGCTCGGCGCCTCGCTCATATGCATGTGGCTCTACGTGGTCTATATACACATACCGCTCTAAGCTGTCTCCAATAAAAAAGGCCGCGAGTTCTACTCGCGGCCTGAAGCTGCCATGTTAGCCGATGTCAATCTCTAAAAATTAGAGTTTTTTCCCGCAATCAAGTAAGGCCGGAAATAAAAAGCGGAGCATATATGATAATATGTGAGCATTTTTATTCACGGCCTGACACAGAGTCCGGGGAAAAGATCAATTTTCAAGGGTTGTCAGTGGCTGCAGCAGGTATCGCACCCCGCCTCCCTCACCACCGAGACCTGTTCGTCGTACTGGGCCTGTATTGCGACCCTCTTCGGGTTCGCCTTCCTGACCCCGGCCTCTTCCCGCACGAACTTCCTCTCCACCTCGCGCATGGCTAGGGTGATCTTTAGCCTTATCTCGTCGTTAAGGCACTTGTCGACGATCTCGAAGAACTCCTGGTCCTCTTTCCTTATGTGACCCCTGAGGCTCACTATCACGGAGTCGATGATCCCGTCGTTCAGCTCGTTTATCTCGAGCGCCTCCCTGAAGTTATGGAGGAGCGATATAATCTCCCTGTGCTCCTCCTTGATTATGTCCACCAGCGTTTCGCCGAAGGGCAGGAGCCCCTTGCTCATGGTGAAGAGGACCTCCTCCTCCTTGATGCCTGAGTGGAGGACCAGGTCGTTCTCAAGCTCCTTCGTGGACACCCAGAGGGCGTCCAGGTCGCGTTTCTTTATGTGCTCCTCGACCTTTTCGAGGCTCCTGTTTATGGCCTTGTGCTCATCGACAAGGATAAGGAGCGGGTTATCCGAGGGGTCCAGGGCCGACGGGGCCTCCTCTATCGGCCCCTCTCCGAGCCTCTGGAGCCTTACGACCTTGAACGGCTGTGAAAAACCCATCCTGCAGGCGCCCCTGGGGCTCCTGAATATGCCCTCCTCGGGGAAGGCGGCTGAAAGCTCCTTGAAGAGGTCCTCTTCAATGCTTATGATGCCCTCCCTGCAGTTCACGTAGCAGGACTTGTGCTGGCACTCGTATTTAATCTCGAATATCTGCGGATCCATATGGACCTCCGGGTCTCGGGGAACCCCGTTCAGGCTCAGGCGTGCCCTACGTCGCCTTTTGTCGAGGGCATTACGGGCATTCCGAATTCGTCGTTGAACTTCGTAATGATGTAAAGAAGGGTCCTGTGGTTCAGCAAGAGCGCGTCATAGAGCTTGGACTTTGTGAGCGCGTCGTAGTAGAATTCGTAGGAGAACTGCACCTGTTTCGCCACGCCGGCCTCGTCTATGTTGAGGTCGTAGCTGTTCTGGAGGAAGAGGAGGTCCTTCCGTATCTCGCCGTAGAAGGCTTCCCTGTCGTTGGTGTTCATGCCCTTCAGCTTCTCCATGTGCTCGTTGGCTATGCTCACACCGTTCAGGACCACGATAAGTCCGGGGAACTCCTTGGGCTGGAGCACCCTCTGCTTCTTCATGGAGCCGAGCGGGTAGTCGATTTCAAAATGGAAAACGGCGTTCTCGTCTTTTATTTCCTTGACGTCGTGATGGTTTTCCTCGAGCCACTTCTTTATTTCTGCATTAGCCTGTTCCGGGGTGGTGATCTCCATTTACAACTCTCCTCAGCATTGATTTTTTCCCTGTTTTTTGGGTGTAACTTATCTTACTACAACCCGAGCGGCCTTGTCCATACTAAACGGCAAATCCCGGGAATTAAAGGAAAATCGTCCACAGGGGGTGCAGGCCGGCATATGCCCGGGCCGCGTCCGTACAAAGAGGCTGGGCATGAACGAAGCCCCGCTATTCCCTCCCGGCCCCTCTGAAAGTGGGGCCGGGAGCATAACGAGTATAAACGAAGCCCCTGATTGAAGGCTTATAATTGCGTTGCTCAGTTCCCGTGGGCAGCCGCGCCCTCTATCTTGAGAGCCTGGCATACCTGTGAGCACCTGGTACAGTAAAAAGTATGGTTCAGCTCGTATTCCTTGTATACCGGGCATGTGTTGCAGATGCAGTCCTTTTCGGCCTTGATGTTGTCGCTTGTGCCTATCGAGGGGAAACAGTACCCGGTAAGCGCGTCTCCTGGAACGAAGGTGGGGCAACTCGGGCATTTGCAGTTCTTGATGACGTAGGCCTGCTTGCGCTCGTATTCCTCCTTGTCGATATCCATCACCCCGAAACGGTCCAGCCTGTCGTACTTGCTCATGGAAACCTCCGTTTTTAAATTTTTAAGGAAAATGCATCCATTGGAATTATATCGGAGCGACCCCGGGGCGTCAAACGGGCAAGACTGCTTGGAAAATCAGGCAAGGGCAGGATACGCCGCAGGAGGTCTCTTCGCTTCGAGGCAGGGCCTTTCCATGAGAATGCCCATTTTCAGTAAGAGCAGGTTGAAACCGGCTTACCAGAAGATTGTATAGACGTTATAACCGATAAACGCAAGTCCGGCCACAAGGTTGATGCCCCTGGTCGACTCCGTGGGGTTACGCATGACAAGGGCGTCGAGCCTGAAGGCCTCCAGCGTCTTGTTGTTTATGAAGGTCGCCAGTATCAGGACGATGCCGTAAGCGATGCCTCCTATGGTCAACGCCATATCAAGAGAACCCATTCTGCTGACCTCCTGTTCCTTATGGTTCTTATTTTACCATATACAAAATGATGCAGGCATAGCGAAAATCAGGGTGCGTGGAAAAAGAGCATAAAAAAACATGGGGGAGGGCTTCCTCCCCCATGTTGGATTGCAGCTTGCGGCCAGGTACGACCGCGGCGGAATTGAATTCTGCCGCCTGACCGGTGCTTTACTGCCCGCCGGTCCAGGACGACTTGGCAGTGTCCCACCAGGTGCCGCCCTTGGTTCCCCAGTCGTGCCTCTCCGAGCCCTTCCTCGTATAATAGTACCAGTTAAGGAAGTTGGCGTAAGCGTAGTAAATCGCCGCGCCGGCAAAGAACGGTATGGCGCTCCCGGTCTTGGTAATGGACATACCGATGAGCGATGTGAATATGAACGGTCCGAAGGCCGCCCATGCTCCGGTCCAGCCGAGCATCTGCGCTCCCTTTGCGGGCGAGTACGCGAAGACTATCGGGTACTGCCTGAAGGTCGCGGCGTTGTTTATGCCCGTCATGAGGAATATCCAGAGCATTATGTAGACAAAAGCCGGGAACTGCTCAAGGCCGGTCGGCGTAAGGTAGCCGCCGAATATGAGGGCCACGCAGCCGATTATCTGGCCGATAAAGCACCAGAACATGCCCTTGCTGCCGCCTATCTTATCGAAGAGGCCGCCAAAAAGGGCGCGGGAAAGCCCGCCGATGAGCGGGCCGAAAAAGGCGTACTTGAGCGGGTCCGGGGCTCCGTCAAAGCCGCCGTAAATGACTTGTATCATTATGGGGAACGCGGCAGCGAAGCCGGAGAATGAACCGAATGAGCCTATGTAGGTTATGGTGCAGTTCCATGTATGCGTAAGAGCCCTGTTTTTGCGGCTCAGTATCTCGAACTGCTTGGCAAAGTTGCCTCCCTTGAACCCGAGGGCCGCCGGGTCGATCGATTTCAGGAATATGACGCTCAAGATAAAGGCGACTATAAGGAACGGCACGTACCAGAACGCGGCGTTCTGGACCCACATGTCCTTCTTTATGACCTTCTTGAGGGTCAGGTCGGTCACGACACCCGCCTCGTTCCTCTTTATGTCTACCTGCATGTTCCTGGTGGCATCGGTCTCCTGGACCACTACGTCGCTGACCAACCCGCTTTCGTTCTTTGTCACCAGCACCGCGCTCGCAAAGACCGGGTTTTTATAGACGATGTCGGTCACCACTCCAGAATCGTCCTTTGTGACAGCGACGTCCTTGATTATGTCGATCTTGGTAAAGAGCTGCGGTGCGCCATAGGCGCCGCCGACCAGGGAGAAACCCACTATCCAGGGGGTCACGAACTGGACGACGCTCACGCCGAAGTTGCCGATGCCTGCCTGTATGCCCAGCGCGAGGCCCTGGAGCCTCTTAGGGAAGAAGATGCTGGTCGAGGGCATGTACGAGGAGAAGTCGCCGCCGCCCATGCCGCTCAGGAAGCCGATTATCATGAAGGTGGACCACGAGGTGTTGAGGTCCTGGACCGCAAAGCCGAGCCATACCATAGGTAAAAGCTTTATTATGGTTGCGATGCTGACGACGGGTCTTGTACCAAGGACGGGAATGAAGTATGAGTGGATCAGCCTCAATATGCCGGAGGCGAGCCCCGGTATCGCGGCGAGCCAGAAGCGTTCCATTATCGTGAACTCGAATCCTATGTTCGGAAGGCGCACGACAACGGCGCTCATGACAAACCACGTTGCGAACGAAAAAATGAGCGAAAATGTCGTTATGCCGCAGGTGGTCCATCCTATCTTGCTGCCTGTTTCTCGCCAGAATTGTTCGTTTTCCGGCTCCCATCTTGCTATCTTCGACATGCAGATTCTCCTTTATCGAATTTCAGAACAAAAGAAGCGCATCGGAAAAGTATTATGAGAAGTGCTTGCGCGGGCTTTCCTAAAAAAAGCGGGCGGGCATCTCTGCCCGCCCGCCCCGATGCTACTTGTACTGCACCACGTTCACGGTCGGTCCGCCCCGCCTGTACCACCGTACGACCTGGTAGGGCCTCACGAGGTACTTGTAGGGGTTTATGACCACGAAGTGCGCGAGCCTTGAGAACGGTATCAGCGCGAAGAATATAAGAGCGTTGAATATGTGGGCCTTGGTGATGAGCGGCAGGCCCGCTACATAGCTGACGTCAGGCTGGAGCTTTATGACCGACCACATCCAGGGCACAGCCGAGGCGGCGTACCAGTTGGAGCCCCACCTGTAAAGGACGGCGTTCCCGACGCCCGTGAGGACCTGGATGAGGAGGATGATGAGCACCAGCACGTCCCACCCGGAGGTAACGGCCTTTACCCTGCTGTTCGTAAGCCTCCTGTATATGAGGGCGAGGAGGCCGAAGAGGGCGAGAAGGCCGAAGGCGAGCGCCGTGAGCTCGAGTATGTAGAGCCGGAGCGGCACCGCGTTCCAGAGCAGGATGCTCTTCGGTATGAAGAACCCGATTATGTGGCCGAGGAGCACCACTATTATGCCGTAGTGCCAGGGGAACGACCCGAAAAAGAGGGTCTTGTTCTCGAGGAACTGCGACGATTGGGAAGACCACGTGTACTTGTTGCTTCTGTATCTCCAGATTGCGCCGACGATAGCCGTCATCAACAGGATGTACGGCATCACGCCGAATAGGACGTTGTCCATTCTTAGCCTCCTTTTACGTCTTTATCTATAATTCTGTAAACGGCGTTAATTAGGTGCCAGTAGAGATTCTTCCTGTTCTTCTCGAAATTTTTCTGGAGCTTCTCCATGGCCTTTATCAGGAAACTCTCCCGGAAGTCCCCTACGAGCTCCTCGTTTTCCGCGAATCCGAGGAAGTAGAGGATGACCGGGAGGTGGTCAGGGAGCTCGCCCTTCGAAAAATCGTCGAGAGGGAAGCCGTTCTGCGCGTACATGCCCTTGATGGTGGCAAGGCTGCTTGACCTCCTGAAGCCGTCATAGATGTGGAATCCCATGTCCAGCGTGAAGTCGCTCGTGAGCTCGAAGGTGTAGGAGTACACCCCCCGGAGGTCGTCCAGGGGGATGCTCTCCAGGTCCTTCTGGAACTTCTTCATCTCATCGAGCGCCTCGGGAGGATACTTCTCAAACCCTTCGAGCGCGTTGATGCACTCCTCGGTCCTGAGCTTTATATCCTCACCGGGATACTCAAGCAGCCCGGCCAGATGCGTATACAGATGCTTCGCCTTTACCATCGTTTAGGTTACCACTGCCTCGATACGAGTTCCTGCCTCTTGTTGCCGAAGCCGACCGTGCCCCTCTTCTCGTACATGGTCCTGGGGTCGACGGTGGTCTGCGCCTCGCGGTGGGTCTCCGGTATCACGAACCTTTCCTGGAACGTGGCGAGCGATACGAGCTTGTAGATCTCGAACGCTTCCTCGGGCGTGAGGCCCACCGAGGAAAGGGCCGCCTTCGCGGCGCTGTCGCCTACGTCTCCGACCCTCTGCTGGCGGACCCAGAGCCTTACGGCCATCTGCTTCTTGAGCGACTCGATGACCAGCTGCTCGTTGCCTGCGGAGAGGAGGTTGGCAAGGTACCTTACCGGGACCCTCATCTTGTCAATCGAATTGAAGAACTCGACGGACTCGGAGTCGAAGAGACCGCCGTTGTCGGCCTTCGCGCTGTGGAGCACCGGAGACAGGGGCGGTATGTAGAAGTTCATCGGCACGGTCCTGAACTCCGGATGGTTCGGGAGCGCTATCCTCCACTTCTTGAAGAGGTTGTAGGCCGGCGAGTTCTGGGCCGCTACGAGCCAGTTGTCGTCGATGCCCTGCTTCCTGGCCTCTTCTATGACCCTCGGGTCGTTCGGGTCGAGGATTATGTCCCTCATGGCGTCCACGAGCCTCTCGTCCGGGGTCTTCGCCACGTCCTCTATCCTGTCGGCGTCATAGAAGAGCACGCCGACGAACCTGATCCTGCCGGTGCACGCGTGCGCGCAGGCGTTCGGCTGGCCGGTCTCGGTCCTCGGATAGCAGAATATGCACTTCTCGCTCTTCCCGTTGGCCCAGTTGTAGTAGGGCTTCTTGTACGGGCAGGCGCTCACGCAGAACCTCCAGGCGCGGCAGGTGTCCTGGTCGATAAGGACTATGCCGTCCTCGCCCCTCTTGTAGATGGCGCCGGAGGGGCAGGAGGCCACGCAGGCCGGGTTGAGGCAGTGGTTGCATATCCTCGGGAGGTAGAAGAAGAAGAGCTTGTGGAACTTCGTGAGCATCTCCTTCTGCGACTCCGACAACCCCTTGAGGTTCGGGTCGTTCGCCGCGTAGAGCGGCGAGCCGCCCATGTCGTCGTCCCAGTTCGGGCCCATGATTATCTTTTCCATGAAGTCGCCGGTGATGAGCGACTTGGGCCTCGCAACGGGCTGGTCGTCTCCGGCCGGCGCGTTGAAGAGGTGCTGATAGTCATAGGTGAACGGCTCGTAGTAGTCGTCGATCGTCGGCAGGTTGGGCTGGAAGAATATGTTCGCCAGCGTCCGTATCTTGCCGGGGCCCTTGAGTAGCTTGAGCCTCAGGTTGCCGCCGGAGACCTCCCAGCCGCCCCTGTACCTCTCCTGGTCTTCCCAGGTGAGGGGGTAGCCGGCGCCGGGCTTGGTCTCGACGTTGTTCCACCACATGTACTCGGCTCCCCTGCGGGACGTCCATACGTTCTTGCAGGACACGCTGCAGGTGTGGCAGCCGATACATTTATCCATATGAAAGCTCATTGAAAGCTGCGCTCTGAGATCCATATTACCACTTCACCTCCTGGTTTCTCATTTTTCTCACCAGGACCGTAGTGTCCCTGATGATGGGTATCGGCCCCCAGGCGTTGAAGCCGTAGGAGAACTGCCCGTACCCGCCGGTCATGAGCTGGGGCTTGAGCCTCTGCCTGGTGAGAGAGTTGTGGAACCCGCCCCTGATCTTGTTCCTCTGCTCCGCCTTCGGTATGTTCACGGTTCTTTCCTGTGAATGGTAGGCGAAGCTGCTGCCCGAGGGGATCCTGGCGCTGACGACGGCACGCGCTACATATACACCGTTGTCGTTGTAGGCCTCGACCCAGTCGTTGTCCTTTATGCCCACGCTCTCGGCGTCCCTGTCGTTAATCCAGATGGAGTTGCCTCCCCTGGACAGGGTGAGCATCCTGAGGTTGTCGTAGTGGGTCGAGTGTATCTGCCACTTGCCGTGCGGTGTGATGTAGTTCAGGTGGAGGGCGTCGGTCCTGTCGGACTTCTCGACCTCGTTCATCTTGGCCGGGTTCAGCCTGTACTTGGAGGTCGAAAGGGCCTCGCCGAAGTCCAGGTAGACCGGGTGGTCGAGGTAGAAGTGCTGACGTCCGGTGAGCGTCCTCCAGGGCACGAGCTGCTCGGTCTGGATGGTCCAGGTGCCGTATGCCCTTCCGCGCCTGTTGTCGCCGGTCCATAGCGGGCTGCATAGCCACCGCTTGGGCTGCGCCACTATGTCGTCGTAGGTCATGGAGACGTTCCTGTTGCCGCTGGCCATCTCATGGGCGAGGCCGTGGACCCTGTCGTCCGGGATGAGGTACTTGATGCCCGGATGGACCGTCCTGGCCTGCTTCCTCGCCTCGAGGTAGTCCTGATTGGTGAGGCCGGTGTGGTGCTCTTCCTCCCACCACTGTCTGAAGCACACCTCTCCGTTGGTGGTGCCGGAGAACGAGAGCACGAAGTTAGCGGCGTCCTTGGCCGTCTCGATGGAGATGAGCTTCTGGCCGTTCACGTCCTTCTTCTCGATGTGCTCCTGGTTCAGGTACTCCTCGTAGAGTTCCTTGCCCTCGAGCATGATGCCGTGGAAGCCGTACTTGCCCTTCTGGAGCGGACCGACGGCCGTGTACATCTTGTCCACGTTGGCATAGTCCCTCTCGATGATGGTGAAGCTCTGGGTCGTCTTGCCCGGGATTATCTCGCACTCGCCCTTCTTCCAGTCCTGGACGCCGTTAAGCGCGGGCTGCGCGATCTCGCCCGGCGTGTCGTGCATGAGCGGCGACATGACGATGTCCTTCACTGGCTTCTGGAAGTGCTTCTTCGCTATACCGGAGAACTTCTTGGATATGAACTTGAAGGCCTCCCAGTCGCTCTTGGCCTCCCAGTTCGGCGGTACCGCCGCGCCCATCGGGTGGACGAAGGAGTGGAGCTCCGTGGTGTTGATGTCCTCCTTCTCGTACCAGTGGGCCGTCGGAAGGACGATGTCGCAGTAAGTGGGAGTGGTGTTCATACGCATGTTAAGGTCGACCAGGAGGTCGAGCTTGCCGAGCGGGGTCTCCCTGTACTTCATCTCCTTCACGTGGGGCTTTGCGACTTCCTCGGCTATGAGGTTGTTGTGGGTGCCGAGGACGTACTTGAAGAAGTATTCCTGGCCCCTTGCCGAAGAGCCGAGCGCGTTGCCCCTCCATATGAACCAGACCCTCGGCCAGTTCTCGGGAGCGTCCGGGTCCTGCATGGCGAACTCGAGGGAGCCGCTCTTCAGCTGCTTCACCACGTAGTCGATTATCTCGGCGTCGGACTTGGCGCCCGCCCTCTGTGCCTCCTCGCAGACCGCTATCGAGCTCTTGTTGAACTGCGGGTAGCAGGGCATCCATCCGAGCCTTACGGCCCTGACGTTGTAGTCGGCAGTGTGCTGGAACTCGAGGGCGTTCTTGTCCGGGACGTTGTGGTAGTCCGCTATCGCGCCGTCGAACTTGAACATCGAGGTGTTGATGTACCAGAAGCTCGGGTTGTTCATGAGCCTCGGCGGCCTGTACCAGTCGAGCGAATGGGCTATCTGGCCCCAGGAGTCGAACGGAGCGAGCTTTTCCTGGCCGACGTAGTGCTGCAGGCCCCCGCCGTTCCTTCCGACGCAGCCGCAGAGCATAAGCGCGTCCATCGCCGTCCTGTACAGCAGGTTGGAATGGTAGTAGTGGTTGTAGCTGGCGCCGGTTATGATCATCGTGCGGCCCTTGGTCACCTCGGCGTTGGAGGCGAACTCCCTCGCTATCTGGATGACGGTGTCGCGGCCGATGCCGGTGTACCTCTCCTGCCATGCCGGGGTGAAGCCCCTCTCGTCGTCGTAGTTCCTGCAGTAGTCGCCGGAAAGCCCCTTCCTCGCAACGCCGCACTGGGCGATCTTCAGGTCGAAGACCGTGGTTACGGCCACCTTGCCTTCCTTGGTCTGCACGTACCTTACGGGCACCTGCCTCTTGTACTTCTCGGGCTTGTCGACCTCGTAGAAGTTCACCTCTATGGCGTCTTCCTTGTGGTCGAGGACCGTGAGAGACGGGTTTATGTTCTTCTGGGTCTTCGCTTCACGGAGGAGGAGGTTCCACTTGCCGTGGCTGTGGTGGTCCTTGGGCCATCTGTAGCCCATGGAGCCGTTGACTATAACGGCCTTGTTGGTCGTCTCGTCCCACATGGCGAACTTCCACTCGGGGTTGTCCTCGCCCTCGTACTCGGAAAGGTCGCAAGCCCTGAGGAACCTGCCCTGCTCCCAGCCGTCCTTGCCCTTCTGGAGCTTGACGAGCATCGGGAGGTCGGTGAACTGCCTTACGTAGGACTCGAAGTACGGGACCTTCCTGTCGACGAAGAACTCCTTCAGGATGACGTGCTTTATGCCCATCCAGAAGTTGGAGTCCGAGCCGGGCTTTACAGGCACCCAGGTGTCGGCGTATTTCGTGACCTGGGAGTAGTCGGGCGCGCACACGACGAGCTTGGCGCCGCCGTGACGGAGCTCGGAGACGAAGTGGCAGTCCGCGGTCCTGGTCATGTTCGGGTTCGCGCCGGTTATGACGAGGTAGCCGGTATTGTACCAGTCCGCGCTCTCGCAGGAGTCGGTCTGCTCGCCCCAGACTTCGGGCTCGGCGTTCGGGAGGTCGGTGTAGTAGTCATAGAAGCTCAGGTGCACGCCGCCTATGAGCTGGTTGTAGCGGGCGCCCGCCGCATAGCTTATCTGCGACATGGCCGGGATCGGGGAAAAGGCGATGACCCTGTCCGGGCCGTACTTCTTTATGGTGTAGATATGGGCCGAGGCGATTATCTCGGCGGCGGTGTCCCAGTCGAACCTGCGGAAGCCGCCCTTGCCCCTTGACCACTTGATCTTCTTGTGGAGGTCGGCGTTATCGACGATGGACTTCCAGGCGTCGACCGGGTCGGAGTGCTTGGCCCTGGCTTCCTTCCATGCGTCGAGGAGCACGCCGCGGCAGTAGGGGTACTTTATCCTGACCGGGCTGTAAACGTACCAGGATGCGGATATGCCCCTCTGGCAGCCCCTCGGCTCGTACGGGGGTATGGACTGCTCGAGCTTCGGGTAGTCTACCGCCTGCAGCTCCCAGGTGATGATGCCGTCCTTTACGTAGACCATCCAGGAGCAGCCGCCGGTGCAGTTGTTGCCGTGGGTGGACCTCACGGTCTTGTCATACTGCCACCGGTTCCTGTAATATTCTTCCCAACCCCTTTTACCGGGGTTTATCTCATCTTGAATCCAGGTAGCCATCTAATTACCTCCCTCCTTTTCCGCCGTAGTTTCTCCACAGGGCATCGTGGGCGGTGCCTCTATTCCTGTTCCTGTACCTGCCGCTCCAGATTATATTGAAGATAATCAGTATTCCTACGAAACCGCCTATGCCTACGATGGTGAAGATTCCGGTCGGGGCCGGCTTTGCCTCGACGTTCGCCTGCTCGGCGAAGAACGCCCTCAGGTGCGAGACCTCTTCGTCAGTGACGTTCCTGTTGCTGAAGACAGGCGCCATTACCGGGGACCCGGCGTTTATCCATGCCGCGTTCAGAAGCGGGTTCTTCGAGTCGTCGGCGTACACATTGGTCAGGTCCGGACCGAGTATGCCTCCGCCGAAAGTGCCCACCCCGGCGTTGTGGCAGGATATGCACGGCGGGGCGCCGCTCGCGAACTGCTTCTCCCCGGTATAGTACATCTTACCGAGAGCGGCGTCGCCTGGCTCGGCGTCCTGTGCGGCCGCCTTCATCGGGACGACACCTGCCACGAGACTCAGCGCAAACCCGAGCTGCAGTCCTTTTACCAAGATTTTTTTACAACTCCTCAAATCCATACCCTACACCTCCTTTGCTTCTGCTTGCTCTGTTTTTTTCTGAAGCCTTCTGGAAAAAACAGTCTTGTTCCTGTATCTACACCATGGACCCGTTCCGGACCCTCCGCCGGGTCCCGCGCGCCCCGGCCTTGCGGCCAGGTAGCGGGCGGCCATTTCAGAGTCAGGGCCTTTCCGGGATTGTCATGGATTGAATAAATTAAGAGGCGGGGACTGCTTCATCGAGGTTGCCTCTGGCGAGATTGAGCATTACCTTCAGGTCTTCGAGACCGGGGCTCCTTGACACCTTCGCGCTCCTGCTCATGCAGGGGACGGCCGGCTTCTCGACTTCGCTCTCCCTGGAGCAGAACTCGACGGCCTCTTCCCTGAGCTTCAAGACGAACGCTTCGATGGCCTTTACCGTATTGGAACCTTCCGGGTATACGGGGAGCGACCCGACGATCATGCCCATGATCTCGATCGCGCGCCTGCCCACCTTATCATGCGAGGGCCTTGCGGCGCGGCTTTCGGCGGGCACATCGGACGACATGTCTGCCGCCGTCTTGCCTGGGCCGAAATTCATCGATGACGCGGGACGCACCCTGACGGCGGCTGCGTAGAACAGACACCGACAGAGACGCTTAAGCTCTTTTCCGAACCTGTGACTCAAACCTGAGTCCTCCAAAACCGTTCAGAGCCATCCCGGTCAGGACACACGCGGAGTATGCAAAAGACCTTCGAGCCCTTGGACATCAGAACCTTCGTGTTTGTAATGCTGAGTAGGCGTAAAATACCAGAATGCACAACACCTGTCCAGCGTTTTTTCGCTCTTTTTGAATTTATTCGTATGCGACGGATTATAGTACATAATTTCCGCAATGTCCATCCAGAAAACAAAGCCGCGTGGCGGATTTTCACGCCTCTGGCGGCCCGGTCCGCAAAAGGCGCCCGCGCTCTTCTGCCCTGCCGCGGCCTCCTTCCGCCGCTTGCGGCCCTGCACAGTAAAGCTGGTATTCCTTCGAGAAGGCGCCCGAAGGCTCCTTCATGAAGAAAAGACAGAAGAGAAATGCCGAGAGCGCCGCCGCCCCGATCAGATAAAAGAACTGGCTTTCGTCCAGGAACGTGTAGGCTACAAGGAATACTACCGCGCCCACATTTCCGTACGCCCCCACGTAGCCGGATATCCTGCCCGTCATGCGCCTCTTGATAAGCGGCACTATCGCGTATGTTATGCCGCACCCTCCGGTGACGAAAAGTGCTGATACGAGGGTTACGAGCAGCACCGACGTTACCGACCATTCCGGCGTTATAAGCCCCATGAGGCTGAAGCTTACGGCCACCCCGGCCAGGTACACGAGCATCGTGCCTCTTTTGGCCGGCATCCTGCCGGTTATGTATCCGCCGAGCGCCCGCGAGAAGATGTTGAGGAACGCGAAGCCCGCGCCGAAAAGACCCGCGAGCTGGGGCGTGAGGCTGAACCCGTACTCGAAAAAGGCCGGGAGCATCGATATGACAGCGACCTCGGCGCCGAAGGTGGCTATGTAGCAAAGGCAAAGGGCGCCCACGTCGGCGAACCTGTACCGGTCCCTCTCGGGTACGCCCTTCCTCAGCATGGGGAGGTTCAGGCGGACGATGCGGAGCATCTGGTAGAGGACAGCGGCTCCTATGAGGGCGTACGCCGGCGCGGCTGCGGCACCGCTCATGTATCCCATGCCGTTGGCCCTCCAGACCAGGAGCGCCAGCACCCCGGTCACGGGAGCCGTCCAGACGAGGGCCATTACGAGGTCGCCCCAGGTGGAGACCTCTATGGCGCGGCGCTTGACCGGCTTACGGCGAATCTCGCCGTTCGGACCGTCCGACACGGCAAACCAGAAATAAACCCCGTAGGCGAGCATCACGGCCCCGCTCACCGCCACGGCGAGCCTCCACGAGCCGAAGACGTTAAGCGCCGCCACCGGCAAAAGCATGGCGGCGATTGATGAGCCCCAGTTCCCGAGGCCTGCCTCCACGCCCTGAACGAAACCGATGTCCCTGGGCCTGAACCAGAGCGAGGTCATGTGTATGCCGGCCACGAGCCCGGTGCCAGCCAGCCCGAGGAGGAGCCTTGAGACGAGCATCTGGCCGTACGAGCCCGCAAAGGCGAACATCAGGCAGGGAGCCGACATGGAAACCATAATGACGGCAAGCGTCCTCCTGGGGCCGAACCTGTCGGTCAGGCCCGCCATCATGAAACGGCCCGGGGCCGCAAGGGCCACGTTAAAGACGGCCAGGAGCTTCAGCTCCTCCAGGGTAAGGCCGGAGGTCTTCGCGATGGTGGTCGCGAGCGGGGCCATGTTGAACCAGACGAAGAATGTCAGGAAGAAGGCGAACCAGGTCTTGTGGAGTGTGGCGGTGTCTGCCCGCCTGAGGTCGAAAAGGTCCTTGAGGCCGAGCCGGCTGTATTGATTAGCGCCCATACGGTCTTGTTTCAAATCATCATCGCCGCCTGCGCTTGCGGCGCCCGCGGGCCGCCCTCGGAGCCGAGGCTTTCCTCGGGAGCGGCTCAAGTATGGATGACGAGCACTGGGCACTCGGCGTGGCGGACCAGGAACGAGCTCACGCTCCCGAGCACCATGCTTTCCAGGAGGCCGGCGCCGCGCCGCGCCACCACCAGGATATCAGGGTTCTTGTTCTCCGCGGCCTCGAGGACCATCCTCCTGGGGTCGCCTACCGCGAGTATCGCGTCGACGTCGAGACCGTGCCCGACTACGCGGTTGGCGGCCTCCTGGAGGTCATGTTCGCGCGTGGCCCGCCATTTCTCGAAACTCTCCTCGTCATGACTCGTGGCGTCAAGCGGCTCCTCGACAACGGTAATGAGAAAGACCTCGGGCTTCAAGTGCTTGAAGAGCTCGACAGCTTTTTCGAGGGCGGCCTTCGACTTCTCGGAGCCGTCGTGGCAGAACATTATCTTCATATTTTCTCTCCCGGTCCGTATTGCGGCGCGCTGGGACCGCGTCAGGTCGGATGGGGCCGGGGCTTCCTGGCCGGATGGAAGGCGGCTGGGCGCTCCTGCCGGCCCGATGAAACCGCTTACCCGACCGTAACGGCTGCTCAGGGCCACTGCGGGATTATGCCCAATACTGCCTCGCCCCGCCAGAAAAAAACTGCCGGCCAACCGCGCGCGGAGCGGGAGCAACCGCGCGCGGTTGCCTTGAATACCGTGTCAGTGGCCGAGGCCGCCCATCTCCTTCTCGATCTCCCTGTCTACCGAGGAGAGGTGGTACTCCTCCGAGTATCCGCCCTCGGGCTCCTTGAGCATCACGAGACAGAAGACGAAGCTTATGAAAGCGCCGGCGGATATGATGAAGAAGAACTGTTTCGCGGTTACGAACGTGAGGACGAAGAGATAGAAGACCGCGCCGACGTTGCCGTAGGCCCCAGCCATGCCGGAAATCTGCCCGGTAAGGCGCCTCTTTATCGAGGGTATTATGCCGAAGGTCGCGCCCTCTGCGCCCTGCACGAAGACCGAGCAGCTGATCGTTATTATTATCGCCAGCACCAGCGGCCAGGTCGAGTCGAGGAGCCCCATGAGGAAAAAGCCGCAGGCTATGCCGAACATGTAGACCATCATGACCACTTTCCTGCTGGTGAACCTGTCCGATATGAGCCCGCCCAGCGGCCTCGCGAAGAGGTTGACGAAAGCGAAGGACGATGCTATGAGCCCGGCCTGGGTGGCGGTAAGGGTCCAGGTCTGCTCGAAGAAGGCCGGGAGCATGGAGACTACCGCCAGCTCGGCGCCGAAGTTCGCGAAGTAGGTGGTGTTGAGGGCCAGGACGCTGTTGAAGGGGTACTTGTCGTCCTCGGGCACGCCCTTCTTGAGTATCGGGACGTTTACGAGGAGCACCTGAATGAGCTGCCATATGACGATGGCGGCTATGACCAGATAACAGACATACGCCCAGCCCATGCCCATATAGCCCGAGCTCTGTATCCTCCAGACCAGTATCACGAGTATGCCGACCATGGGGACGGTGCTTATGAGGAGCTTCACCATGTCGCCCCAGGTGCTTACCTCGAGGGCCGCCACCTTCCTGGGCTTCCTGTGGATGCTGCCCGCGGGGCCGTCGGTTATCGCGAACCAGTAGAATACGCCGTAGGCCGCCATTATAATGGCGCTGGTCGCGAGCGCGTATCTCCAGCCCTCATCGCCGCCGAACATCGTAAGAGCTATATAGGGGAGGGTCATGGCCGCGGCGGCGGAGCCGAAGTTGCCCCAGCCCGCGTAGAAGCCCTCTGCGAAGCCTATGTCCTTGGGCTTGAACCAGAGCGCGGTCATGTGGATGCCCACGACGAAGCTCGCGCCTATGGAGCTCAGGACCAGCCTCGCGGCCAGGAGCTGCGCGAAGCTGTTTCCGAATGCGAAGACGAGGGCCGGGACGGCCATTACGACCATGAGGATAGAGAAGACCCTCCTCGGACCGAACTTGTCGAGCGCCATTCCCGTTATGAGGCGCGCCGGGATGGTCAGGGCCACGTTGCAGATGGCCAGGATCTTCACATCTTTCATGGTGAGCCACCCGAGGCTCTTCATCATGGTGGTCGCCAGCGGCGCCATGTTGAACCATACGTAGAACGAAATGAAGAATGCTATCCAGGTGAGATGCAGCGCCTTTATTTCAGGGTTCTTGTATCTGAAGAGATCTGATACTTGCATTATCCGCTCCTCCTGCTTTTCTCTTCTGCTTGCAGCTTGGTGTATGGTCTATGTGTGGAGCACCAGGACAGGGCACCTGGCGTGGCGGACCACATAGGCGCTCACGCTCCCGAGCACCATGTTGTCCAGGAGGCCGCCGCCGCGCTTGGAGACGACCATGATATCGGGCTGCTTGTTCCTGGACGTCTCGATTATCATCTTCCTGGCGTCGCCGTTGGCGAGGATGACGTCCACGTCGAAGCCCTTTCCCGTGATGTGCCGGGCGGTTTTCATGAGGAAATCGTGCGCCTCGGAGCGCTGTTTCTCGAATATCTCCTCGTTTTCCATGCTGGCGTCCCGGGCCCCCTCGAGTACCATAAGCAGCACCACTTCCGGCTTGGCCAGCCTGAACAGGTCAAGCGTCCTATCCAGCGCCTTTTGCGCGTTTTCAGAGCCGTCATGACAGAACAGTATCTTCATATCTCCTCCGCTATTCAGCTTGGCTTATGACCGAGAGCAAGGAAAAACCGGCCTCCTGTAAGGCGGGTAGCGGTCATTGGGTCTGACGTCCATCTTCTTCCCCCTGCGTTCGCGAGATTTGTAAGCAGGTCACTGATGTTCTCCCGGAAACGGTCCGGGCAACCATTCCAGAGGACAATAGTCAAACGCCTCACCTGCTTGTAGATTCTGCAATATGCATACCAAGATTGCCGGCAACGGGTATTTTTGCTCTTAACACGTTGATTTGAAAGGGTTTTTAACTGCCTGTCCTGCCTTGCAAAAACGCAGGAAAGCTCGCTTGCTGTTACCTTTCGGTAACAGCAAGCGAGCGGGCTCCAGGCCAATTATCGCAAAAAAGGGTTATTTTCCGGGTAAATTCGAGGTATCCGGGCTCATGTTACCGAATCGTAACATGGAGTAACGAATGGGGGATGCGGTTACGAGGAACTCACCGGCTTGATGGGAGAAGGGTGAAAACCGGAGATAAAAGCCTATCGGGTCAAGAAGTTACGAAAACAAGGCGCAAGATCACTCAGTCTCGATCTCTCCAAGCCGCCTTTCATACTCCCTTGCCTTGATCTCGTAATCAGCGGTAAGGGATTCCAGCTCGTCAAAGAGTTCGTCTATCCTCTGGCGCGCCCCGTGATACGACCTGGATTGAATCGAGATGGCCTCCCCGTCACCGCGCTCGGAAGCCGCGAGCAGGGCCCGGCTTGCCTGCTCGGCCTCCTTCTCAAGCGTGACGATGAGCCCCTCGACCTCTGCCATCCTCTTTTCGACCGGGCCGAGCACCCTGCCCTTCTCGGATACGACCTCGGCCCGGAGTTTCCTCTTCTCCTTCCTGTTTACGGGCTTTTCGCCGCGCGCTGCCGAGGCCGCCTTTGCCTCCTCGACCGCCTCGCTCTCCCAGCCGACCTTTTCGAGGAACTCGGCGTACGTGCCCTCGAAGACAGAGGCGGCTTCCCCGTCGAACACGACGAGCCTTGTAGCGACAGCGTTAAGTACCAGCTCGCTGTGGGTCACTACAAGCACCGCGCCTGAGAATGCGTCGACCGCCTCTATGAGCGAGTCCACGGATTCCATGTCCAGGTGGTTCGTGGGCTCGTCGAGGAGGAGCAGGTTAGCCGGGCCCACGAGGAGCTTCCCGAGGAGCACCCTCGCCCTCTCGCCGCCCGAGAGGACCTCTACCCTCTTGAGGGCGGAGTCCCCGTCGAACATCACGGCCCCGCAGATCTTCCTTGCCGCGCCGCGGCTCAGGCCCGGGTGCGCCGAGAGTATCTCCTCTTCGATGGTCTTTTGCGGGTTCAGCCGGTCTATGTTGGTCTGCCCGAAATAGGCCGTACTCGTGTTCTGGTTCCTGGCGACAGTGCCGCTGAGCGGGGCGAGCTCTCCGGCAAGGAGGTTAAGGAGGGTCGTCTTTCCCCTGCCGTTTTTCCCGATGATGCCCACGCGGTCACCCTTTGCGAGCGCGAAGCTCAAGTCCTTTACGAGGAGAGGGCCGCCCCCGTAGCCGAAGGAGAGGTCTTTTGCCTCAAGGAGGTACCTGCCCGGAAAAGGCGCCTCGTTGAAGGAGAAGTCGAGCTCCCTTATGTCCCTGAGCCTCTCGGTCCTCTCTTTCTTCTCCAGGGCCTTTATCCTCGACTGCACGGCCCTGGCCTTCGTGGCCGAGGCCCTGAACCTTTCTATGAACCTTTCCGTTTCCTTCCTCTTCTTCTCGTCGTTCTCCCTGGACTGCTCGAAAACCTCCTCTTCCTTGAGTATCTGGGAGTAGAGTTTGCCGGTCGGGCCGGAGACCTTCCTTACGCGCGCCCTGTGTATGCCCATCGTGTGGGTGGTGACGTCGTCCATGAAGCTGCGGTCGTGGGTTATCATCATGAGTGCGCCCGTCCATTCCCGGAGAAAGCGCTTAAGCCACCTCATCGAGAGTATGTCCAGGTAGTTCGTGGGCTCGTCGAGGAGGAGCATGTCAGGACAGGATACCAGCACCTTGGCGAGGTTGAGCCTCACCTGGTAGCCGCCGGAAAGCGCATGGGGGCTCGTATCGAAAAACTCCTCCCTTAGCCCCAGGCCCGCAAGGACGGCCTCCGCCTTGTAGGTCTCGTCTATCCAGTCCTCGTTCCCGGGCAGGGCCGAGGCCGCCTCCTGCAGGACCGTCTCCTTCCCGAACCTGAGCCTCTGCGAGAGATGTCCTATCCTGAAGTGCCCCGGGTACGATATCCTGCCGTCGTCCGGCTCGACCTCCCCGAGTATTATCCTGAAGAGGGTCGTCTTGCCGTGGCCGTTCCTCCCGACAAGGCCGACCTTCTCTCCTGGCGAGATGTTGAAATTGACTTCCTCGAAAAGGACCTGCCCGCCGTACGACTTGGCAAGTCCGCTTACCTTGAGCATCTGCCTACTCCGTTTCGTTGTGGGTATTCATTTTACAGCAGAGGGGTGTCTTTGGAAAGGATTTCAAGACAGTATGAGCCCTGCATTCAGTGGCTAACCGCGTAGCGGCCCCTCGCGCGGGGGGCGTTCCGGACAGCCCGCGCCCCCCGTTGGTTTCAGCCTTCTTCCGGTCGGGGCATCAGCTCTCCAGGACCACCTTGAGGGCCTTCTCCTCCCTTGCGTGCGAAAAGGTCTCGTACGCCTTCATTATCTCATCGAGCTTGAACCGGTGCGTTATGAGCCTTTCCGGATGGAGCGTCCCTGATTGCACGCTCTTAAGCAGCATCGGGGTGGTTACCGTGTCGACGAGCCTTGTCGTAAGGGTTATGTTGTGCGACCAGAGCTTCTCCATATGGAGGTCGACCGGCTCCCCGAAGACGCCTATGCTCGCGATGTGGCCGCCCGGGGCTATGATGGACTCGCAGATCTCGAATGTCGAGGGCGCGCCAACGGCTTCTATCGCGACGTCAACTCCCCTTCCTCCCGTAAGCTCCATCACCCTCTCGGCGGTCTTGGGGTCCGAGATTACCGTGTCGGTCGCGCCGAGTTCCCTGGCCGACGCGAGCCTCCCCTCGTCGGAATCGACCATTATT
>DIDN01000073.1 GCA_002418185.1 Deltaproteobacteria bacterium UBA5799
CAGGGAGGGAATTGAACCCCCGACACGGGGATTTTCAGTCCCCTGCTCTACCGACTGAGCTACCTGGCCTTTCTTCGAATCCTAAACCAACAAAATAATATTAACAAGGCGGGTTGTCAAGGCCATTTTCCGTTAGTGAAATGGCCTTGGCCCGCTTTCAACGCCCCCTTCCGGCGCCGCGCCTCTTCGGGCCCGCGCCCCTTCCTTTTCGGGCCTCGCTCCCGTCTCCCCGGCAAAAGAGGACGTTCTTCTGCTCCTCCCTGCCCCGGGCAGTCCTCTCGACGAAACAGGGATCTCCTGTAAACGGGTCGCGCCCGGTCCAGTACATGAGGGTCGAGTAGGTAGAAGGGGTGGGAGTGAAGACCTGAACCTGCTCAGGGACCCCGCCGAGTTCCTTCACGGCGAATGCGCGGAGCCTTTTCATGTCCTCGTAAGAGCAGCCGGGGTGTGCCGCCATGAGATAATATGACAGGAACTGCTTAAGGCCCGCCTCCCTTGAAAATCCATAAAAGAGCTCCTTGAACCTCAGGAGCGCGTCCTTGTCGCAGCCGGGCTTCCCCATCATGCGAAGCACGCTCGCCTCCGTGTGCTCGGGCGCTATCTTCATCTGCCCGGAGACATGATGCGTGACGAGCTCCTTCAGGTATCTCTCCCCGTCTTTTTTGTCCGCGAGCACCATGTCGTGCCTTATGCCCGAGGCGACTACCGCTTTTTTCACGCCCTTTACCGACCGGAGCGCCCTCAAGAGCGAGACCTGCTCTCCGTGCCCCTGCTTGAGAAGCTGGCATACCTTCGGGGAGATGCAGCTCTTTTTCGGGCAGCAGCCGTCTTTTTCCATCATCGAGCAGCCGCTTGAGTACATATTGGCGGACGGCCCGCCGACGTCGTGGATCCTGCCCCTGAAAAGCGGGTGCCTCGTCATCTCCTCCGCTTCGGCGATGATGGATTCGCGGCTCCTGCTCCTTACCCTCCTGCCCTCGTGTACGGCTATGGCGCAAAATCCGCACTCGCCGTAGCAGCCCCTGTGGGTGGAGATGGAGAAGCGTATCGTCTCGAGGGCCTTCGCCTCTCCGTCCTTCCGGTGAAAGGGGTGGAGGTCCCGCTCGTATCCGAGTGCGTATACGCGGTTAAGCTCCTCTCCGGCAAGGTATTCCGCAGGAGGGTTCTGGACGAGACAGCGGTCGCCGTGCCTCTGGGCGAGCGGCATGGCTGTCGCCGGGTCGTTATTCCCGTAGAAGAGGTGGAAGGCCCTGGTAAAGGCGCCCTTGTCCAGGGCGCACTCCTCGTAGGAAGGGAGCTCTATCGCCCCTTCGGGCGCGTCTTTCGAGATGCGGCAGAGCCCGCGAAGGCCGGACGGGTCCGTTCCTCCCTTGAGGCTGTCCGCGAGCTCGACCGCCGAACGCTCGGCCATGCCGTAGAGGAGGTAGTCGGCCTTTGCGTCGAAGAGGACGGACCTCCTTATGGAGTCCGTCCAGAAGTCGTAATGCGCTATACGGCGAAGGCTCGCCTCTATGCCGCCGAGGACTATGGGCCGGGTGGCCTTGAAATGCCGTCTTATGAGGTTGGAGTAGATGATAGAGGCCCGGTCCGGCCGCTTGTCGTTCAGGCCGCCGGGTGTATAGTCGTCCCTCATGCGCCGGCGGCCAGAGGCGGTGCGGTTCGCCACCATCGAATCTATGCAGCCGCCGGTTACGCCCCAGAAAAGGAGGGGCTCGCCGAGGCGCGAAATATCCGCACCGGATAAATCGGGCTGGCCGATGATTCCGACCCTGTATCCCGCGTCTACGAGCACCTTCCCTATGACCGCGACCCCGATGAAGGGCGAGTCGATGTAGCTGTCGCCCGAAACGAGTATCACGTCAAGGCGGTCCCAGCCGAGCGCCCGGGCCTCTTTTTCAGTAGTCGGAAGAAACATATCCCTGCCGACATGATACAAAAGAAACGGTCAAGCCGGAAGCGGATAATCAAAGGGGTTATTTCTTGTGCTTCTCCCTTTCATAAGCCTCTGCCTCGGCCTTGTTCTTGTGGACGGTGCGGTCGGGGTGCTCCGGAGGCGTATATACTGTGTAGAGCTTCATCGGTCCGCCCGGGTCGTTTACGATATTGTGCTCGGTGCCGGCAGGGATAACGACCGCCGAGCCGTCCTGAATCTTGTGTTTCTTGCCGTCCAGCACCGCGGTGCCGGTCCCGGCCTCTACCCTTATGAACTGGTCCACGTCGTCGTGCGTCTCCATCCCGATATCCTCGCCCGGCGCAAGCGACATTACGACGAGCTGGCTATTCGGGCCCGTAAAGAGGACCTCGCGGAAATACGCGTTCTCAAGAGATTTCTTTTCGATGTCGGTCAGATATCCCGCCATGTCCGCCTCCTTTTTATTAGACCTGTTATATAGAGCTGCCGCCCCATGCTATTTTACATTATAACAGGCAAGCGGCCCAGCTTTAACAAAGGCAGCCGGTTTTATCCCGTTTCAGGCGTGAATTCAAAAATGCCCGGAATGCTCAAGCTGTCGTTTAGTCGGACAACCACGTCTTTATCTTTTAAATGGGGATTCCTCGCCCTGTTGACAAATTAAAGGGACCCCGATATATATAACCCAGCATACTAAGTGCCGCAGTACCCGCACCTGCGAAGGCTCAATCCAGCCCTCATCAAGACAATCCACAACCTGAAACCACTGCTCATCCAGCCCTTGTTCGGCCCGAGATATATATATCGGCCTGGGTTGGTCCGGCTTGGGCAAGTGCTCCTTGGCCCCGAAGCACGCTGAGACTCATCCTGAGGACGGCGGATTGAAAAAGGCATGCGGCCCGAAACATGGGTCCAGGCCGCGCGAGCGTTCCGGCCCAGGGGGGGCGGGACGCGAAATCTGCTTTTTTTGCTGAATAGGAACGACAGGGGGCTGGGCCTCGGGGGGTTTTGAGTTTGAGATTAGCCGCGCTTTTTCTGGCAGTCCTCTTTTCTTTCGGCTCCGAGGTCTTTGCGGAAGGCCTTTATCCTGGGAAAGACGCCGCAGGAGTGGCGCTTACTCCCGAAGGCGTTGAGTCGCTCAGGTCGGATCCGGAGTACAAAGGGATCAGTCCTGAAGAGGTCATCCGGGGCAATAAGCTGCTTGAAACCGGAATAGGCGACGGACTCCCCGAAATAAAGGAGCCGGAAGGGCCTGAAGACCCCACTGAAGACCCCATAGGGGTTACCGATGCCCTCCCGAAGGGTTTTGAGGACCGGTCCAAAACCAGGAGAGGGGAAGTCACCGCAACCCGGTCCCTGTTCGACAGGTATTTGTCCGACGCTCCGCCCCTTGACATCTCAACCAGCCTGGACCCGTTCGGCTACGGGTTCTTCAGTCGCGGCCAGGAGCTTGTGCCGCAGGACCTTCCCGTCGCCTCGGATTACATAATCGGGCCCGGGGACAAGATGAGCGTCCTCATATGGGGCAGGATGAACGGCCAGTACGCGCTCACCGTGAGCCGGGAAGGCATGGTGCATATACCCGAGATAGGGCCGGTCCAGGTCGGCGGCATGACTTTCGAGGAGATGAAAAGCGCCCTCACCGGGCGAATAATGAGCGCGATAGGCACCGAGGCGAGCATCACCATGGGGAAGTTCAGGAGCATACAGGTCTTTGTCCTCGGCGAGGTGAAAAACCCCGGGGCCTACGTAGTGAGCGGCATGTCCACCCTTACCGGAGCGCTGATGCTCTCGGGCGGCCCTTCTGAGATAGGGTCCCTGAGGAAGGTCGAGCTCAAGCGCGGAGGGGAGCCGATAGCGACCATGGACCTCTACGACCTCCTCTTGAAGGGCGACAACTCCATGGACAGGAGGCTTCAGAGCGGAGACGTGATATTCGTCCCTCCTGTCGGGCCGCTCGTGGGGGTGGCGGGCCACGTAAGGAGGCCCGCGGTCTACGAGCTGGACCGCTCCTTCGACCTTGCGGGCGTAATAGATCTCGCCGGAGGGGCCTTGCCCACGGCATACACGCGGCGCATACAGGTTGAACGTATCGAAGGGAACAGGAAAAGGGTCGTCCTGGACGCCGACATGGAAGACGGCTCAGCCCGCAGCTTTGAACTCCAGGACGGGGACCTCGTGAAGGTCTCGGCCATAACCGAGAGGGACGCCAACGCGGTCTTCCTCCGCGGGACCGTCAAAAGGCCCGGCAAATACGAGCTCAAGGAGGACATGAGGCTCGGGGACATAATAAGGGACAGTGGCGACCTGGACGGCGACGTGCACCTCGACTACGGGCTCATAAAAAGGCACGGACGCGCCGGCGGCAAGCCGGGTCTCGTGCCGTTCAGCCTCAGGGCGCTCTTTTCAGGGGAATATAACCCGGCGCTGGAGCCGAGGGACTCGGTCTTCGTTTTTTCCAAATGGTTTTTCAGGGAGAGGCCCCGGGTGACGATAGAGGGCGAGGTAAGGTGCAAGGGGCTGGAAACCTCCGTCAAAACCCTGGAAGGGAAAGGTTGTCAGTTCGACCTGGAGGAAAACAGCACGGTCAGGGACCTGGTGCTCCTTACGGGCGGCCTCACGCCTGAGGCTTCATCGGGCGAGTTCGAACTGTACAGGACCGACCCTGAAACGAAGGCAATCGTGTCGATACAGCTCGACCTCTCGAAGACGATGGCGTCCGACGAGGAGCACAACCTGAGGCTCCGGCCTGGCGACCGCGTGGTCATCCATTCAATACGCGAGTCCTCCCCCCGGCGCTTCGTCTCGGTAAGAGGGGAGGTCGGGAAACCCGGCGAGTACGAATACGCCTCGAACTGGAGTGTAAGAGACCTGGTCTTTGCCGCGGGCGGCGTCCTCGTCTCGGCGTACCTCGACGAGGCCGAAATCGCCTCAGGCGTCGTCGAGGACGGCAGGTACGATATCAGGCACAGGAGGGTCGACCTTGCCAGGGCCCTGGCCGGCGACCCCGCGCACAACCTGCCCATCGGGCCCAACGACAGCCTGCACGTGAAGAGGATACCTGGGTGGAAGAGCGAGATGTACGTTTCGCTCAGGGGGGAGGTCGCCTTCCCGGGCCGGTACGTCATAAGGAAGGGAGAGCCCCTTAGCTCGGTCATAAGAAGGGCGGGCGGCTTCTCGGATAACGCATACCTGAAGGGGGCGGTCTTTACAAGGGAGTCGGTCCGCAAGCTCCAGCAGAAGAACATAGACGAGGCCATAAACAGGTTCGAGCAGAAGATACTGAGCCAATCGGCTGATCTGGCCATGAGCGCCCTCGGTCCGGAAGAGGCCCAGCGGATACACGGCGCAAAGGAGCAGAAGCTGGCGCTTCTGCAGAGGCTCAGGACCGCAAAGGCCACCGGCAGGGTAAGCATAAGGCTCGAAGACATGGAAGGCTTCGAGGGCTCCATGTACGACATAGCCCTGGAGGACGGGGACGAGCTCCTGGTCCCGCCCCGGTCCGACCAGGTCCAGGTGATGGGAGCCGTCTACAACCAGACCGCGTTCGTGCACGACCCCGACGCCACGGTATCCTCCTATATCAGGAAATCGGGCGGCGCTACCGCCGACGCTGACAGGAAGGCCATCTACATACTCAAGGTGGACGGAACGGCCTTGAGCGAGAGCGGAGGCCGGGGCCTCAGGTGGGACAGCGCCAGCGGCAGCTGGCTTTCAAAGGGGCTCATGTCCGAGCGGCTCGACCCCGGAGACACGATCGTGGTGCCGGAGAAGGTCGATAAAATCGCGTGGCTCAAGGAGACGAAGGACTTTACCCAGATACTCTACCAGATTGCGGTCACGGCCGGGGTCCTGATGGTGATGTTCTGAGAGGAGGCGGCAGCATGAAACTTTCGGGGAAAAGGGTCCTCGTGACAGGGGCGTGCGGCTTCATCGGGAGCCATCTCGTGGAAAGGCTCCTCGAAGAAGGCTCTGAAGTGAGGGCGTTCGTCTCTTACAACTCCTTCAACTCGTGGGGCTGGCTCGACCGCATCCCTTCAGAGGCGCTTAAGTCAATAGAGGTCGTCGCCGGCGACGTAAGGGACCCGCACGGGGTGAGAAAGGCGGTCGAGGGCTCGGGGGCCGTCTTTCACCTCGCGGCCCTCATCGGCATACCGTACAGCTACCGCTCTCCGGAGAGCTACATGGAGACGAACATAAAAGGGACTCTCAACGTGCTGCAGGCCGCAAGGGAGGCGTCGGTCGAGAGGGTCGTCGTAACCTCCACCTCGGAGGTCTACGGCACGGCCAGGTACGCGCCCATCGACGAGGAGCACCCCAGGCAGTCGCAGTCCCCGTACGCTGCGACCAAGATAGCCGCGGACTCACTTGCCGAGTCGTTCGTAAGGAGCTTCGGCCAGGACGTCCTCATCGCGAGGCCCTTCAACACCTACGGGCCGAGGCAGTCCGCGCGCGCGGTAATACCGACCATAATCACCCAGCTCCTCTCTGGCAGGAGGCGGTTGAAGCTCGGAGCGCTCCACCCGACCAGGGACTTCGTTTACGTCAAGGACACTGTCGAGGGCTTCGTGAGGATAGCGCAATCAGGGGCGAAGCCCGGGACGGATATCAACATCGCGACAGGGCGGGAGATATCGGTCCGCTCACTCGCGGAGGCAGTAGCCGAGATTACCGGCATGGACGCGGAGATCGCGAGGGACGACCAGAGGGTAAGGGCCGCGGGGAGCGAGGTCGAAAGGCTCTGCGGCAGCGTCGAGAGGCTTGAAAAACTAACTGGATGGGCCCCGTCGCGCACCCTGAAGGAAGGGCTCATGGATACTGTCGAGTGGTTCAGGACCAGGGAGAACCTGAATGGCTACAAGCACGGCATCTACAACATCTGAAACGGTGCCAAAGAGGATAGCGCTTTCAGAGCCCGAGATATCGGGTAACGAATGGAAGTACGTGAAGGAGTGCCTGGACACGGGCTGGGTCTCATCTGCGGGCGCTTTCGTTACGCGCTTCGAGAAGAGCGTAGCCGCGTATACGGGCGCACGGGAGGCCGTCTCCACCGTCAACGGCACCTCGGCCCTGCATGTGAGCATGGTCGCGCTGGGGGTCATGCCGGGGGACGAGGTCGTGGTCCCGGCAATCACATTCGTTGCGCCGGTGAACGCCGTAAAATACTGCGGGGCACAGCCCGTGTTCATGGACTGCGAACCGGACACCCTCTGCATGGACACTTCCAAGCTCGCGACGTTCCTGAAAAAGGAATGTTTCCGTGGCAAGGACGGCTTCACCTATAACAGTTCCACAAAGCAGCGCGTAAAGGCAGTCGTGCCTGTGCACGTCTTCGGCCACCCGGCGAGAATGGACGAGCTCGTTGACGCGTGCCTCGGGAGAAATATCGAAATCATAGAGGACGCAACAGAGAGCCTGGGCTCGGAGTTCATGGGCGGGAAGACCGGCACGTTCGGCGCGGCAGGCTGCTTCTCCTTTAACGGCAACAAGATAGTCACGACAGGCGGCGGAGGCATGGTCGTGACCGGCGACCGCGCGATCGCCGCCAGGATAAGGCACCTTACGACCCAGGCCAAGGGGGACGACTTCGAGTACGAGCACGACGAGGTCGGCTACAACTACCGCCTTACCAACATCCAGGCTGCGCTGGGGGTTGCGCAGATGGAGCGGATCGAGGAGTTCGTCTCCGCCAAGAGGAGGAACGCAGGGTCCTACCGGCGGCTCCTCACGGAAAAGGCAGGGCTCGTCTGGGAGAAGCCCTGGGCCAGGAGCAATTTCTGGCACTCCGCCATAAGGGCCGGGGAGGAGAAGCGGGGGACTCTCGTAAGGCACCTCGCCGAAAAAGGCATACAGGTCAGGCCGCTGTGGAAACCGGCGCACCTCCTGCCCATGTACAGGGACTGCCAGGCGTACAGGGTGGAGAACGCCGGGGCTGCTTACAGGAGCTGCCTTAACATACCGAGCGGAGTTGCGCTGAAGGATGAGCAGATTGAGCTGGTGGCAGCGGAGATAAACCGTGTGCTCGGGGGCTGAATGAAGGGGCGGTTGGTGCTTGTTGGCGGCGGTGGCCACGCCAGGGTCCTTGTGGAGCTTATAAACATGGCTGGAATTTTCGAGGTTGAGGCGGTGCTGGACCCAGGCCTCGCGCCAGGCACCCTGGTGTCCGGCGCCAGGGTCGCCGGAGGGGACGGGCTGCTCCCGTGGCTGTTCTCGCGCGGCGTACGGAACGCGTGCGTGGCGGTCGGGAGCGTGAAAGACAACGCGAGGCGCGCTTCGATTTACCGGATGCTCAAGGAGGCAGGGTTCAGCCTGCCCGGGCTCGCACACCCGAAGGCAATCGTATCCGAAAGCGCGGCCTTAGGCGAGGGCGCGCAGGTCATGGCCGCGGCGGTGGTGCAGGCAGGTTCCTCAATCGGGGCGAATTCAATTGTAAACACCAGCGCGACAGTCGAGCACGACTGCAGGATAGGGGCGAATGTACACATCTCTCCGGGCTCGGTAGTTTGCGGAGGGTGCGAAATAGCGGACGGCGCGTTCGTGGGTGCCGGCGCAACGGTCATCCAGGGCGTGAGAATCGGGGAGAGCGCAGTCGTTGCAGCTGGTGCCGTCGCCGTGGGTGACGTCCCGCCCGGCATATTGGTAAAGGGGGTCCCGGCGTCGTGAGCATCTTCATAATAGGAGAGGCGGGCGTCAACCACAACGGCAGCCTTGATACGGCGCTCGAAATGGTCGACGCGGCGGCTGAGGCCGGGGCCGACGCCGTCAAGTTCCAGACCTTCAGCGCGGAAAGGGTCGTAACGATACGCGCCGGGAAGGCCGCTTACCAGACGAAGACGACCGACAGCGGGCCGCAGCTTGAGATGCTACGGAGGTACGAGCTGGACAGAAAATCTCACATCCGTTTGATGGAACGCTGCCGGGAACGGGGCGTCAGGTTCCTTTCGGCTCCGTTCGACAACGAGAGCATAGACCTCCTTTCCGGCCTCGGCCTCGATATCTTCAAGGTGCCGTCCGGGGAGATAACGAACCTCCCATATCTCAGGAAAATGGGCAGGCTCGGGAAAGAAGTGCTCCTGTCGACAGGCATGGCCGAGATGGACGAGGTAGGGGCGGCTATCGAGGCCCTTGTAGTCTCAGGCACCCCGAAAGAACGCATAACCGCGCTCCACTGCAATACCGAATACCCGACCCCGATTGAGGACGCGAACCTCCTGGCAATGGCGGCCATGAAGCGAGCCCTCAACATAAAGGTGGGGTATTCGGACCACACCCCGGGCATCGAGCCGGCGCTCGCGGCAGCCGCGCTCGGGGCAGTGGTCATAGAGAAACACTTCACCCTCGATAGAAATATGGAAGGCCCTGATCATAAGGCGTCCCTGGAACCCGGAGAGCTGAAGGCAATGGCCATCGGGATAAGGAAGATAGAGAAGGCGCTCGGAGCCGGGATTAAAATACCGACGCGCTCAGAGTCGGCGAACAGGGCTTTTTTGAGGAAGAGCATAGTCGCGGCCAGGGCTATAAGAAAAGGGGAGGCGCTTTCCGAGGAGGACCTGGCCGTCAAAAGACCTGGTAACGGCATAAGCCCCATGCTCTGGGACAGGGTCGTGGGCTCGGCCGCTACAAGGGACTTTGCACCTGACGACCTCATAGAGGCAGAGGTTTAGCTTTGAAGAGGAGGGTCGCGGTCGTAACCGGCACGAGGGCTGAGTACGGGCTGCTTTACTGGATAATAAAAGGCATATACGAGGACAGCTCGCTTGAGCTCCAACTCATAGCGACAGGCATGCACCTTTCCCCGGAGTTCGGGTTTACGGTGAAGGAAATTGAGGAGGACGGCTTCCCGATAGCCGAAAGGGTGGAGATGATTCTAAGCTCTGATACCGAGCACTCGATAGCCGCCTCGATGGGTATTGGCGTCATGGGGTTCGGAAAGGCGTACGAGAGGCTCAGGCCCGATATGCTTGTTCTTCTGGGCGACAGGTTCGAGGTCCTCTCTGCCGCGATTGCGGCAGTGCCCTTCAGGATACCTGTCGCGCACATACACGGCGGCGAATCGACCGAGAGCCTCATTGACGAGCAGATACGACACGCCGTAACGAAGCTGAGCCACCTTCATTTCACCTCGACCGAGGCATACGGGAAGAGGGTGGTGCAGATGGGCGAGGACCCGGAGAACGTAATCTGTTCCGGCGCGCCGGGACTCGATAACATCCGGAAGCTCAGGCTCATGGAGCGGCGCGAGCTCGAAAGGAGGCTCGGGGTCCCGAAAGGCCGCGGCATCGGCGTGCTCACGTATCATCCTGTAACGCTCGACGAGGACCCGTCCGGCGGCCTCAAGGAGGTCCTCAAAACCGTATCTGATCTCAATGACGGCCTTTTCTGGGTGATGACGTTCCCCAACGCGGACACCGGCGGACGGGCAATATGCGAAGAGCTTCTGAGGTTCGAGGAAAGGAGACCGGAGACGGCCAGGTGCTTTCACTCCCTCGGACGGGTCCAGTACATTTCGCTACTGAAGGCAGCCTCGGTCATGCTCGGCAATTCTTCGAGCGGCATAATCGAAGCCCCCTCCTTCGGACTCCCGGTCGTAAACGTGGGCGGCAGGCAGGACGGGAGGATAAGGGCGAAAAACGTCATAGACGTCAAGCCCCGGTCCGGAGAGATTTCGATGGCCCTCAAGAAGGCCCTTTCCCCGGAATTCAGGGCGTCGCTCGACGGTCTTGAGAGCCCCTACGGCAATGGGGGCGCAAGCGGCAGGATAGTAAGGGCCATAAAAGAGGCGCGGACTGAAAGACTTCTGAAGAAGAGGTTCAGGGACCTGCCGGCGTGAAAAGGTATGTATTCATAGGTTCGGTGGACTTTAGCCGCTCGTGCCTTGAGGCCATGCTCAAAATGGGCCTCTCCATAGCCGGGGTATTCTGCCTCGAAAGGGGTGCGGCCTCCGCGAATAGCGACTATGCGGACCTGGGCGAGGTCGCCGGAAGGCTCGGGAGGCCTTGCAGGTACTTCAATAGGATAAAGGATGAGGCCGAGAACATAAGGGCGCTTGAGCCGGATGTCATTTTCGTAATGGGGCTGTCGCAGATAGTCCCGCAGGAGATACTCGACATCCCTTATGTCGGGACGATCGGGAGCCACCCGGCGCTCCTGCCCCGGAACAGGGGCAGGCACCCGCTCATATGGGCGATTGCCAACGGCCTTACAAGGAGCGGCCTTACTTTTTTCTGGCTGGACCGGGGGGTCGACACCGGCGACATCTGGGCGCAAAGGGGTTTCGCCATCGGGCCTGAGGACGACGCCTCGACGGTCTACGAAAGGGTAAAGGGGCTCGCCTGCGAGATGCTTGAAGCGCACATACCGGAGCTTGAGAAGGGGATCGCGAGGAGAAAAAAGCAGGACAGCTCCATTGCCAATACCTTGAGGAAAAGGACCGCAAAGGACGGCGAGATAGACTGGAGGATGGGAAGCAAAAGGATATGCGACCTCATAAGGGCCCTTTACAGGCCCTATCCCGGAGCGCACTGTATGCATAACGGCAGGGAAGTGAAGGTGTGGAAGGGGAAGGAGTACAAGGCAAGCGGGGCTGTCCGCGGCCTTGAGCCGGGGAAGGTGCTTTCGTCTGACCGCGGGAGCATAGTCGTAAAGACCGGCGACGGCGCGATAGAGCTTCTGGAGCACGGGTTCGAGCGCCTCCCTGGCGCGGGGGAATACCTTTGAGGGTGCTTGTCATATCCCCCCATCCGGATGACGAGACGCTCGGATGCGGCGGAACTCTTCTCAAGCACGCGGACAGGGGCGACGAGCTCTTTTGGGTGATCGTAACGGGCATGTCGTCTGAAGCGGGGTTCGAAAGGGAGCGTGTCGAAAGGAGGGAAGAGGAGATAGCGCTTGTCTCAAAGGCATACGGGTTCAGGGAGGTGATGAAATTGGGCTACCCGGCGGCCAAGCTCGACACGGCCCCGAGGGCAGGACTTGTCGAGAGCATATCTGATGCCTTCCATGCCGCAAGGCCGGAAGCCGTTTACATACCGCACCCTGGCGACATACATTCGGACCACAGGGCCGCCTCCGAGGCGGCGCTCTCGGCTGCAAAGGCTTTCAGGTGCCCCTGGATAAAAAGGATATCCGCTTTCGAGACCCTCTCGGAGACCGAGTTCGCACCCCCGCTCGCGGATAGGGCCTTCCTGCCGAACAGCTTCTCGGACATAAACGGGTTTATTGAGCGTAAGATAGAGATCATGAAGACATATGCCGGAGAGACAGGGGAGCACCCGTTCCCGAGGAGCGGCGAGAGAATGGCCGCGCTTGCCGTCATGAGGGGCGGGGCCGCGGGCGTGAGGCACGCCGAGGCCTTCATGGTCCTTAAGGAGATATGGTGATGGACGCTCAAAAGGTCAAGTCGCTTGCCATAGGCCCGGATGCCACGATAAAGGAGGCGATGCAGGGCATCAACGGCTCCGGCGAAAAGATTCTTTTCGTTACCGATGAGCGGGGCGGCCTCATGGGGGTCGTTACGGACGGGGACATAAGGAGGGGGATAATCAACGGCCTCGACCTCTCGTCCCCCCTGAAAAAAGTCATGAGGCCGGATTTCATCTGCCTCAGCCGGGGCGATATCGACATAAAGAAGAGGGCAAAGGCGCTCATGAAGAAGCACCACATCGAATACGTGCCGGTCCTCAACCGGAACAGGGAGCTCGTGGACATCATCTCCTGGATCGACTGCCTCAACGGGAACGGCAGGCAGCCTAAGGAGACGCTCAAGCACCCGGTAGTCATAATGGCCGGGGGCATGGGCACGAGGCTCGACCCCTTTACCAGGATCCTCCCCAAGCCGCTCATCCCCTACGGCAGCAAGCCCATAATCGAGCACATAATGGACGGGCTCAACGAATGGGGGTTCGAGGAGTTCATACTCGTCCTCAACTACAAAAAAGAGGTCATAAAGCTCTATTTCGGGGAGGGCAGGCGGCGGTACTCGGTCGAGTTCGTGGAGGAGGACGGGTTCTGCGGCACAGCAGGCGGCGTAAGCCTCCTCAAGGACAGGCTCAAGGGCACCTTCATGCTGACGAACTGCGACACCGTCCTCGAGACCGACTACCGGGAGATACTGAGATGGCACGTCGAAAAGGGGAACGTCCTTACGATCATCGGCTCCCACAGGGAGGTGTCGATACCTTACGGCGTGCTGAACATGGCCAACGGCGCGTTCGTTGACATAAAGGAAAAACCCAAGCTCGATTTCTTCATAAACACCGGCACCTATGTGGTCGAGCCAGAGGTGCTCGGCCTGCTTGAAAAAGGGAGGCGCGCGGACATGGACTCTCTGATAACACTGGCCAAGAAGATGTACCCGGACAGGGTAAGCGTATTCCCGAGCTGGGGGAACTGGTTCGACGTCGGCAAATGGGACGAGTACAGGATGAGCCTTAAAAGGATGGAATCGATTGAGAATTGATACCGGTATCTTCTCCTGCAGAGGGAAAACGGCGCTCGTTGCCGGAGGGTGCGGACTGATAGGCGCCGCTGGTATAGCGGCGCTCGTTGGATCAGGCGCATCGGTCATAGCGGCGGATATAGACGGAAAGAGGGGCAGGGCCTTGAGCGAAGCAACGGGGTGCGACTTTGTAAGACTCGATATCGGGTCCGAAGCCTCGGTAAGGGCGTGTTTGAGGGAGGCGGTGGGGAAAGCCGGGCGGCTCGACGTACTCGTCAACTCAGCCTACCCGAGGACGAAGGACTGGGGCCGTGAGCTCGAAAAAAACGCTTTCAGCTCGTGGGAAAAGAACGTGAACAGCCATCTCGCAGGCGGCTTCCTCCTGAGCCGCCTCGCGTGCGAGGAGATGAAGGCAACCGGAGGCGGGAGCGTCATAAGCATAGCCTCGATATACGGCGTGGTCGGCCCGGATTTCTCGCTATACTCCGGGACCGACATGACATTGCCCGCGGCCTATCCCGCCATAAAGGCCGGGATGCTCGGGTACACGAGATATCTCGCGGCCCGTTACGGCGGGTACGGCGTAAGGGTAAACGCGGTCTCGCCCGGCGGGGTCAGAAACGGCCAGCCCGCCTCGTTCGTGAGGCGATACTCGGCAAAGGTGCCGCTTAAAAGGATGGCCGCGCCCGAAGACGTCTCCGGGGCCATAGTCTTCCTTGCCTCCGGCGCGTCAGGCTACATGACCGGACAGAACCTGATCGTGGACGGGGGGCTTACTGCCGTATGAAGGCGCTGGTGGCGGGTTTCGGCTCGGCGGGTAAAAGGCACCTCTCCAACCTCCTGGATACGGAAGGCATGGATAGCGTGACGGTCCTTACGAGGCACCGGTCGGGCGAGCGGCACGGCACGCCGAGCGTTAGGTTCGTAGGCTCCCTTGACGAGGTCGGGGAAAAGGGCGAGCCGACCGGGGCGGATTTCGCGATACTCGCCAATGAAACGTGCAAGCACCTTGAGACGGCCGTAGCGCTTGCGAGAAAGGGTATGGACCTCTTCATAGAAAAGCCGCTTTCGCACAGCATCGAGGGTGTCGAGTCGCTCGTAGACGCAGTCGGAAAGAGCGGGGTCAGGGTCTTTGTCGCGTATAACATGAGGTTCTTGGGCGTAATTAGGATGCTGAAGGACAAGCTCAAGGGCGGCTCCGTTGGCGAGCCGTATTTCGCTCGCATAGAGGCGGGCCAGTTCCTGCCGCACTGGAGGCCGGGGGCCGATTACAGGAAGGGCTATAGCGGAAGCAGGAAAAGGGGAGGAGGGGTGCACCTCGACCTCTCCCACGAACTGGACTACATGCGTTTTCTTTTCGGAGACCCGGTATCATGGAAGACGGCGAGGGCGGGCGTAAGCTCCCTTGAAATAGACTCAGAGGACGTATTCGAGGGCATATACCGTTACGAGAACGGGTTCATCTGCAGCGTCCACCTCGACTACCTCCAGAGGCGGAAGACGAGGAAGATAACCGTCGTGGGCAGCAAAGGCAGGGTCGAATGCGACCTCGTGGAAGGGAGCATGGTATCGGAGAGCAGGGGCAGTACCGAACGCATAGACGACGAGAGCCTCTTCGGTCTCGACGGCACCTACAAGGACGAGCTTGTATATTTTCTCGGCGCTTTGAAGAGCGGCAAAGAGCCGGAGCCCGGCCTTCAGGACGGCATAGCGGTGCTCAGGCTCCTGGAGGACTCCGGTGTACGGCAATAACAGGGTGCTCTGCGTCATACCGGCAAGGGGCGGGTCAAAGGGGCTCCCCGGGAAAAACACTATGCTGCTTGCGGGAAAGCCGCTTATCGCACACACCATAGGACACGCGCTCGACTCCCGCTACATCGACAGGACGGTCGTCTCTACCGAGGACGGGGAGATCGCCATGATAGCGCTTGAAAACGGCGCAGAGGTCCCTTTCCGGAGGCCAGCGGAGCTTGCGGCTGACGAAAGCGGCACGATGGATGTGCTCGCCCATGCCGTGGAGGAGATGGAATCCGCTCTCGGGTGCTCCTTTGAGGTGCTCGTCCTCCTTCACGCCACCGCCCCTCTGAGGACGCCGGCGGACATTGACAACTGCATAGAGCTTCTCTTTGTGAAAGGCGCTGGAAACGTCTTTTCAGTCACAAGGGCACAGAAAAACCCCTACTTCAACATGGTGGAGACCAAGCCGGGCGGCAAGGTGGACCTCGTAAAAGACGGCTCTTTCATGACGAGACAGGACGCGCCCCCGGTCTATGAGATGAACTCCTCCATCTACGTATGGCGGATGGATAGTTTCAAAAAGGCCAGGAGCATATTCTCAGGCGGGAGCGCAGTCTACGAGATGCCGAGGGAGAGGTCGGTCGATATAGACGACCAGCTTGATTTCAGGACGGCCGAGATGCTCATGAAGGGGGGCTGCGCGTGCCGGGGTGCCGGAGGATAATGCCGAAGGGCTGTATGGGAAAACCTGAACGCTTTCATTGTGCGGCGGTGCGCCTGTGGGGACGGGGAACGGAAGATGAGTGAGCAAGGGGCCGCGGGCGTAATCGGCATCATACCGGCGAGGATGGCCTCGACGAGGTTTGCAGGCAAGCCGCTCCGCCCCATACTGGGCATGCCCATGATAGGGCACGTGTACCTCCGGAGCAGGCTCTCTCCGGCCCTTGACGACGTGTACGTCGCTACATGCGATGCCGTGATACGGGACTATGTACGCTCCATCGGTGGCAAGGCCATCATGACGCTCGACACCCACGAGCGCGCCTCGGACAGGACCGCGGAGGCCATGCTGAAGGCCGAGGACGCGACCGGCAGGCGTGCGGGGATAGTCGTCATGATACAGGGGGACGAGCCGATGGTCACGCCGGAGATGATTGGAAGGGCCGTCAAGGCCCTCCTTGACGACCCTGAGGTCAATATAGTCAACCTCATGGGCGAGATAAGCCAGTCGGAGGCAAGCGACCCGAACGAGATAAAGGTGGTGGTGGACATGCGCGGGGACGCGGTCTATTTCTCGCGGGAGCCCATTCCCTCGGGGAGCAAACACACGGGCGGCCTCAAGCGTTTCAAGCAGGTCTGCGTCATCCCGTTCAGGAGGGAATCACTCCTCCGGTTCAACCGCCTTGGACAGACCCCGCTTGAGATAATCGAATCAGTGGACATGCTGAGGCTCGTCGAGAACGGCCTCAAGGTGCGCATGGTCTCTACCGGGGCCGCCACCTGGAGCGTGGATACCGTCCAGGACCTGAGGAGGGTGGAGCAGGCGATGATGTGCGACCCGCTCCTGGGGAGATACATGGGCAAAGCCGTAGAAGGGCGGAGATGAGGTTCATAAAGCCCCTCGCAATAGCGGAAGAGATAGTGTTCGTGGACGGGCTCTGGGGGACCGGGAAGTCGATAATGGGGCCGGTCCTCGGGAGCTTCGAGAGGGTCGAGAAGCAGAGGATCGAGCCGATAT
>DIDN01000072.1 GCA_002418185.1 Deltaproteobacteria bacterium UBA5799
CTCAGGAGCGCCCTGGCATAGCCGCGCATCTCCCCGCGCCTTACCCCCAAAAGGGCCGGGAACGCGAGGCAGAGGAGGGCGGAGCAGAACGCGTATGCGGAGCCGTCGAGCGCGAGCCTGCGCACCGCGCCGGACGCGGTCATGGCGCCTGCCCCCGAAACAAGCTCTCCCGCGAGCGAGCTCACGTAGCCGGCCCCGAGTACCGGCGCAAGGAGTATAACCTGCATTGCAGCTGGCCTCGCAAACCCTAACCCCGCCTTCCTGCACGCGAAAAAAAGCATGAGGTTCGAGGAAAGCACCTGCAGGGCGACCACCTTTATCGCGAGCCCGGCAGCGCCCATGCCGAGCCCGGGCATCACGGAGCCGGACGGCGCGATGAGAAGGACGCTCATTACGAGCCCTACGGATGAGGAAAGGATGCTCACGTTCCGGTAGACGTTGGTGTACTGCATGGAAAGGATCGCGCTTCCGAAGAGCTGCCCCAGCGCCTGGTGAATGGGGTAGAGCATCATCACGGTCACCGGAAATACTGCTCCCCCGTACTCCCTGCCGCCGACGAGGAAGACGACCTCCTCGGCATGGAACACGAAAAAGACGGAGATGAACGAAGCGGCAAGATAGAAGACCCTGACCTTGCCGAAGAGGTCCCGTACTCGCCCCATGTCGCCGGCGGCGTGCGCCGAGGCGACCCCTTGCGAGAAGACCGGGGCCATCGAGTTCGTGAAGAGGGCTGAGATCATCGAGAGCTTGAGGGCCAGGCTGTAATGACCCTGGGATACAGACCCGCCGACCGCCTGCAGAAGCCACCTGTCGAAAAAACCGAGCGCAAGGCCGGCGACCAGGGCCGTAACGAGCGGCGAGGAGTAGCCGTAAAAATAACGCGCCGTGGCCCTTATCTCCTCGAGACTTACCCTTTCGAAACCGAAGCCGAAGGCCCCAGCCCTTTTAAGTAGCGCGCCCGAGAGGAGCACCATCGCCGCCTGCACAGCTATCGAATAAGAGAAGAACGAGGCGAAGCTCAGGAAGCCCGAGAGGTACAAGGCAAGGAGCGCGAGCATGGAGATTGCAACTATGAGCTTACGCTGGTTCTCGACCGCAACCGTAAACCCCTTGCTGTCCGAGAGGTTCGTGAGGTTCGAGGCGAGGTACGCCAAAAAACCCAGCGCGGCCCCCGCGAGGATGAAAAGCGGGCCTTGCCCCGGCCAGACAGAGCTTGCGACGCCGGATGAGAAAGCCGTCACCACAAGGGCGGCCGTCACAACGCCCACGAGGATCGAGAAATAGAAATAGACCTGGTTTGCCGCGCCGCTCTCCTTGTTCCTCGACGAGTAGGTAAAGTGGGCGTTCGAGGCGTTCATGTCGATTGTCCTCACGACCCTGTCGAAGCTGTCCTTGAGGAAATTGAAATCCCCGTAATGGGCGGGGCCGAGGGACTTGGGCACCAGGAGCGCGGTCACGATGCCTCCGAGCATCCCTGCCGCGTTGTTCGTTAATTTGGCGATGTATCTTTCGCGTACCGAGCTCATGCGATCGACTCGGCCCCTTTGCGGAGCCGGACCTCAGGACGGCGAGCGCGCCCCCCGAGGAGCCCGAGAACGAACCCGGCCCCCCGCTCGGCGCTCCGCCCGTCGTCCAGGTGCGTGCCATAGGCCCTTACGAACTCGCGGTCGTCGAGGTCCGCGCCGTATTCCCCGGTCTTGAGGTAATCCTCTATCCTGGCGATGAGTTCGCCAGGGGTATAAGCCGCGACGGCCCTCCTCTTAAGGAGCCTCTCCGGCTCTTCGTTCCACTTGACCCTGTCGAGGAGGACGAATAGCGGCTTCCTTGTGGCAGAGGTCTCGAGGCAGGTTGTCGCGGGGGCGTCCAATATGACGAGCGACGCCCCTGAAAGGAGCGAGGTGAACGTTTCACCTGGAGGCGCTTCCTCGATCCCTTTACCCGGCTCGAAAGGCAGCTCGTTAAGTCTTGCAGTGTTGTTCCTCTTGAAGACCGCCCTCGGCCCTCCGGCCCTGGCCTGCCTTGCGAGGAACGCGAGTATTTTCTTCTGCGCCTTGTACAGACGGGTGTCCTGTCCGACAGTGCTTATGAACGGGGTGGAGTAGAGGTGGTACTTCCCGGTGGCGTAGAGGATATATCCCTCCCCTGCCTCTTCCGCCGGTATCGCGTCGAGCGAGGCCGAGCCTATTGACAGGGCCCCCTTCAACTTCCCCTCTCCGACGGATTTCAAGTACCTGCCGGTCACGCCTTTGCCAAAGGAGAGATAGTGGTCGGCGTAGAGTAGCTCGGTAGCCTCGGGGAAGAGGCTATTGTCCCAGAGGTTCTGTTCCCCGTGCTGGTATACGATTACCGGCTTACCCATGTCCTTTGCCACATGGGCGGCATGGTTGAGCCCGGGCGAGGTGAAAACAGATACAAGGACCACGTCGGCCCTCCCGACCGTCCTGACCACGTCATCGTGGGTTTCCAGAAGCTCCTCGTACGTAGATTGCACCGCGCTGAAAAACCCGCTTAGAGAACCGTTCAGGTCAAAGCCCAGGAACCTGCAGTCATGTACCTGCCCGGGATTTACGTTAATTCGGCGTTTGCGCCCCGCCTGCTCCCCTGGCTCCCAGAAGAGGCCGGCGCGGTTTTTAAGCATTGTATGGCTCAGGACGTTTTTCCAGTTGTAGAGGGGCCCGAGGATAAGGATATTGGCCCTGCCGGGCCTTCTCCCGGCAGGGAGGCCGTTTCTCCTCAGCGCGTAATAGCTCGAAAGCGTCGGGGACCTGCCGATAGCCCCTGATGCCGCTTTCTTAAGCTTCTCCTTTAGCGTTACCGGTTTTTTTGCGCGGCCGTATTCAATAACCCGGCAACGCCCGGCATACGGCGAACCGAGGAGGAGCTCGGCATACGGCCTCTCCCTCGGCACGTCACCGCTCTCTTTATCGCCGGGGCGCGGCATGAATGACATGACGACCTCCGGGTTGAAACTTTCGACGGCCCTCTCCAGCACGAACGACCTCAGATGCAGCGCGCCTGCGAGGAGATAGAGCTTGAGATAGAAGTACCTCCCCATCTCGAGAGGGAATCCTGCCTTGGCCCTGGAGAGCCCGGCATAATGGCTGTCGAGAGCCGATACCATGCCTTTTATTTCTTTTTCCGAGGCCCTTTTTTGCCGATAATATTCCGCCTCGGAAAAGCATTCCTCGGGTGTGGCATAGCGCAGTCCCGTGGATTCGCATATCTCGATGGCTTCCGGGGTGAGCGCAAGCACAGCATGTTCCGAAGAGGCGTACGTGGGCGCGGCCCTTTGGTACTCGGAAAACTGACAGCCGTCCTCAAGCAGCACAAGCATTCCCTTTGGTCCCATGTTCAGGCCCCTCCCGGGATAGAGACTTGGAAGCGCTCCTCGTATTCCACGCACATCCTCCTCAGTTCAGCCGCGGCCTCCCGGCTCGCCTCGGCGTCCACGAATTCCATCCTTCTCCGGTAATCTTCGCTGTCGCCGCTCCCCAGCGGTCCGCAAAACCCGTAACTTTCGTGCCCCCTGCCCGCCGAGAGGTTCGCACGCGGACACTTCTGTTTCCTCAATACTCTCCCTGTGCTCCTGGTCGGGCCCACCCCGAGGAATAGCTTAAGCTCCCCGATAAAGTGCCAGGGGTCCTTTACAAACCTTTCAAAGGGGACAAAGAGCACCCTCGACCTTTCGCCATCCGAGAGGTCACTAAGCGACTTCCACATTTCCACGTAGAGCCATTTTATCGAGTAGATGACCTTGTCCATTGTCCTGAGAGTCGCGTACCTCTCTTCCCATCCGCTTGAGAACCACGGCAGGGGCGGGCCGCTACCGTCCCTTATCAAGAGCGTGAATTCCCTCGGGTCCCTCCCGCACCTCTCGATGTAGCTGAACCAGTGCCGCGTCATGTAAAGCGGGTGCCTGACCATCTCGATTATCCTGAAGCCGCTGCCGAACGACCTGAAGGCGAGCCGCGGAGCGGGCATTATCTGGTGGGTCATTATCTGGAGTATCGGCCTCTTCCGCCTTATCCTCTCCATGACCGCGTCGCCGTCCTTGCAGAGGAGCCTCGCAATGTATTCGAGCGGCCTGGGGTTATTGAGGAGGCCCGAGTCGTCAAAGGGCCTCAAGTTCACCTCGCGCGATATCATAGACCTGAAAAGCGCGAGGTCGGCGTAGAGCCTCATCATGGCGACGCCCGATTCCTGGTCTATCTTGCCGAAACGTTCGAGCACCGAAAGGTGCTCGTATATCGGCTCGATCCTCTG
>DIDN01000029.1 GCA_002418185.1 Deltaproteobacteria bacterium UBA5799
AGCCTTGCTCATTTTCTCCTCCGGCAGAATATATTTGACTACGGGTAGTTGGAGCCCATGAGCGGGATTGAACCGCTGACCTCTTCCTTACCAAGGAAGTGCTCTACCAACTGAGCTACATGGGCGCTTTGCGTCCCAAATTCAGGTTGCGCTCAGGCGCAGCCGCGTTTATATTTAATGGAGCGGGTGATGGGAATCGAACCCACGCATCCAGCTTGGAAGGCTGGAGTTCTACCATTGAACTACACCCGCGCGAAATCCTGATATAATGGTGGAGAGGGGAGGATTCGAACCTCCGAAGGCTGAGCCAGCAGATTTACAGTCTGCCCCCTTTGGCCGCTCGGGAACCTCTCCGCGCCAAGCTATACGAGACTTCCTATACGGGCCCCGCCACTTCAGGAAACGGGTTCAAGCCGCCCGCCGGCAGGTTCGCCGCACACGGGATTTGCTGCTATTCGCTCGCCTGGCCCGCCCGGGCTTGGTGCCCGACTGCGAACGGGCCAGGTCAGTTCAAAGGTCGAATTCAACTCCGGGAGAATGGAACCAGGCGAGAAGACCAGCCACTTGACCCTCCGGACATTGTGGAGCCGGTAAAACCGCCGAACCTCAACTGGAGCTGGCGATGGGATTCGAACCCGCAACCTGCTGATTACAAATCAGCTGCTCTACCGTTGAGCTACGCCAGCGTAAAAAAGCGTAAAAACCGGAGAAAGCGCAAAAACCGGAAAAAGGCGTACCACGCCTCTCCTGACGGCGAAAACAGAATTTTAATATATAAAACACAACCTCAGCTTTGTCAAGGGCTTTTTTTTGCCGGCCCGGTTGAAAAAAAAGCCTCAGCAGCGCCGCTGGCCCGGGCCGTCCGGCATCGTCTGAAAGGAGCGCGTAATATAAAAGTATAACACGAACAAGGGCCCGCGAGGACAAATTAATAATTCCGGTCGGAAAACCCCGGGCTTTCAAGCCCAGCCAGGGATTTGAATGAATCGCCCGTAACGGGCCTGTTTTTTTGGCGAGCGGAGGCACATTCGCCTCTCGTAAACCAGTCCTCCGGATACCCCGGACTTAAAAACCGGGGTTGACATTTACATAGGACCCGTCCGCGGCGCAGCCCATTTAAGCTGGCTGCGGGAGCCCCCTCTGAAGGTTACTTCCTGGCCCCCTTGCCAGAGAGGGCCTGGAGGTACGCCTCTATGAACGCGTCCAGGGCGCCGTCGAGCACCGGGTCTATGTTCCCGGTCTCGTATCCCGTCCTGTGGTCCTTTATGAGCCTGTAAGGCTGCATCACATATGACCTTATCTGGCTCCCCCACGCTATCTCACGCTTCTCCTTTGAGAACTCCTGCATCCTTTCTTCCTGCTCCTTCTGCTTCAGCTCATAGAGCCTGGAGCGCAGGAGCTTCATCGCAACGGCCCTGTTCTTGTGCTGGCTCCTTTCAGCCTGGCACTGGACGATTATCCCCGTGGGGACGTGGGTTATCCTCACGGCCGAGTCCGTCTTGTTGACGTGCTGGCCGCCCGCGCCGCTTGCGCGGAACGTGTCCACCTTGAGGTCCGCCTCGTTCACCTCGACCTCGACGTCCTCCTCTATCTCCGGGTACACGAATACGGAGGCAAAGGATGTGTGCCTCCTCTTGTTTGCGTCGAAAGGGGAAATCCTCACCAGCCTGTGCACCCCGCCCTCGGCCTTAGCGTACCCGTAAGCGTACTCGCCTGAGACGGTGAAAGTGACGCTCTTTACCCCCGCCTCGTCGCCGGGCTGGTAGTCGAGCACCTCTGTCGAATACCCCCTTGACTCGGCCCACCTGAGATACATCCTCAGGAGCATGTCCGCCCAATCCTGCGCCTCGGTGCCGCCGGCCCCCGGGTGTATGGAGATTATCGCGTTCGAGCGGTCGTGCTCGCCGGAGAGCATCCTCTGTACCTCGGCCTTCCGTATGGCCTCGCTCGCCTCCCTGAGCTTCTCGGACGACTCCCTCGCCACGGACTCGTCGTGAGCCTCGTCCGCAAGCTCGAGTAGGACCTCGGCCTCCTCCACAAGCGAGCCGATCCTGCCGATAACGTCGAGGCCCGAGGTCAGCTGGGCCTTTCTCTTCGTGAGCTTCTGCGCCTCTTCCGGGTCGGCCCAGAGGGCGGGGTCGGAGATCCTCGCCTCAAGTTCCTTCAATTCGTCTGCCCTGGAAGCCTGGTCAAAGATAGCTCCTTAGCTCGTCATACCTGCCCCGCACTGCATGCAGGTCTTCCTTAAGTTCCTCGAACATGCTCATTTCCTCCTTCTTATTCTTGTGCCGGTAAACACCCCGGCGAAAACCGAACAGCCCCATGCGAAGAGGTCGCCGTAAGCGGTGTAGAAGGTCGGCTCGCCCGAGCGCATCCGCACCTCGTCCACCAGCACGGTCCTCTCGAAAAGACCCGTTGCGCTCCTCACCCTCCCGTTCGGGTCTACAAACCCGCTTATGCCGGTATTGGCCGACCGTACGAGGAAGGTCTTGTTCTCAACCGCCCTCAAGACAGACATCTGGAAATGCTGGTGAGGGGCCGAAGTATACCCGAACCACGCGTCGTTGGTCAGGTTGGCAAGCACGGTCGCCCCGGCCCTGACCTGCCCCCTTGCGATCTCGGGGAATATGGACTCGAAGCATACGAGGACCCCTATGCCGCCCCCTTCGAAGGGGATGGGCACGGGCCCCGGGCCCTCCGTGAAATCGCCGACCCCTGCCGTGAGCTTCTTTACCGGGAGTATGCTCCTAAGCGGCACATACTCGCCGAATGGCACGAGGTGCGACTTGTCGTACCTGCCGACGGTCTCGCCCCTGGAATTGAGGAGAAAGGCGCTGTTGAAGTATTCCACCGAGTTCGAGCCGGGATTATAAGTGTAAGAGGGGCTCCCGGTCAATATGTACGCCCCTGTCTTCCTCGCAAGCTCGCCGACCGGGCCGCTCCTTATCTGTTCCGGCTCATAGTAGAAGGGGATGGCGGTCTCAGGCCATACGACAAGGCGCGCAAACCTGTCCGAGGCAAGCGAGGTAAGCCCGTTGTAGATGTCGATGGTGCTCTCCTGGTACCTGACGTCCCACTTTACCGACTGGTCGATCGCGCCCTGCGCTATCCCGACCTTTATGCCGCTCCATCTCTCCACCTCCGCGTCGACCGCCTTCATGCGGACGAACCCGTACGAGGCCATCGAAAGGACGAGCGCCGCGGCCAGCGCCGCGGGCAGGAAAGGCGGCCTCCCCTCATTTTTACGCAACAGGTGCCCGGCAAGGGAGTAGCCCGCAGTATTGACCACGACCACCGCGAAGGAAACCCCCCACACCCCGGTAGTGTCCGCAACCTGTATGAGAGGCAGGTACCCGGCCTGCGTATAGCCGACAAGCACCCAGGGGAAACCGGTAAAGAGATGCCCCCTCAGGAATTCGAGCGCGACCCAGGCGGACGGGAGGATGAGGAGCCTTGCCGTATTATCGAGCCCTGACGCGAGCGAGAAGACAAAGCCGAAGGCGCCCCAGAAAAGGCTCAGGTACAGGACCAGCAGGAGCATTACCCCGATGCTGGCGGCAACGGGCACTCCCCCGAAGTTGTGCATCGAATGGACGACCCAGTAAACTGAGCCGAGGTGGAACACGAAGCCGGATGCGAACCCGAGCGAAAAACCCCTCAAGCGCCCCTCTCCTTCGAGCGCGAAAAAAAGCGGCGCCAGCGCGAACCACGCCAGGAACCCCAGCCCGAAGGGCGGAAAAGCGAGCACAAGGGCCGTGCCGGAGACCGCTGCAAGGACGAGCTTTCTCATTGGAGCGCCCTGAAAAAGACCCAGAAGATGAGGAGTGTGAGGCCGAACCCGAGAAGCCCTCCCAGGAGTATCTCGACCTTCGAGTGTATGCCGCCAAGGAGCCTCGAATGGCTCACCATGAAGGCGAGCGCAAAGGCGAGTATTGCTACCGTCGCGTCGAGCGTAAGCACGGTTATGCTGGTGAAGATGGAGAACGCCACCGCCGCGTGCCCGCTCGGCATGCCGCCGTGGAGCGGACGCCCCCTCCTCGTCAAGGCCTTGAGGCACACCACCGAGATAAGTACGAGGAGGAGCGATATTACCGCGATGTGCACCGAGAACTCCCGCGCCTCCCTTATGGCCACCCCGATGGGCTCGTGAAGGTATTTGGAGAATATCGAATAGACCATTACGGCAACGCCCACCGAGGCTATGAGCACCGCGCCGGCAGCGACGTCCTTTGCGTTCTTGGCGGTCATGTGGTGCTTCTCCTCGACCAGGTTCACTATCTCCTCCAGGGCCGTGTTGACCATCTCGGCGAAAAGCAGAAACAGGACCGCCATGGTGAAGAGCACGAACTCGCTCATCGGGAGATCGAGGAAAAGGCTTAAAAAGAGCGCGGCGGCGGCTATGAGGTAATGGTACCTTATGTGCTTCTGGGTCTTGAAAGCGTAAATGACGCCCTCTATGGCGTAGTTCAGGCTCTCGAACCAGTTCTTCGGCCTTGTAACCTCTTTTTTGTCCATTGGATTATTTTAGCCCAAGAGGCCGGCGAAATAAAGGAGCCCCATTGCGGCCGCCATCATGAGGCACACGACAGCCGCGGCCTCGAGGCGTCTCAGGCCGTGCACGCCTTCCAGCACTATGACGTTCACGGGTATGCTCCAGATGCCGACTATGGCGCCTACGACCGGGATGGCCTGAGACCAGCTTAATATGGAAGCCAGGGCCGCGGCCCTGTAATAGGAGCCGAAAGCGGCCCTGCCCCCGAAAAGCCTCGCCACGGCGTGGAAGACGGATATGAAGAGCGAGAAGACGAGGATATTCAGCACCGGCGCAAGCACGAGGAAGAAAACGGCCTCCACGGGCGAGCTCGCGCCCCCTTGCAGAATCGCACCTATAGCGACGGCAAGGCCGCCGAGCGCCAGGACCATAATCCCCGGCACCAGGGCCGCTTCATCTGAAGCGGCCTCCCTGGCCGCTTCCTTCCTGAGCTTCACTATCTCTACTGCTTTTAGCAGGTATTTCCTGAAATCCAAACGGCCGTTCATGATGTCAACACAGCCCCTTCGCCCTGAGGAGGCCAAGTAGCGCCTCCTCGTTCTCCTTCATCTTCCTGGCCTGCCTGCCGCCCCTTACGTGGTCGTGGCCTGCGAGGTGCAATATACCATGGACGAGGAGCCTTGCAAGCTCCTCGTCCTCGCCCACCCCGAATTCGGCGGCCTGCGCACTGGCGCGCTCAATTGAGATTACTACGTCGCCGAGCAAAACGGGGTCTTCCATTGGGAAGCTCAGGACGTCGGTGGGCTTGTCCTTCCCTCTGAACCTCAAGTTAAGCTCCCTGATGCCTTCGTCGTCGGTCAAAAGGACAGAAAGCTCGCGGTCCTTATACCCCAAGCCTTCTAAGGCGGTCTCTGCCATCCTTTTTGCCGCCGCCCGCCTCTTTTTTCCCTGCACCAGGACCTTCAATCCCTTTCTCCTTCAAGATGTCGACAGGTTCCGGATAGTCTATCCTCTGGTGGTACATACCGGCAAATACCCTGTTGAAGCTCCTGGTTATGGCGTTAAGGTCCTTTAGCGTAAGCTCGCATTCATCGAGCTGCCCGTCCGAGAATATCCTGTTGACTATCTTCTGGGTAAGCCACTGGACCCTGTCCGGGCTCGGGTCGGGCATGGTCTTGCTCGCGGCCTCTATCGCGTCGGCCAGCATTATTATCCCGGCCTCTTTCGTCTGCGGCTTGGGCCCCGGGTAGCGGTAGTCGCCCTCCCTGACCTCCGATTCCCCTTCCATTGCCTTTGCCTTCTGGTAGAAATAGGTTATGACGGCGCTACCGTGGTGCTGGTTGATGATGTCGGAGATCTCGGCGCCGAGCCTGTACTTCCCGGCAAGGTCGACTCCCTCCTTCACATGGCTCGAAAGTATGAGGGCGCTCATCGAAGGGTTGAGCTTGTCGTGCCTGCTCTCCCCGGAGGTGTTCTCTATGAAATACTGCGGCATCCTGAGCTTCCCGATGTCGTGGTAGTAGGCGGCAACTCGGGCAAGGAGCGGGTTTGCGTTAATGGATTCGGCGGCGGCCTCGGCCAGGGTGCCGATCATGAGGGAATGGTGGTACGTGCCCGGGGCCTTCATGGCGAGTTCCTTCAGGAGCGGGTGCTCCATCCTTGAGAGCTCCAGGAGCCTTATGTTCGTCGTGTACTGGAAGGCCGCCTCCAGGAGCGGGGCGATGCCGATGGCCAGAACGGAGGCGAGGATACCGTTCAGGAGTCCCGTGAATACAAGCTGCACAGGGCCTCCGAACGAGCCGCCCTTCAGGGCCGAGATGCAGAGGAGGACCACTGCGTTGACTATGCCAAGCACGAGACCGGCCTTTATTACGATCGACCTGTGCGTGCAGTGCTTTACGCCCGCGGCCCCGGCAACTCCCCCTGCGAAGGCGAAGGCTGCCATTTCCACCCCGCCCATGAAGAAACCGGCTATGATCGAGCTTACGGCCGCGAAGACGTAGGCGGTCTCGGAGTTCAAGAGGAGCCTCACGAGCATGGGCCCCATTGCGACCGGGACCACGTACCTGTAGGCCGAAGCGGAACCCGGCAGGAGGTCGGTCATGACGAGGGCGGCGGTATCTGAAAGGTTGATGAGGACGAGCACTCCGGAGAGGACAGTCGCCTGCAGGAGCATATCCTTCGCGGAGGAAGCGAACTTCCTTATGTTGCCCCTGGAGAAATAATAGCTTACGGCAAAGAGGACCGCCGTCAATGCGAAGAACCCGACGGCGGGAAGCCCGGGCCTTTCCTTCCGCACAGACTCCTCGATAACCAGGAGCCTCATGATGTCCTCTTCGGTAAGGACCTGCCCCTCCCGGACAACCGTCTCGCCTTTCCTCACGACCAGCCCCTCGACCCGAGCCTCGACAGGGGACTTTATATCGGTACGCGCGACCTCGCCGGGGCCGTATTCATAGCCCCTGAAGGTCAGGTTCGGGAAAAAGAGCAGCGTAGCCAGGAGGCTCAGCGCCAGCATCAGACCGACGACCTTGGCCGCGTCGCCGTACCGGCGCGAGCCCCTCATCGAAAAAACCTGTTCCTGCCAGGACTGCATCAGGCGCCCTCCACGGATGCTGCCTTCCTTTTCTGCTCCATCCTCTCGAACGCCTTTACGACTTTCTGCACTATGGGGTGCCTTACGACATCCGTCTCGGAGAACGTTATGAACTCGATCCTCTCAACGTCATCGAGTATCTTCTGCACCTCCACGAGCCCGGACGGCTTGGCAAGGGGCAGGTCTATCTGGGTTATGTCGCCGGTTATCACGGCCTTCGAGCCGAACCCAAGCCTGGTCAAAAACATCTTCATCTGCTCTATGGTGGTATTCTGGGCCTCGTCGAGTATGATGAAGGAGTCGTTCAGGGTCCTCCCCCTCATGAATGCAAGAGGGGCGACCTCTATCGTGCCCCTCTCCAGGAGCTTCTGCGCCCTCTCGTAGTCCATCATGTCGTGCAGCGCGTCATAGAGCGGCCTCAGGTACGGGTCGACCTTGGCCGCGAGGTCGCCAGGGAGAAACCCGAGCTTCTCGCCGGCTTCCACCGCGGGCCTCGTGAGGATTATCCTGTCCACTTCCTTACTCGTAAGCGCCGCGACGGCCATGGCCATGGCGAGATAGGTCTTCCCTGTCCCGGCAGGCCCTATGCCGAATACGATGTCGTTTTCCCTGATGGCGTCTATGTACCTTTTCTGGGCAACGCTCTTGGGGGCTATCGACTTTTTCCTGTACGAGACGTAAATGGTGTCCATGAAGACGTCGGCAAGCCTTACGTCTTTGTCGGCAAGGACCATCCTGAGGGCGTAGTCCAGGTCGTGCTGGTAGAGCGGGTAGCCCTTTGCCAGGAGGTCATAGAGCTCTTTAAGCAGCCTTTCGGCGAGGTCCGCCTTCTCGGGAGTCCCGCTTATCGTTACGAGCGAGCCCCTGGTATTTATCTCGACCCCGAGCTTCTTCTCGAAGCGCCTGAGGCTCTCCCCTCCCTCTCCGAAAAGACGCACCGCAAGGCTGTTGTCCTCGAAGGAGAACTGTTTTTTTACGGTGCCGTTATCTGCCAAGTTCTTTCTCACTTGCCATTTAATTCAAAACCCCTCCGTACGTAGAGGGGTTGATACCGGGACTGCTCCCATATTCTCATGCTTCCGAAAAATATTAACATAAATCATGCATGTTTGCAATCAATGACATCCCGGCGCAGCCCGGGGCCGCAAGGCAAAAAAAAAGCCCCGTAAAGGGGCTTTTCCGTCGTCTGTCCAGCGGCGCTAAACGCTCGCCATCTTCTCCATGAGGACCGGGGCCGGGGCATGTATGCCGTCCTCCCGTGAGTGGGAGTCCATGAACTCCCATTTCCCTGGCTTTCTCCATATCTCCTGTGCGAGCTTGTGATTGAGCGAGTGGCCCGACCTGTAAGCTACGATATTGCCTATGAGGGGCGCTCCCACCAGGGCTATGTCTCCCATGAGGTCGAGCACCTTGTGCCTTACGAACTCGTCAGGGTACCTGAGCCCGCCTTCGTTGAGTATCTCGGTATCGCTTATGACTATGGCGTTTTCCAGGGACCCGCCCTTTGCAAGGCCGTTTGCCCTCATTGTCTCCACGTCCTTGAGGAAACCGAAGGTGCGTGCGCTTCCAAGCTCCTTTCTGAACACGTCCTTTGAAAAGGGCCTTGAAAACGACTGCTTTGCAAGGAACGGGTGAGCGAAGTCGATCGAATAGTTTATCGAGAGCCCGGACCCGTCGGAAGGGAGGAGGAAGATGTACTTATCGTCCTCGATCACCTTTATCGGCTTCTTGACGACCATGTACCGCCTCGGGGCCGAAAGCTGGACGAGCCCGGCGGACTCTATCATACCCACGAAGCCGGTAGCGCTGCCGTCGAGGATAGGCACTTCCGGACCGTCGAGCTCGACGATCGCGTTGTCCACGCCCATGCCATAGAAAGCCGCCATGAGGTGCTCTATTGTGGAGACGGTCGCACCCCGCACACCCAGGGTAGTCGCGTACGTAGTGGAGACCACGTTCGATGAGACCGCCCTTATTGCAGAGGCGCCCGGCAGGTCGCGCCTTAAAAAGGTAATTCCTGAATCCCCGCAGGAG
>DIDN01000120.1:0-849 GCA_002418185.1 Deltaproteobacteria bacterium UBA5799
ACAAATTACCTGAACAGGGCCGCGGTGTCAAAGGGAATGGAGCGGCCCTGCCTTAAGCGGAAAGTGTTTTTTCGAAAGTGTAAAACCCGGCTGTAAAAAAGGTTTGCCGGGTGTAAACCGGCTTTACGGCGCGGCCATGCCCCGTTCTTTCCGTGAGTTATCGGAAGGTCCTGCTCGAAAAAACCTTTTACCCGGGCGCTGTCCGTAAAGTCCTTTTACACACCGTCCCCGGCCAGCGGAAAAATGCAGGGGAAAGCGGTTGGCCCGCGGCTTGCAACTTGCAACTTGCAAAGCGTATCACCCCACGAAAAGGAGAAGCGCGCATGAAAAGGGTCCTTGCCGCAATACTCGCCTTCTTTCCCCCCTCAACCGTCAGGCCCGTTGCAGGGAAGGCCGCCCCGTTTTGCCTGGCGCTTTTCGCTCCGTTGCTCCTTGCCGCACCATCTGACGCCCTGACAACCGCCCCTAAGCAGTTCTGGTTCGGGGAGGAACACGGCACATGGACCTTTGCGGACGTTTTTCACGTCGCTGGCCGGGACCGGACAAAGGCTCCGGCACACTCGAGCCCCACAGGACAGGACCTGGCCGGGTTTGTGATAGATATCGAAATCCCCGGCATGCGGGGAGGCGCGCTTTTGAGGGGGAGCGGGCAGCGGGCCGACTGCCCCTGGTCGCCTGAAAAGCGTAAACCCATAGCCTCCGCGTGCGGGGGCATATAGCACAGAGCGTTTTCCGGCGTCCATGCTCAGGCCGGCGTCTCACGATGGGAAGTGCAGCGCCTTCTTTCTTACAGACGAAAACCGCAGGCCTCAGTACCCGAAAACCGTCCGCCTGCGCCCCCCCCCCCCC
>DIDN01000120.1:919-23298 GCA_002418185.1 Deltaproteobacteria bacterium UBA5799
ACCCCGCCTCGGCGGATGCCCGTTAAGGGCATCCGCCGGCCTCTTTCCCTGAAAACCGGCCGTCTCCTTGCCGTGCGCGAGATTGACAAAACGCTCTTTTGGGACAGACTTTAAAGAGAGCGTCAAAAAGGATGCGCCTCAGCTGCCCCGCTATCGTCCCTTGCGCTGAATACGCCTAAGCGCCTGAATCTCCCCCCCGACTTACAGCTTGCCGAGGACGCTCTCGACGGTGCGCAGACCGTGCCGCATCGGGTTTTTACGCCTAAAGAGAGGAGAAATCCACGAATATGAGAATAGCGCAGATAGCGCCGCTTTACGAGAGCGTGCCGCCGGCCAGGTACGGCGGCACAGAAAGGGTGGTCTCGTACCTTACCGAGGAACTCGTAAGGCTCGGGCACGAGGTCACGCTCTTCGCGTCCGCCGACTCCGAGACCGGGGCGGAGCTCGTGCCGTGCTCCGCGCGCGCCCTGAGGCTTGACGAGGACACGCTGGACCCGGTCTCTCTGCACCTCATCATGATGGAAAAGGCGCTCCGGAGGGCCGATGAGTTCGACGTCATCCATTCGCACGTGGACTGCATAGGGTTCGTCATGGGTAGGAGGACGCGCGTGCCGGTCCTCAACACCCTCCACGGGAGGCTCGACAACCCCGAGCACGAGTTCATCTTCAGGGAATACGGGCGGAGCCCGCTCATATCCATCTCCGACGCCCAGAGGGCCCCGAGGCCCTTCGCGAACTGGGTCGCCACAGTCCACCACGGCATCCCGCCGGACCTCTATGAACTGAGCCCCGGGTCGGGCGACTACCTCCTCTACATAGGCCGGGTGTCGCCTGAGAAGAAGGTCGAGTCGTCGATAAACATCGCGATGAAGGCTGGCATACGCCTCAGGATAGCGGCAAAGGTGGACAGGGTCGATGTCGACTATTTCGAGTCCTGCCTGAAGCCGCACCTCGGCAGCAGTTACGTGGAGTTCCTCGGCGAGGTGGACGACAGGGAAAAGAACGAGCTCCTGGGCGGGGCGCTCGCCTTCCTGCACCCGGTGGACTGGCCCGAGCCCTTCGGGCTTTCCATGCTCGAGGCAATGGCCTGCGGCACGCCGGTTGTAGCGAGGCGCAGGGGCTCGATACCCGAGGTGGTGGACCACGGAGTGACCGGGTTCATCTTCGAGGAGGACGACGAGGCCGTGAGGATAGTGAAGGACATAAGCGCCTCCGGCTTTTCAAGGCAGGGCTGCAGGAGGAGGTTCGAGGAAAGGTTTCTCCAGGGCCGCATGGCCGCCGGCTATCTGGCGGCCTACGAGCTGGCGACCGGAAGGTGCGAAAGCGGATGGCTCAAGTCAGCAGAATAAAGGACTCGTTCTTCATAGTCGCGACCTCGACCATCATAGACCCCCTCAGGCTCATCCAGAAGGACGGGGAGATATTCGGCATCTATGACAGGTTCGGGGACATACTGCCGCTCGGCAAGAGGGAGCAGGGCGTATACTACAAGGGGACGAGGTACCTCTCCCATTACGAGCTCAGGATAAACGGCATGAGGCCGCTTTTCCTGAGCTCCAACATGGACGAGGACAACTTCCTCATGACCGTCGACCTTACCAACCCGGACATCTACTCCGGCGGGGAGCTTCTTCTCCGCAGGGACTCGGTCCATATACTCCGCGGAAGGGTCCTCTCCGGGACCAGGGTGCTCGAGCACATAAGGGTCAGGAACTTCGCCGACGAGGACGCGTCTTTTGTACTTGAGTTCGGGGCCGATTCGGATTTCGAGGACATCTTCGAGGTGAGGGGGCTCAAGAGGGCCGGAAGGGGGGCCCTGCACGAGCCCGAGTACGGGAAAAAGGAATTCAGTCTCTCATACGACGGCCTCGACGGCCTGAGGAGGACCACTTCATTCACGTTCAGCAGGGCGCCGGACATGATGGGGGGCAATACTTTCGAGTTCTCGCTGAGGCTCAAGCCGAACCAGGCGGAGGAGATATTCGTGACAGCCGAGTGCGTCGAGGGGCACTCGAAGAAGGACGGCAGGATATACGTGGAGGTCCTTAGGGACGCAAGGAAGCGCCTCCGGTCCCGCAGAAAAACCGGCGTGGAGATATTCACCTCGAACGACCACTTCAATATCACGATGAGGCGCTCGCTCGCGGACATAGAGATGATGCTCACCGAGACGCCGAAGGGGCTTTTCCCGTACGGAGGCATACCGTGGTACTGCACCCCGTTCGGCAGGGACGGCCTGATAACGGCCCTCGAGTGCGCGTGGATAAAGCCGGACCTCGCGGCAGGGGTCCTGAAATACCTCTCTCACATGCAGGCCGCCGAGATCGACGAGGGGAAGGCGGCCGAGCCCGGGAAGATAATGCACGAGACGAGGCACGGCGAGATGGCGGCCCTGGGCGAGATACCCTTCGGCCTCTATTACGGGAGCGTAGACGCCACCCCGCTTTATATCATACTCGCCGGGGTGTACTGGAGGAGGACCGGGGACACCGCGCTCATAAAGAAGCTCTGGAAGAGCATAACCGCGGCGCTTGCCTGGCTCGACGAGTACGGGGACGCGGACAATGACGGGTTCCTCGAATACTCGCCGCACGCGAGCGGCCTGAGGAACCAGGGCTGGAAGGACTCGCAGGACTCGGTATTCCACAGGGACGGCAGGCTCGCAGAGGGCCCCATAGCGCTCTGCGAGGTACAGGGGTATCTCTACGCTGCCAAGAAGGAGGCGGCCGCGCTATCGAGGCTCATGGGCGACGACGTCCGGGCCGACAGGCTCCGCCGGGAAGCCGAGGAGCTTAAAAAGAGGTTCAACGAGGCGTTCTGGGACGAGGAGATGGGCTCCTATGTCCTTGCCCTCGACGGCAGGAAAAAGCCCTGCAGGGTGGTCTCGTCCAATGCGGGGCACACGCTCTTTACCGGGATCGCGGACCCCCAAAAGGCGCGGAGCGTCGCCGACACGCTCCTTTCCGAGAAAGTCTTCTCGGGCTGGGGCATAAGGACCGTCGCCGACGGGGAGAAGCGCTATAACCCCATGTCCTACCACAACGGCTCTGTCTGGCCGCACGACAACGCCTTGACCGCCTACGGCCTTGCGGCCTACGGGTTCACCGAGCACTTCAACAAGGTGTTCATGGGCATATTCGACGCGGCGCTCATGTCCGACCTCCAGAGGCTCCCCGAGCTTTTCTGCGGGTTCCAGCGTCGTAACGGCATGGCCCCGACCCAGTACCCGGTGGCCTGCTCCCCCCAGACATGGGCCTCGGGCGCGCTCCTTCTCATGCTCCAGGCCTCGCTCGGCATCTACTTCGAGGCCGACAAGAGCATGGTCATCTTCAAAGAGCCGGAGCTTCCGGTCTTCCTTACGTCGGTCTACCTCAAGAACCTTCCGGTAGCCAACCGGAAGTCGTCCGTGGACATACTGATATCGAGGTACGGCGAGGACGTGACCATAGAGGCGCTCAAGAAGCCGGAGGACGTGCACATACTGATAATAAAATAGGCCCGGGCAACGGGGTATGCTCAGGAGGGGAGGGAGGCGCCGGAGACTGCGGGCGCTTCCGCCTCTTCCTTCATCTTCAGGGCGATATCGATTGCCGCGTCCATGTCCCTCGAATACTCGAAGACGCCCTTTTTCGCCCTGAGCCCTATCCTTCTGAGCCTCAGTATGAGCCTGGGGTCGAGCCTGTTTATGACGAGCTTCAATCCACGCTTCTTGCAGCTTTCGACTATGGACTCCATCGCTATCATCGCGCTCATGTCGAGCATGGTCACGTCCGACATGTCGAGGACGACTATCTCGATCTCCTTCCTTATGCCCGTAAGGACGCTCAGGGCCTTCTGGGCCGAGCCGAAAAAGAGCGCGCCGTTTATGTCGTAGACGAGGATGCTCTCGGGCAGGGCCCTGTGCTCGTGGCCGTTTTTGACCCTTTCAAGGAGCCTGGCGCCGCTCTGCTCGATGCTCCTGTGGATGAAGAGCATGGCCGCCAGGAGCATGCCGACCGCGATCGCGACCTCCATGTCGAAGAGCACCGTGAGGACGAAACAGGTGAGGAGCACCATGATATCGTCCCTGGGGGCGAACCGGACTATCCGGACGAAGTGCTTTGTCTCGCTCATGTTCCAGGCCACCATGAGGAGCAGGGCCGCCATCGAGGCCATGGGTATGTAAGCGAGCAGCGGCGCAAGGACGAGTATCGAGAGGAGGATAAAGAGGGCGTGCACCACGGAGGCGAGGGGCATTGTGCCGCCCGCGCGGACGTTCGCGGCCGTCCTTGCGAGGGCCGCGGTCGCCGGGATGCCGCCGAAGAGGGGGGCTATTATATTGCCGATGCCCTGGCCTATCAGCTCGTCGTTGGGGTTGTGCTTTTTCCCGGTAACGCCGTCGGCCACAACGGCGCAGAGGAGCGATTCGAGGGCGCCGAGCATGGCTATCGCGAAGGCGGGCGGCAGGAGGCGCCTGACAAGCTCGAAGGAGATGCCTATGGGGTTCCCGTCCCTGCCCGGTAGTTCCCAGGGCCAGGCAAAGCCCGGAAGAAAGGGCGGTATCCCGCTTCCGGCCACCCCGCCTATTTCGTACTGGAAGCGCGAGCCTACGGTCGCGACCTGGAACTCGGGCACGAGCGCGCCCGCCAGAAAGGCCGCGGCAGAGCCGGCAAGGAGCGCCGCGAGGTGAGATGGGACGCGGGACCGCGTCCTTTTCCATAAGACCAGGACCGCGAAGGTCAGGACGCCTGTGGCCGCCTCGGCCCACGAGAGGGTCGGGAGCGAGAGGGCTATGGTCGCCACCTTATCCGTGAAATGCCCGTCCAGGTCTAAAATATCCAGGCCGAAAAGGTCTTTTATCTGGAGCACTGCAATGACGACAGCTATGCCCGCGGTAAACCCGACGGTCACCGGGTAGGGCACTATCTGTATGAAATTCCCGAGCCTGGCAAGGCCCATGAGGACCAGTATGACGCCTGCCATGAAGCCGCTTATGAGGAGGCCGCCCAGCCCGTAATTCTGGACGACGGGAAGGAGTATGACCACGAAAGCGGCGGTCGGCCCGGATATGTTTACCTTTGAGCCGCCGGTAAGGGCTATGACGATGCCGGCGATTATCGCGGTATAGAGGCCGGTCTGCGGCGGAGCGCCCGCCGCGATGGCCAGCGCCATCGACAGGGGGAGGGCGATTACCCCGACCGTGAGCCCGGCAAGGACGTTGGACTGGAGTTCAGGCAGGGAGGGCCTGGACGCTATGGACTTTCTTAAAGCTGAGAACATCTACTTCCAATAAAATAGCTCCCCTCCGGAAAGGGGAGCTGAAAGGGTGAGGCGGTTTTGGGAAGGGACGCGCCCCGGTTTATTGTTCAGTTTATTCTACCCTTTGTAGAATGCAGTATTTAAAAAAAGAGAGCGGAATCATTATACTCCCCGGCCTCTTCCCCAGTCAAGGCCCTATATGGGCCCTGGAGGATTTCTTTTTCTAAAAAAGGAAAATGTCCCGAGAGCTGTCATTCTGAGGAGCCGAAGGCGGCGAAGAATCTGGTAATTTATTCCGGGCGCTGTCATTCCAGGTAGACTACCCTGTTCCGGCCCGCGGCCTTGGCCCGGTAAAGCGCCCTGTCAGCCCTTTCAAGGAACTCGGCGACGGGCTCGTTCTGCCTGCGCGCCGCCACTCCCGCGCTCGCGGTGATCCTCAAGCCCTCCGCCTGGCCTTCGAATGCGGTCCCGGCGACCTTCCTCCGAATCTTCTCGGCCACTATCACGCACTCGGCTGGCGTGTGCCCCATGAGGAATATCGCGAACTCGTCTCCGCCGTACCGCACCGCCATGTCGCTCGCCCTTATGGAGCCGAGCATTGCCGAGGCCGTCTTCCTTATGGCCTCGTCCCCGGCGGCGTGGCCGCGGTAGTCGTTTATGTCCTTGAAGCGGTCGAGGTCGAACATGGCGGCGGATATGGCGTATTGCCTGTTCCGGTCGTGGGCGTGCGCAAGTCTTTTAAGGGTCTCGTCCATGTAGAAGCGTGTGTAGAGGCCCGTCAGCGGGTCTTTTATGGACTGCTCGTAAAACCTGCCCCTCTCGTTGTCGAGCAGGCGGTAGAAGGCCTCCCGTTCGACCGCTATCGCGAACGAGCCGCTCATCTCGCCGAGCATCCGGTCCAGGTCGCCGCTCTCCCTCACGTCGTGCGCAAGGCGGATGATTGCCATTGCATCGGCCCTGCCGCCCTCGCGCGGAAAGAGCGGTATCACGAGCGCCCATTCCCTTGCCCCGGCCTTGAGTTCGGGTAGCGCAGCAGGGAGGAGCCTCTTCCCGAAGCTTCCGCCGTTCTCATCCATCCACGCGCTCCTTTCAACGCCGAGCACGTTGCCAAGCTCGGCCGGAGGGCGCACAAGCGCCCCCCGGTAGCGCGTCTCAGGGGCCAGGTGCAGGGGCTCGCCCTCGGGTGTCCTTGCGTAGAACTCTATCGAGACCGCCGGGAGCGACCTCTTCAGTATCTCCAGCAGGGCGTTCGCTATGTCGCGGAAGTCCCGGTAGACGATTACCGTGCTGGTTATGTCCTTCAAGGTCTTGTTGAGGAAAGAGAGGCGGCGGATGTCGGTCGAGTCGCCGGCCAGTGCGAAGATGCCGCAGTCGAGCTGCTTGAGCCTCCCCATGACGAAGCTTATCAGCCCGCCGTATAAAAGAGAGCCGTGCTGCGGCGCTATCATCCTTAAGGGGAGCTCCTCGAGCTTCAATAGCCCGTGCAGCAGTATCTCCCGGCCCGGCATGTAGTGCTCGTGGAAGGGGCGTATGTCCTCGAAGTAGGACTCGTCACGGGCGACGAGGCTCCAGTCGCGGGTCATGCCGCCGAATATGTCGCTTGAGAAGAGGATCCCGCTCTCCACGTCAAAGGTGCAGAAGGCCCCCGGGAAGTGTAGGTAGGGGGTGAAGACGAAGAGGAGGAGCCGCCCGCCGAGGTCGAGCTGCCAGCCGCTCTCCTCGACCTCGATTACCGGGAGCTTGAGCGCGTAGTGTTTTATGAGAGCGCGCGCCCTCCAGTGCGTTACGATCGCCGCCTCGGGGTGTAGGTCGGGGATATCATCTATGAGCTTCAAAGACGCGGTTATGTCCGGGTCCTGGTGGTGGCATATGAAATACCGGACGTTCGAGAAGGGGATTACCTCCTCGACCTTGCTCCGCACCTTCTCGAAGGTGAGGCGGCCTCCGGGGTCTATGAGGACGGACCGGTCCCCGCGCTCGACGAGGTAGGCGTTGCACTGGAATATGTCGTCGGGCATGTATTGCCCGACCCACCAGACGCGCTCGCCTATCTCCACGGCGCGGCCAATGTCCGCGCCGGCTATCTTCCGTATGTCGATATCCGCCATAAGATAGAGGGAAGTTGAATAAAGGAGGTCTGATTAATTCCTTTTTCTGTCATTCTGAGGGAGCGCAAGCGATTCGAAGAATCTGGTAACTTGCTGATTTTCCAAATACGAGATTCTTCGCTTCGCTCAGAATGACAAAGTCTGCGAATTAATCAGACCTTCCCTGAAATATAAAGTTCCTTCGGGGATGAGTCTCGGAGATGGGGTCCAGGCCGGGCCGTCCAAAAGACTCCCCCTTTCCAAAGGGGGCAGGGGGGATTTAATCAGGAAGCGATGCCTTTTATAAAGGGGGTCGGCAGGGGCCGCTCGGACAGCGCCGGTGTCAGTAGATTCTTGCACAAGAGGGAAAATCTGTCAAACGGAGGACGGAAAAAGCTCAGGCGCCCTGTTCGACGATTGCTATCTCGTCTGGCGTCAGGCCATAGAGCTCGTAGACGAGGGAGTCTATCTGGTTCTCAATTTGGGCGATTTGCGTTTCGGCGCTCTCTCTCTGGGACGGAATCCTGATTTCAAAAAAAGTTGTTTTAAGCCGATTCATTTTGATAACAAGCGATTCGATACGGACGTGAAATGATTTGTCTTTTGAATTGCTAAAATCGATTTCGCGAATTGGTAATTGAGCCAAGTACATGGGCTTATATTCGTAATAGCCGCCTTGTTTTGTTGAAGATACATTGTGAATGAAAAAATCCAGTAATTTAGAGTTTAACAGCCCGAGTAAATATTTGTCATTCACAGGAATAATTGTGGTTTTATCATTTGAATAGAAACCGTTATCGTCTAAAATATTCGAAGCTTGCTTATTGATGCAGGGTATTATGATTTTGGGTTTTTGAAATTCCGAATAATATTCGCACGTGCGCAATTCCCACCAATAATCACCTTTGTCATACCTTTTCTCGGCCTGTTTTCTAAAAGAAGTAAGGTGTTTTGCGATAGCGGGATAGTTTTCGTTAAACCATTTCCACTTATCAGGGAATCCCGGAGAATGTTTTTTGGTAAATCCTTTAGGAATCAGGATTAGGAATTTGCCTCTGTTGTCAATTCGATATCTCTTTATGTCCTTCCCAAAAAGGAATGGCTTTATGAATTCTTTGCTCTTTCGGTCCTCATTTGTAAGCTTATTCTTTGTCTCGGCATCAATTACGAAGGCCTCGTTCAATCCTGTTTTGATTCCATAGAACAATTTCCCGCTGACATATTGTTCGAGTGGAATTCCGATAGCTCGAATTTTTTCGAGAATTCGGTTCGCGTCCTCACTAGCAAGTGACCACCCAGTATCTTCAAGGCTGGTCCGGTCTAGTCTGAAGCGTTTTCCTTCCAAATAAGAAGCAATATCCTTGAATTCAAGGGAGCTAATCTTAGCGGCCAAAAAAGAATTTTTTTTACGCTTGATTTTTCCGATGCGGATTATGCAGGGATATGTAATGGCGCTTTCAAAAACAGGCAGATCGCCGAAATCAATGATTTCCTCTATTTGCTGGTCTTTTAGCCACTTTCTTAACGGTTCTCCATAATTGGCCCGCATCCATTTGTTTGCAACAATATAGCTGAAAAAACCGTTTTCTTTCAGAACTGTAACGCCCTTTTCGATAAAGTAAACATATAGGTCGGCAATTCCATGGTATGTCTTATATGTTTTCTCGAAATACGGCTTGAACTCCCCCAGCATCTCCTGGCGCACATACGGCGGGTTCCCTATTACGCAGTCGAACCCGCCCTCCTTCATTATCCTGCCGAAGCCCCGCTTGTCGTCATGCCAGTCGAATACGTTTATCCTCCGCGCGTCTCCGCCGTCGAGCAGCTCCATCTGGCTGTAAAAATCAGGGCCGATAAGGGAGTTCCCGCACTTTATGTTGTCTTCGAGGTCGGGGAGCGCCCTCTCGTGAAATAGAAGCCGCACCTTGCCGATGGTCTCCTGGTTTTCGCCTTCGAGCACCTTGAGAAGGAGGCTCAGCTTGGTGACCTCCACGGCCTGCCTGTCTATGTCCACGCCGAAGACGTTGTTGAGGAGGATTCTTTTTCTCTCGCCCGTGGAGAGCCGCCATCCGCCCTTGCCCTGGAATATGGCGGGCGTCCTGCCCTTCGCGTGTTTTTCCGGGTTGTTGTTCGCGTACCATTCCGTATGCCAGTCAAGGAGATACTGGTACGCGCCAATGAGGAACGAGCCGGACCCGCACGCCGGGTCGAGGACCCGGAGCTTCGAGGCCTGGGCCGGGGTCTTTCCTTCGAGCGTCCTGCCGAGCGTTTCTTTTACGATGTAGTCTACTATGTACCCCGGGGTGTAGAAGACGCCCCCGGCCTTCTTGACCTCGGGCTTCTCCTCTACCTTTGCCTGGTGCCCGGCGGTGAGGCGGATTACCTTGCCGAGGAACTGCTCGTAGACGTTCCCGAGTATGTCCGCGCCTATGACCGAGAACTCGTATGGCGATTTGGGCGGGTAGAGGTCGTCTATTATGTTCTTCAATACCCTGTCGTCTATCCGGAGGGACTCGCTCAGGCGGTCGGCCCTGAAATCGAAGAGGCCGGAGTTGTACTTGTCGTCCGCGTCGTAGAAATGCGCGAGCAGGCGCGAGTAGATGTTCGCGCCGTTCAGCATGGTCTGGAGCCTGCCGTAGTCCTCTATGCCCCTGTCCTCGCATATGCGGAGGAATATGATGCGGTCTATGGTGTGCTGGACAGCGAAGTTCAGCTCGTCTATGTCCAGGCCCTTGTTCCGGATGGCTATGTTCCTCGCAAGCTCGTCCCGCCAGGCCTCTATGAGGCGGAGGAAGGCGCTGTCGACCTCGGCGGTGCCCTTCTTGAGCTTCGCGGACTCAACGTACCTGTCGAAGCTTCCCTTGAGGACGGCCTCCCTCGAGAACCTGCCGTATATCTCGTCGAACTTCTCAAGGTATTCGTCATAGGAATAGTACGCGACCCGCCCGACCGAGACCCTGTCCTTCTCGCCGGGCTGTATCCTGCAGTCGTAAACCGAGAGCTCCTCGAAATCGGTAAGGATGGAGAGAGGGAGCTTGGCGCTCCAGGCGTATCTCCGGAGCTGGTAGGCGGGGTTCGTGTCGTCCTTTATGTTCACGGCGGGTTTCTTGGCCTCAAGGAAGAACTTCCTCTGGCCGCCTATCCTGAACGAATAGTCGGGCGCCCTCAGGAAGCCGCCGACCTTGACCGTGTCCTCGTGCACGACGTCCTTATACTGCTCCGCATAGCCCTTTTCGTTATGGACGTCCCAGCCGAGCGCGTGGAAAAATGGGTCTATGAACTCCACCCGCACCCGGGTCTCGTTGTAGCTGTCGCTCTTATAGACGTCCTCGTTCTGCCTGAACCTCTCGACGAGCCCGGCTATCCTCTCTTTCGCCTCTTCCCTTGTCATAGGCCCACAATATACAATTTTTCACGGCCCCTTACAATATATTGTCAGGAAGGTCTGATTGATACCGTGTTCTGTCATTCTGAGGTAGCGCAAGCGACCGAAGAATCTCAGAAATACCATTTTTCCTGAATACGAGATTCTTCGCTGCGCTCAGAATGACAAATTGGGAACTGACCGGACTTTCATAAAACGATGCAGTGCATGGACTGCGCCCCCTTGACACCCTCTCTCAAAAGGAAAAGAATAGTAGCATGGAGAAGATAAAGAAGAGCGACGAGGAGTGGAAAAAGGAGCTTACGCACGAGGAGTACAGGATCACCCGCAAAAAGGGCACTGAAAAGCCCTTTACCGGGGAGTACCTGCATAAGAAAGACAAGGGCGCCTACACCTGCGCCTGCTGCGGGCTTGAGCTTTTCAGCTCGGAGGCCAAGTACGACTCAGGCTCCGGGTGGCCGAGTTTCACAAAGCCCGTAGACCCCGGGGCGGTCGAGACGAAAGAGGACAGGAGCTTTTTCATGGAAAGGACCGAGGCGGTCTGCCCGAGGTGCGGCGCCCACCTGGGCCATGTGTTCGACGACGGCCCCCAGCCGACCGGCAAGCGGTACTGCGTAAACTCCGCCTCGCTCAAGTTCGTGCCGAAGAAAGACTGAAGGCCCCGCCACTACTCTAAATATATCAGCGCCTCTGAGAGTCCCAGCCCTGCGGCTGCCCTGAAGTGTTCGGAAGCTGCGGCCGCGTCACCCGCCTTCCTGTACGCCATGCCGATATTCATGTGCGCCCGCGCGTTGTCGGGCCGTAGCTCCAGCGCTTTTTTGAAGTCCGCTACCGCGCGCCCGTACTCGCCTATGGAGGCATGGGCGTCCCCCCGCCTCATGTGCGCGCTCTCGTTACCGGGGCTTAGCTCTATGAGGGCCGTAAGGGGCTCAATGGCTTCCCTGTGCCTGCCCGTCAGGACGAGGGCGTGCGCCTTGTTGGAGTAGCCTTTGGGCTCGCCGGGCTTGAGCCGTATGGATTCGTCGAAGTCGGCCAGCGCGGCGTCGAAAAGGCCGAGTTGCCCGTAGGCTATGCCCCTCATTATATATGCCTCGGCATAGCCACGGTTGAGCCTGACAGCCGCTGAAAAGTCTTCGACCGCGCCGCTGAGGTCCCGCAAGAGCGTCCTTGAGCGCGCCCTGCCGTAATAGGCCGCCGCGTTCCGGGGGGCAAGCCGCAAGGCCTCGTTGAAATCGGCAAGCGCGGCATCCGGCATGCCGGCTTCGTTGTAGGCGGTCCCCCTTGCCACGTAAGCGTCCGTATAGGACGGGTTCAGCCCTATTGCCGTGGAAAAGTCCTCGATTGCCCCCTGGTTGTCCTTCATGGAGATCTTCGTGAGCGCCCTGTGGTTGTAGACGAAAGATACGCCGGGTCCGCGCCTTACGGCCTCGTCAAGGTCGGCGAGCGACTCCTCGGCCCTGTTGAGCTCCATGTAGGCGACCCCCCTTTTGCTGAACCCGAAGAAATGGTCCGGGTAGAGCTCTATCTGGCGCGACCAGAGCGCGAGCGAGTCCTTCCATATCGCCGCCTGGGTCATTGTCCCGTAGCTCAGGACGATAAGGAGGGCCAGCGCCCCGGCCTTGAAGGCGGCCTCAAGCCTCCTCCCTCCCTTCCCGGCCAGAAGGGCCGAGGCCCCGCCCAGGAGGAGCAGTAGCCCCAGGGTAGGGAGATATGTGTACCTGTCCGCCGCCGCCTGCTCCCCTGCCTTTATGAGCCCGGAAACCGGCGCAAGGGTGACGAGATAGAAGAGCCACGCCGCAAGCGGGGCCCTGCTGAACTTGAGGAGATATACGCACAGGATGGTAACGGCGGCGAGTGCCGAGCCGTAGAGCGCCGCAGTTGCCAGGCCGGTAGCGAAGTCCACGGGATAGACCGGGGCAAGCCCGACCGGCAGCACGAGCTTGCAGAGGTAGAAGACCGCGGCCCTTGCGGCTATCGCAAGCTTTGCGACAATGCCCATTGGGATTACCGCGCCTGCGCCCTGCTGCGTGAGCATGGTCACGGCCCCGAAGAGGACGCTCAGCGCAAGGAAAGGTATCTTCTCGACAAGCGCCTTCCTGATCCCGTCGCCGGTAAAGCGCCTTAGGGGATAATAATCGATTATGAGGAGCGCCAGAGGCACCGTAACCGCCATGGGTTTGCTGAGGAGCGCCAGGATGAAAAAGACCATGCCGGTGACGTAATGGCGCTTAAGCCTGGTCTCCGAATATTTCAGATACAGGAGGAAGGTAAGGAGTATGAAAAAGACCGAGAGCACGTCCTTTCTCTCCGAGACCCATGCGACCGACTCCACGTGCACTGGGTGGAGCCCGAAGAGGATGGCCGGGACGCCGACAAGGAGAAATATGGGCGTCCGGCCCAAGTCCTTCTCAGCGGCGGCGGCGAGCCTGTACGCCAGCACGCCCGCAAGGAATGTGTTCAGGGCGTGGAGAGTCGAGTTCGTCAGGTGAAAGCCAAAGGGGTTTTCCCCCCAGAAGAGGTAGTCGATTACGAGGGACAGCATGGTCAGGGGGTGCCAGTTGCCGCCGGTCGTGGCCGAGAAGAGCTCGACCCACCCGGATGCGCCCGCGGGCCAGCCGGCCTCCATTGCCAGGATATAGGGGTTTTTGAACACGTAATGCGTGTCGTCCCAGTTGACGAACCCGTTCCAGAGAGAAGGGATATAAACGGCGAAGGTCAGGGCCGCGACAACGGCGGCTGGGAGGAAAGGGCTTTTTTTCATGAGGGACCGAACCGGGTCTTGCTTAAATTGAACCAGGGGCGCCTGGGGCCGGCCCTGGGGCTGTCATCGCAAATTAGCGGTTTCCAAACGGGAACGCCGGGATATTATCACCGAAAAGGCAAGCAAAGTCAAAATGTTTCAGCAACACGCGCCTTCCTTTTGGGTTGACACCCCGCGCTCCTTTTTGAGATAATCTACGGGAACCTATCCGACTTTCAGGACCTTTTCACTATGCTGCACGGAAAAAAGATAGCCGTAGTCCTTCCAGCCTACCACGCCGGAAAGACCCTCGAAAAGACGTATAAGGACATCCCGCTGGACATCGTGGACGAAGTCGTGCTCGTGGACGACTGCTCCGGGGACGATACCGTCGAGGTCGCCGGCAAGCTCGGCATAAGGAACATATTCGTCCACGAGAAGAACAAGGGGTACGGCGGCAACCAGAAGACCTGCTACGAGCAGGCGCTGGCGCTCGGGGCCGACATAGTCGTCATGGTGCACCCGGACTACCAGTACGCCCCGAAGCTCATAACCGCCATGGCCTCGATGATAGCCTCTGGCGAGTACGACCTCGTGCTCGCGTCCCGCATCCTGGGCAAGGGGGCGCTAAAGGGAGGCATGCCTGTATACAAATACGTCGCCAACAGGTTCCTTACCCTCGCCGAGAACATGCTCCTCAGCGAAAAGCTTTCCGAGTACCACTCAGGGTACAGGGCCTTCTCGAAAAAGGTGCTCGAAACGCTCCCGCTCCAGGAGAACTCGGACGATTTCGTATTCGACAACCAGATGCTCGCACAGTCCGTCTGGTTCGGCTTCAGGATAGGCGAGATAAGCTGCCCGACCAAGTACTTCAAGGAGGCCTCCTCCATAAACTTCAGGAGGAGCGTCACTTACGGCTTCGGCGTCCTCGGCACGGCCTTGAAGTTCAGGCTCCAGAAGCTGGGGCTCAGGAGCTATTCCATCTTTGACGGCATGGGGAGAAAGCTCGCCCCGAAAAAGGTGCAGCCCCAGTACCGTTAGAAACGTTCCCCCGGACTCTTTCGGCTGAAATATGGAAGGGCCCCGCCTGGTACGCCAGGCGGGGCCCTTTCGGTTTGTTCCGTTACAGTCCCTTAAAGGCCCTGTCAGCGACATCCAGGGTCCTGTCGAGGTCGGCCCTTGTGTGTGACAGCCCGACGAAGACGGCCTCGAACTGCGAAGGCGGGAGGTAGATGCCGCCCTTCAGCATGCGCGTGAAGTACTTCCCGAACCTCCTGGTGTCAGAGCCTTTTGCGTCCGTCCAGTTCGAGACGGGCTTTTCGGAGAAAAAGAGGGTGAACATCGATCCCGCGACCGCCGTACGCGCGGGCACCCCGCGCCTCGTGGCTATTTCCCCGAGCCCCTCGGCAAGGTAGCTGGTGGATTTGTAGAGCCTGTCGTATACGCCCTTTCCCTGCAGGAGCTTGAGGGTCTCCATGCCCGCGGTCATTGCCAGGGGGTTCCCGGACAGGGTCCCTGCCTGGTAGACCGGGCCTGAGGGCGCGAGCTTCTGCATTATGCCCCTCTTCCCGCCGAATGCGCCGACAGGGAGGCCGCCTCCGATGACCTTGCCGAGGCAGGTAAGGTCTGGGTCGATCCTGTATACCTTCTGCGCGCCTCCGTAGCAGAGCCTGAAGCCGCTCATTACCTCGTCCATTATGAGAAGGGCGCCGTACCTCTTGCAGAGCGCCTTCAAGCCCGAGAGGAAGCCTTCCCTGGGGAGCACTACCCCCATGTTGCCTGGCACTCCCTCGACTATGACGCAGGCTATGCCCCTTGGGGCCTTCTTGAAGACAGCCTTTACGGAGTCGAGGTCGTTGTAGGCGGCGTTATAGGTGTGCCTTGCGAGGTCTGCGACCACCCCGGGGCTGTCCGGCACGCCCAGGGTGGCGGCCCCGGAGCCTGCCTTTACGAGGAGGCTGTCGGCATGGCCGTGATAGCAGCCCTCGAATTTTATTATCCCGTCCCGTCCTGTGTGCGCCCTGGCAAGACGTATGGCGCTCATGGTCGCCTCGGTGCCCGAGCTTACGAACCTCACCATCTCCATCGAGGGGAAGGCCTTCCGGGTCATCTCCGCGAGGGTCACCTCTAACTCGGTCGGCGCGCCGTAGCTCGTGCCCCTGTCCACCGCCCTCTTTATGGCCTGCGATACTTTGGGATGGGCGTGCCCGAGTATCATGGGGCCCCACGAGCCAATGTAGTCGATGTACTCGTTGCCGTCTATGTCGTATATCCTCGATCCTTTCGCCTTTTTTATGAAGACGGGCCCCCCGCCCACGGCCTTGAACGCCCGAACCGGGCTATTTACCCCGCCGGGGATGAGCTTCACTGCTTTCCTTAAGACCTGAGCGGATTTCCTCGTGCCCATCGCTTTCTCCTTTATGCTGATTTTTCAAGGTCCTTCGGCCCAATATCCTACCGAAGGGCAAAAGGCGTGTCAACGCCAATTTAGTCCTTTTCCAAAGGGGAACGGCATATTATAATGCGGAAACTTTTAACCGGTCCGTAACCTGGCCGGAATACGGTTGCAACGACCGCGCGTTAGCATGGGCCTAAAAGCATACTGAAGAAGGAGGTTTGTGAATGAAGAGAAAAGCTCTGATGATTGCCCTTACAGCCGTGGCCGGGATGTTTGCGGCCGCAACCCCGTCTGCCGCCGGGTTCGCCTTCGGCGAGGAGACTAAAGGGGTCACGTTGACCCAGGGAGAGAGCGACCTGACCATACGGGTCAGGCTCCAGCCGAGGTTCGATTTCGGGGACATCATCGACAACGGTACTTCCTACTCTACCGAGAGCGACATGTACCTGAGGAGGGCGCGCCTTGAGATGGGCGGCCACCTCGTCTCCAGGAAGATAAAGTACAACGTCACCCTCGATGCCGACAAGTGGGACAAGGCCGGGAACGACAACAAGGTATCGCTCAAGTACGCTTATGTGACCCTTGCCCCGGACGAGGCCTACTCTTTCATGTTCGGCAAATACAAGCTCCCGTACTCGAGGGAGGCGCTCACGGACGGCTCGACCCTCCTTATGGTGGAAAGGCCCGCCTCGGTCGAGGCGGCACAGAACGTCTTCGGCGAGAGCAAGGCCTTTTACCAGCCCAAGGTGGCCGTATTCGGCAGGCTCCTTGAGGGGTCCATCGGATACGAGGTGGCGGTCGCAGACGGCTGGCAGAACGGGGAGACGATACGAGAAAATACGCTACCAACTCCGGATACAACTGTCTTCAAGGCCGCGCCCTTCCTTGCGACAAGGATAGAGATATCCCCCACGGGCTGGGTGGAGGACAAGAAGAAGGGCTCGCACCTCGGCAAGGGGCAGCACATCACCGCAGGGGTTAGCCTCGCCATGCAGAACGACATTGATTACGAGCTCGGCGGCGGCGAGGACAGGACCCTCTGGGGAGTGGACGTATCGACCCACGCCCAGGGGCTTACCGTTAGCGCGGAGTATATAACCTGGGAGGTCGACTCAAGCGTTTACGGAAAGGCAAGGCCCGAAGGCTTGTTCCTGCAGGGCGGGTACTTCATGGAGGGGATCAATATCGAGCCCACGGCCAGGTTCGAGATCTTTGACCACGACACGAAGACATCGGACGACACGGAGAGGACCATTACCCTCGGCGTAAACTGGTATGGCATGGGGCACAGCCTCAAGGTGCAGGCCAACTGGGCCCATACCAGGTTCGACTCCGGTGTGCCTGACTTTATCGACAGGTCAAGGGACATAATCCAGGTGCAGGGGCAGCTCTATTTTTAGGCAGGACAGGGGGGGGCGCTCCGCGCCCCCCCCTGAATACTGGATTCTTCGCTCCGCTCAGAATGACAAGGTTTGCGAATTAATCAGACCTTCATTAGCATTCAATCCTTTCTGAAAAAGGCCCTTTAACGCGCTGCCGCGTTTTTGGCATAAGGCTACGCTCGTTTTCCCGCCCTGTCCTCATCGCTCGACCCCGTAGGGTGCGCTTGCGCACCATGAATTTTCGGCCCTTTGGCCTCGTTCCTGCCCGTCCCGCGCTTGCCCGCCTCCTTTTCCGTAGCTTAACGCCCCTGTAACACGGCTGTAACATTCTTCCGTTACAGTCAGAGCAAAAAGAGGAATAAAAAGGAAACCGAAAATGAAAAAGATATTGCTTCTGACGATAATCTTCCTGGCCGCGGCCCTGGGCACGGCATCTGCCCAGCTCATAAACGGCGCCGGCGCCACATTCCCGTACCCGCTCTACTCCAAGTGGGCGTACGAATACAACAGGGCGACAGGGGTGAGGGTCAACTACCAGTCCATAGGGAGCGGCGGCGGCATAAGGCAGGTCACCGCTGGCACCGTGGATTTCGGGGCGTCTGACGCGCCGCTCGGGGCAAAGGAGGTCGAGGACGCGGGCCTCGTCCAGTTCCCCATGGCGGTGGGCGGGGTCGTGCCGGTCGTGAACCTCGCAGGGGTAGGGCCTGGGAGCCTCAAGCTCACGGGAGATGTCCTCGCGGACATCTTTTTAGGGAAGATAACCAAATGGAACGACGAGCATATAGCCGCGCTCAACCCGGGAGTGAAGCTCCCTGACGCGAAGATAACCGTGGTGCACCGCTCTGACGGGAGCGGCACCACGTGGATATTCGCGAACTACCTTTCGAAGACGAGCCCCGAATGGAAGGGCAGGGTCGGCTTCGGCACCGCCGTCAACTGGCCAGCGGGCGTGGGTGGCAAGGGGAACGAGGGCGTGGCCATGTACGTAAAGAGGATGAAGAACTCGATCGGGTATGTCGAATACGCGTACGCCGTACAGAACAAGCTCGCATACGCGAAGCTCGGCAACAAGGCGGGAAACTTCGTCGAGCCCTCAATGGAGTCGTTCCAGGCTGCCGCTTCCAACGCCGACTGGAAGGGCACCCCGGGCTTCGGGGTGGTTCTCACGGAGCAGCCCGGAAAGGACTCGTGGCCCATTGCCGGGGCGACTTTCATACTCGTAAAGAAAAGCCAGTCGGACTGCAAAAAGGTTTCAGAGGTCCTGAAGTTCTTCGACTGGGCTTACAGGAACGGGGCTGATATGGCCAGGTCTCTCGACTACGTGCCGGTCCCGCCCGCCGTATACGGCCTCATGGAGGCCGCATGGGCGAGCGAGATAAGGTGCGACTCGCAGCCGGTCTGGGGCAAATAGGGGGTACAGGCCGCCCCGCAAGGGGCGGCTTTTTTGTGGAAACAGTAAACCTTTTGGAATATTATCAGGGCTCATGCCGGAGAAAACAGACGAGAAGGTACGGATGCCGTTAAGAGATATGCCCGAAAAACGGGCTTCGGACAGTGGCCCGGTAGCCGCGGCGCGGAGATACGCTTCAGCCAGGGCAGGGGACGCGGTATTCAAGGGCGCGGCCTGGTTCTTCGCCGCGTCTGTCATCGCGCTGATGCTCCTCATATTCGCCGTCCTCCTCAAGGAGTCCTGGCTTTCCATCAAGACCTTCGGCCTGGGTTTCATTACAAGCTCGACGTGGGACCCGGTAGCTCTCGAGTTCGGGGCGCTCCCGTCGATATACGGCACGCTGGTCTCGTCCGCCATAGCGATAATAATCGCGCTCCCCATAAGCGTCGGCATTGCCATATTCCTTACCGAGATGGCCCCCAAGCGCGTAAGCGGGCCGGTGGGCTCTGCAATTGAGCTGCTGGCCTCGATACCGAGCATCATCTACGGCATGTGGGGGCTCTTCGTATTCGCGCCCGTGCTCTCCGAGTACGTGGAGCCGTTCCTAATCGACCATTTGGGCTTCATCCCGCTATTTTCAGGCGCGCCGCTCGGAATAGGCATGCTCCCCGCGGGCTTCATCCTCGCCATCATGATAATACCCTTCATCTCTTCGGTCACCAGGGACATCTTCCGCATGGTCCCGCCCATGCTGAAGGAATCGGGCTACGGGGTGGGGGCCACCAAGTGGGAGGTGATACGGAAGATAGTGATACCGTACACCAGGTCCGGGATAATCGGGGCCGTGATACTCGGGCTCGGCAGGGCGCTCGGGGAGACCATGGCGGTCACCTTCCTGATCGGCAACGCACAGAACATAAGCATATCGCTCCTCGACCCGGCCACTTCCATATCCGCAACGCTCGCCAACGAGTTCACCGAGGCCTTCGAGGACCTGTATCTGTCGAGCCTCGTCGAGCTCGGCCTCATACTCTTCCTGATAACCTTCGTGGTGCTCGCGATAGCGAAGCTCCTCATTGCCAGGTTCTCGTACCAGGGGGGGAAATTTTAGATGGACGCAGCGGGAGCACGGTTCATTAAAAGGAAGCTCGCGAATTACGGGGCGCTTGCGCTCTCTGCCGCCTCGGCCGCCTTCGGTATATTCTTCCTTTTCTGGATATTGAAAGACGTTCTGGTCCTGGGCTTCAGCGCCATAAACCTCGACTTCTTTACCCGGCTCCCGGCCCCTGCCGGAATGGAAGGGGGCGGGCTCGTTAACGCCATTGCCGGCACCTTCCTCATAACCGCGCTCGCGACCGTCATCGGCGTGCCCGCGGGGATAATGGCCGGCACATACCTTTCCGAGTACGGACGGAAGAGCAGGATGGCCTCTGTCGTGAGGTTCGTATCCGACATCCTCGTAAGCGCCCCGTCGATTGTCGTCGGCGTCTTCGTGTATGCTCTGCTCGTTAAGCCCTTCGGCGGCTTCTCCGCAATCGCCGGAGCGGTGGCCCTCGCTATAATAATGCTCCCGGTCGTAATAAGGACGGCCGAGGAGATGCTGAAGCTCGTCCCGGACGCCACGCGGGAGGCGGCCCTTGCGCTCGGCGCGCCGCACTGGAAGGTCACGGTGCATGTAGTTTACAGGGGGGCCGTCCGCGGCATAGTCACGGGCGTGATGCTCGCTGTCGCACGGGTCTCGGGCGAGACAGCGCCGCTCCTTTTCACCTCGTTCAACAACTCCTTCTGGAACTTCAGCCTAACCGAGCCCACGGCCACGCTCACGGTCACGATATTCAACTACGCGATGGGGCCCTACGAGGACTGGCACCAGAAGGCGTGGGCCGCGGCCCTCCTCATAACGGCTATTGTGTTGCTTGTGAACATCATTTCAAGGATAATAGTGAGAGGCAAGGCGGAATAGATGAAAGACAAGCTGACTATAAAGGACCTCAATTTCTGGTACGGCGACAAGCAGGCCCTGAAGGACATAAACCTCCACATCGGGGAAAAGCAGATAACCGCCCTCATCGGTCCTTCCGGGTGCGGGAAGACGACCTTCCTCCGGTGCCTTAACAGGATGCACGACCTCTACCCCGGGAACAGGTACGAGGGCGAGATACTGCTTGAAGGCAGGAACATACTGGAGAAGGGGCTCGACCTCATACGGCTACGGGGCAAGATAGGCATGGTCTTCCAGAAGCCCACTCCCTTCCCCATGTCCATATACGAGAACATCGCCTTCGGCTTGAAGCTCATGGGCATAAAGAGCAAGGGAGAGGTATCGGGCAGGGTCGAGAAGGCCTTGAAGGACTCCGCACTGTGGGACGAGATAAGCGACAGGCTCCAGGGGCCTGCGCTATCGCTCTCGGGCGGGCAGCAGCAGAGGCTCTGCATAGCCCGGGCCATCGCGGTCGAGCCCGAGGTCATACTCATGGACGAGCCCTGCTCGGCCCTCGACCCGGTCGCCACGGCAAAGATAGAGGACCTCATGACCGGCATAAAAGAGGACTATACGGTCGTGATCGTGACGCACAACATGCAGCAGGCCGCACGGGTGTCGGAGTACACCGGGTTTTTCATGCTCGGCGAGGTCGTCGAGTTCGACACCACGGAGAAGATATTCACGGCCCCGGCGAACAAGCTCACCGAGGACTACATAACCGGGCGGTTCGGCTAGCAGGTTGCTGAAAAACTCATAGCACGTTCAGGCTGCTCAAAAAGTCCAAGATGCAAGGAGTCGAAAAATGAGGAATGAGGCGTACTTTTTTGTACGCCGCAGTGACGAATTTTGAAGACGACGCCGCAGATTGGGCTTTTTCAGCAGCCTGCTAGGCGGAAGCCTGCCTTAAGGAGGAAAAATGACCCGCGAAGCATACCATAAGTCGATGAAGGGACTCGAGGCCGACCTGCAGCAGATGGCCGGCATGGTCGCTGACGCCATTAAAGGCGCCATCGAGGCCCTGAAGGCGAGGGACCTGGAAAAGTCCCGCCGCATAGTCCTTAACGACATGGAGATAAACAGGAAGCGCTTCCAGATAGAGGAGAAGTGCATAAGCCTCATAGCCACCCAGCAGCCCATGGCTGTGGACCTCCGGATACTCGCGGCCATAATAAACATCATAACCGACCTCGAACGCATCGGCGACCACGCCGAGGGCATCGCCAAGATAAGCGTCTCCATAGGCGACGAGCCGCTCGCCAAGCCCCTCGTCGACATGCCGCTCATGGCCGAGAAGGCCGTCTCGATGCTGGAGAGGTGCATGAGGGCGTTCATCGAAAGGGACGTGAAGACAGCCAGGGAGATATGCAACGAGGACGACGTGGTCGACGCCTATTACGACAAGATATACAACGACCTCGTGCTACTAATGATAGACAACCCGAAGCTCATAAAGGACGCGACTTATCTCATCTGGGCCGCGCACAATATCGAGAGGATGGCGGACAGGGTGACGAATATCGCGGAGAGGGTGGTTTATATGGTCACTGGCAAGATGGAGGAGATGAACGTCTCAAAGTACTGACCGGACGCAATAAATGTCTTTATACTGCGTTGTGCTCCTCGGAAAATCCTCGACGTACCGCAGAGAGTACGCCTGCGGTTTTCCTCGTCGCCCGCCTTGTCTAAAGCCATTTCTTGCGTCCTAGTTTTACTACCGCCCGTTCCGCTGCTCGCTCCTCGGCGCCTCGCATCCGGACATTTTTGAGCTGAACTAT
>DIDN01000086.1 GCA_002418185.1 Deltaproteobacteria bacterium UBA5799
CCGGCGAGTGACGGCAGGTCCCCGGCTTTTTTTACGAGACTGGCGAAGTCGTTGTCCCGCGTGGAGATTACTCCCTGCATGGCCCCCTTGTCCCTTATTATCCGGGTAAGGGCCCTTGTGTCTATGCCCGATATTCCTACTATCCTGTTCCTCATGAGGTATCCCATGAGGCTTTCGCTTGAGCGCCAGCTCGAAGGGTAGAGGCACGGGTCTTTTACGATGAAGCCCTCTGCCCAGGGCCGGACAGACTCCATGTCATCGGCGTTTATGCCGTAGTTACCCTGCTGGGTATAGGTCATTACGACCATCTGCCCCTTGTAAGAGGGGTCGGTAAGGACCTCCTGGTATCCGGCAAGGGAGGTATTGAACACAACCTCGCCTGTCGCTTCGCCGTCAGCGCCGAATGACGAGCCCTCGAAAACGGTGCCGTCAGCGAGAGCAAGATAAGCCTTTCTCAATTCATCACCTCGAAAAGTATTTGAATACAATTGGTTCCGATACAAAGCTGACAAACAATATCAAGTTGGCCTTAACTACCCCTCTTGGGGAGATTAATTATTAATCCCCCTTTGCCCCCCTTTAGAAAAGGGGGATCCGGAGAGCGGAGCTTCTGATCCATCACTCCCTGCTGAATACGACATTCCCCGCAAGTATCGTCTTGACGACGACCCCCTTAAGCTCCTTCCCTGCCCAGGGCGTGTTCCTTGATTTCGACCTGAGCTTCGAAGGCTCGACCTTCCATTTTGCGCAGAGGTCCAGTATGGCGATATCGGCAGGGCTCCCAACGGTGAGCTTCCCGCCTTCGAGGCTGAAGGCCCTTGCCGGGTTCGCGGACATGGCATAGAGGGCCTGATGCAAGCTAATGGCCTCTTCCTCGACAAGGCCGTATATGACCGAAAACGCCGTCTCAAGGCCGATTATGCCGTTTGCGGCCTTGTCGAACTCTATGTCCTTCTCGATAGAGGAATGGGGCGCGTGGTCGGTCGCTATGCAGTCTATCGTGCCGTCCCTCAAGCCCTCCCTCAAAGCCTCGACGTCCTCTCTCGAACGCAGCGGCGGGTTCATCTTGGCGCTGGTGTCATAGCCCATGACGGCCTCGTCCGTAAGGGCCAGGTGGTGCGGGGTAGCCTCGGCGGTCACATTCAGGCCCCTTGCCTTGGCGTCTCTTATAATCTCCACGGCCCCCCTGGTGCTCACGTGGGCTATGTGGAGCCTCCCCCCGGCAAGCTCGGCAAGGCGTATGTCCCTCGCGACCATCGCGTCCTCTGCCGCGTTCGGGACCCCCCTCAGGCCGAGCCTTGTGGCGACCGCCCCCTCGTTCATCACTCCTGAGCCGACAAGCCCAGGCTCCTCCGCGTGGCTAATTACCGGCATCCCGGTTATCTTCGAGTATTCGAGGGCCCGCCGCATAAGAGCGCCGTTTACGACCGGCATTCCGTCGTCGGACACGGCCACGCACCCGGCGGCTTTAAGCTCCGCCATCTCGGTAAGGCGCTCGCCCTTGAGGCCGATGCTGACCGCGCCGACAGGATAGACCCTTGCCGCCGCTCCCTCTGCCTTCTTCAGGATATATCTCGCGACCGACTCGTTGTCGTTTACGGGCCTGGTGTTGGCCATGCACATAACCGCCGTATATCCGCCTGCCGACGCCGCCCGGGTCCCTGTGCGAATGTCCTCCTTGTACTCGAACCCCGGCTCTCTCAAATGCGCGTGCGCGTCGATGAAGCCCGGTACGACCGTAAGCCCGGTGGCGTCCACGACCTCGACCCCGGGGCCTGCCTCGGACGTGTCGGATTCGGCCTTCTTTACTGAAGCGATCCTTCCGCCCATGACATAGACATTGTAGAGGCCGTCGATTTTGGCCGCCGGGTCTATTAGCCTTCCGCCCTTTATTATGAGCCTGTTCATCTCTGAGCCCCCTCGGAATGCTGCTCTTCCCTTGCCCCGCCCACAAGGAGGTAGAATATCGCCATCCTCACGGCGACCCCGTTCGTGACCTGGTCGAGGATGAGAGAATACGGGCCGTCCGCCACCTCCGGCGATATCTCCACTCCCCTGTTTATGGGGCCGGGATGGAGTATGACGACGCCTTCTTTCGCGCCCTTGAGCTTCGCCTCGTCGAGGCCGTAGAGCCTCGAATATTCCCTGGCGCTCGGGAAAAAGGACTCGCTCTGGCGTTCGAGCTGTATCCTCAGCATCATTACGACGTCCGCGTCCCTTACGGCCTCCTCCATGCTCGATGTGGCCCTGCAGCCGAGCGCCTCAATTCCGGCAGGGAGCATGGTCGGGGGGGCCGCGACGGTCACCTCCGCGCCCATCTTCGTAAAGCCGTATATGTTCGAGCGAGCGACCCGTGAATGGGCTATGTCGCCTATTATCGCAACCTTCAGCCCCTCGATCTTCCCCTTCCTCTCCCTTACCGTCAGCATGTCGAGGAGCGCCTGGCTCGGGTGCTCGTGCGCCCCGTCGCCTGCGTTAACGACCGGGCAGGAGAGGTACCTTGAGAGCATCTCCGGGGTGCCGGAAGACGAGTGCCTTACGACTATGCAGTCCGGCTTCATGGCGCCCAGGTTCATGGCCGTGTCCCTGAGCGTTTCGCCCTTTGCGACCGAGCTTGCCGAGACCGAGATATTCACCGCGTCCGCGCTCATGCGCTTGGCCGCTATCTCGAAGGACGTACGGGTGCGCGTGGAAGGCTCGTAGAAGAGGTTTATTATGGTCTTGCCCCTGAGGGTCGGGACCTTCTTTATCTCCCTCTCGGATATCTCCTTGAACGACTCGGCGGTGGAGAGTATGAGTTCCAGCTCTTCCCTGTCGAGCCCCTCTATGCCGAGGAGGTCTTTTCTTTTAAGCTTCATACTGATACGCGTCCTACTTCTGAGGCTCTATTACGACCTCGTTCACCCCGTCCGTCTCGGTCAGGTGCACCCTTACCCCCTCCTTCCGGGAGGTGGGGAGGTTCTTTCCAACGTAGTCGGCCTTTATCGGGAGCTCCCTGTGCCCCCTGTCGACGAGCACCGCAAGCTGTATGGCAAGGGGGCGGCCGAAGTCCATTAGCGCGTTCATGGCGGCCCTTATCGTCCTCCCCGTAAAGAGGACGTCGTCCACCATCACCACCTTTTTCCCGTCTATGGGGATGGGTATCTCCATTTTCTTGAGCGCGGGCTGGTCCTTCTTGATACCGAGGTCGTCACGGTAGAGGGTCGCGTCCACCGCGCCTGCCGGCAGGCTTACCCCTTCTATGACCTCGATCTTTTCCCGGAGACGGAGCGCGAGGTGGTAGCCCCTCGTGGGGATCCCGAGTATGACGAGCCCTTCTGTGCCCTTGTTCCGCTCGATTATCTCGTGGGCTATCCTCGCCAGGGCCCTTTCTATGGCCTTATCGTCGAGTACGGTCTTTTTCATCGCGGGCAGGACAAAAAAATACCTCCGCGCCGGTGCGGACGCGGAGGCAAAAGGGTTCTTTTTATGAGTTGTGCCACTATCTCCCCGTTTTTAATCTCTCAGGATTAAATTAAAAGGGTTTTTATTCCGGTCGGAACCGCCCAGGCTCTTAAGCCCCCTTGAAGACTTGCGACCGACCGGAACTCAAGCCGGATTTCATGGAGGCGAACCGGCTTGCGACATCTTTCCCGAAGCCCTGGGACCCTGCGCCTCTTTTCAGCGCAGGGGCTCTCCGGAGTGCTTAAGCGGGCTCTGTACCTCTATGTTGTAAAAAAGTTCTTTTTCGTACCCGTTAAGGAACCTGACAGGGACCGTGTACTCGGCGTATATGTAGATGTCGTCCTGGCCCCGCTCTATAAAGAGCCCGCTCTCGTCGAGCGGCACGCCCCAGGCCTCGGCCTTTACGAGGATGCGATCCGCCAGCGCCCTGTCGGTATGCATGTGAGCTAACTTCGCCTCCTCGCCCACGTCGGTCTTCAACATCATGTAGCCGATGTAGGGGGGCGCGAGCTTGTACATGCCGTACGCGAAAGACGAAAGGAGGATTATCCAGAATAAAGCCCTTACCGTTGTGTACCCGGCTTTATCTACCCGCCGCCTTTTCACTATCTAAAATGTATACAATTTCGGCGGGGCGTAAGTCAACATAATAATAATTCCGGTCTATTCCTGCTTTGCGACCGGGGACTTCAGGGGCCCTGCGAACGAGAGCTCGGAGTGCTTCTCGCCCCTGCCTACGCAGACGTACTCGAAACCCATCCTCTTCATGGTCGAGGGGTCGTACACGTTCCTAAGATCGAGTATCTTCGGGGCCTTGAGGAGCTTCTTGACCCTCCCGAGGTCGAGCTTTCTGAACTGGTTCCATTCTGTGAGTATCACGAGCGCGTCGCTCCCGTCCGCGACCTCGTAGGCGTCGGTGCAGAAGGCTACCTGCCCGCGCATGGACCTTCCGGCGTTGTCCATGGCCGCCGGGTCATATGCCTTTATCGATGCCCCCTCGCCCATGAGCCTTTCGGCTATGTCCATCGCCGGCGACTCCCTTATGTCGTCGGTGTTGGGCTTGAACGCGAGGCCGAGTATGCCTATCTGCTTGCCCGGAAGCTCTCCTGCAAGGCCCTTTATCTTCTCCAGCATCCGTTCCCTCTGCTCGCGGTTGACCTCTATGACCGCCTCGACTATCCTGAACGAATAGCCGTGGGAGCGCGCTATCTTCGTTATCGCCATGGTGTCCTTGGGGAAGCAGGAGCCGCCGTACCCGGGGCCGGCGTGGAGGAACTTGGCGCCTATGCGGTTATCGAGCCCCATGCCCTTTGCGACCATCTTCACGTCCGCGCCCACGCGCTCGCAGATGGTAGCGACCTCGTTTATGAAGGAGACCTTGGTCGCGAGGAAGGCGTTGGAGGCGTATTTTATGAGCTCGGAGGTCTCTATGTCGGTTATTACGAAGGGCGTCTCTATGAGGTAGAGGGGCGAGTAGAGGTCCTTCATTATGGCTATGGCCTGCTCGCTCCTTGCGCCGAGCACGACCCTGTTGGGCCTCATGAAGTCCTCGACCGCCGAGCCCTCCCTGAGGAACTCGGGGTTTGAGACCACGTCGAACTTGTGCTCCCCGTCCTGCTCCTTCTCTATTATGCCCTCTATGAGCTTGCCGGTGCCCACGGGGACGGTGCTCTTCGTGACTATGACCTTGTAGCCGTTGAGGTTGGCCGCTATGGTGCGGGCGACCTCCTCGATGTAGCAGAGGTCCGCGGAGCCATCGCCCTTCGGTGGCGTGCCCACGGCTATGAATATGACCAGGGACTTCTTTATCGCCTCGGAGAGGTCGGTGGTGAAGGTGAGCCTCTTCTCGTTTATGTTCTTGTCTACCAGCTCCTTCAGGCCGGGCTCGAAGATGGGGATCTCCCCTTTCTTGAGCATCTCTATCTTCCCGGCGTCCTTGTCCACGCACGAGACGTTCACCCCGAAGTCGGCGAAGCAGGTGCCGGTCACCAGGCCCACGTACCCTGTGCCGATTACGCAGATATTCATGTGGTCGATGACCTCCGGATGATGAAGGATACGGTGCCGCTTTCGGCGCGGGCCGAGGCCCAAAGCCGGGCTCTTTCGGAAAACCTCGTCAAATCAGAGAGTAAGGTCAGTATAATCGCGAGCAGGTGCCGTGTCAAGGGCGCAAAAAAGGCGCTTACCGCCCTCAGTAGGCGTTTTTGTTGACGAACCCCTTCCAGAGCGTAAGGAAGAGTATCTTCATGTCCAGGGCAAGGGACCAGTGCTCTATGTAGTAGAGGTCGTGCTCTATCCTTTTCGTCAAGTCAGTATGCCCCCTCCAGCCGTTCACCTGCGCCCATCCGGTGATGCCCGCCTTCATCTTGTGCCTCAGCATGTACCTCGGGATTTCCCTCCGGAACTCGCGTATGAAGACCGCCCTTTCGGGCCTCGGGCCAACGAGCGACATGTCTCCCATGAGGACGTTTATGAGCTGCGGGAGCTCGTCAAGGCTCGCGGCCCGGAGGACCCGCCCGAGCACGGTGCGCCTCGGGTCGCCCCGCCGCGCCCATATTGCACCCGTGTCGTCCTCGGCCCCTGCCCGCATTGTCCTGAACTTGAGCATCCGGAATGGCTGCCCGCCTATGCCCATCCGCTCCTGCCGGTAAAGGACAGGGCCGGACGAAGTGGCCTTCACGAGGACCGCTATCGCCAGCATAAGGGGCGAGAACAGTGCGAGGGCGGCTGCGGAGAGCACTATGTCGAAGCCCCTCTTGAGGACCATGTTCCAGCCGTACAGAGGCGAGTTCTGAAGGTTCAGTATGGGCATCCCGTCGAACTCCTCCACCCCGCCCCTCAAGGTCATGAACTCCGCCATGTCGGGTATCACCTTTATGTCCACCGCCTCGTCTCCGATGCATTTGACCGTCTCGGCAGCCTTCAGGTGCTGGTCCCAGCCGAGCGCGATGAAGACCATGTCTATCCGCATGGGGCCGAGGAGCTCCCTCAGGTCCCCGACAGAGCCCGCCACCCTTACCCCGGACACCTGCCTCCCGGCATGGCCCTCGTCAGGGGAGACCACCCCTGCCACCTTTATGCCCACCTCAGGGTGGTCCTCCAGGCTTTCGATGAGCCTCCTTGCGGGCTCGCCGGTCCCGACTACCAGGGCATGCCTCAAGTTGAAGCCCCGCCTCCTCATGGCCCTGAGCGCCTTCCTGAATAAGTACCTGCTGAGGCTCAGCGCCACGATGTTTATGACGGTGAAAAGGACGAAGACCAGCCTCGAATACTCGTAGTGCTTGGCGAAGAATGTGACCGCAATGAATATGAGCATCGATATGCCGCAGGCCTTCCCTATGTCGAGCACCTCGGAGAGCGGCCTCCCTATCCTCTTGGGCCGGTACAGGCCGAAGACCTTGAATACGACCGCCCAGATTATCGTGATGGGTATGAGGAGGAGGCCGTACGCAAAAAAATCGGGCACGCCCCTGGGAACGCTCAAGAGCCCTGAATGAAAGCGGATATGGAAGGAGAGGGCCCACGAGGAGGAGATTATGACGAGGTCGGAAATGAGAAGGAGGTTCTCAAAGAGCTGGCTGTGCTTTTTGAGCATTTCCCCTCCCGCCCTTCCGGTCGATAAGCTTCGATTCTATGTACCTTCTCATCCTTTCCTTGAAAAGGGCCCTGTCGAAGGCGAGCGCATGCGCCCTTATTGCCTCCGGCCTGAAAACTCCTTCAGCCTTTTCGAATATCTCCACCGCCTCGTTCAGCGCGCCCGGTTTCTGCTTCATGAAGAAGACCCCGGTGGGGTTCTGCCCCCTTCCCGGCGGCACCACCGTCTCGATCGCCCCGCCCCTGCCGAAGGCGATAACCGGCCTGCCGGACGCCATTGCCTCGAGCGGCGTTATCCCGAAGTCCTCCTCCCCCGGGAATATGAGCGCCCTGCACCCCTGGTAGAGCTTTCCAAGCTCGCCGTCGGTCTTCCAGCCGAGGAACTCGACATTCGGACGAGCCGTTTTTACGAGCCTCTTCCATTGCGGCCCTGAACCGGCAATGACGAGCCTTTTACCCGAAGTGTTGAAGGCCTCTATGGCCAGGTCTATCCTCTTATAGGGGACTAAGGCGGATGTGACCAGGTAATACCCCCCGTGCCTTCCGCCCGCGGCGAACTTAGAGCAGTCGACAGGCGGGTGTATGACATCCGCCCTCCGGCGGTAAAGCCTCCTGACCTTCTCGGCGACATTGGCCGAGTTGGCTATGAAGTGGTCGACCCTTGCGCTGGATGCGGCGTCCCAGAGCCTCAGGTAATGGGCGGCGGACCGGTAAAGGAGCGCCCGCAACCCTTTCTTGTCCCCGAAATACGCATGGTACATGTCCCATGCATACCTCATGGGCGTGTGCACGTAGGAGATGTGCAGGGAGCCGGGCGGGGGTATCACGCCCTTGGCGACGCAGTGGCTGGTGGACAGGACGAGCCTGTAGCCCTGAAGGCGCATCCCTTCGATAGCGGCCGGGAAGAGCGGCAGGTAGTACCTGAAGGCTCTGCGCGCGAACGGGAGCCCCTGTATGAAGGAGGTGCGCACCTGCCTCCCCTCTATGGCACTCGAGACCGTCCCCCGGTCATGAAAAAGGGTATACAGGTCAGCCGAGGGAAAGAGCTCGCAGAAGACCTCCAGCACTTTTTCCCCGCCGCGCATTCCGGTCAGCCAATCGTGTACGAGAGCGACCCTCAATGGAAGACCCCACT
>DIDN01000085.1 GCA_002418185.1 Deltaproteobacteria bacterium UBA5799
CAAGATCGGCGCTGCAGGCGCGGGCGCCGTCGCCGAGAAACCGGAGCTCACGGGAATAATCATCATCCTGGTCGCCATCCCCGAGACAATGGTGCTCCTGGGTTTCGTCGTCGCGTACCTCGTAATAAGCGGCTAGGGGGCAGGGTCATGGCAGCGAACCCCCAGGGCTCCAGGGACCCGCTCATGGCGGCGCTCGAGGACGACGCCCGGGCGCAGGCTTCGAGGCTCATCGAGGACGCCGAAGAGGCGAGGGAAGAGTTGCTCCGGCGCGCAAGGGCCGAGGCCGAAAAGGAGGCGGAAGTGCGCCTTTCAACGCTCCGCGAACGGCTTAAGCGAGAGCGGGCCGCCATGCTCAACAGCGCGAAGACGAAGGCCGCCGGCCAGAAGCTCGGCGTAAGGCAGGAGCTTGCCGGGCGCGTGCTCGTCGAGGCGCAAAAAAGGCTCCTCTCGCTCCCGGAAGACGAGCACTCGAAGCTCTTAAACCGCCTCCATCAGGCGCTCTGCGGCGAGTGGGAGAAGTCGAGGCCCGGCGAGCCGGCAGTAATCCGCGTAAGCCCTGCTGACGCGGCCCGCATACGCTCGGACGGCTCAAGGGTCGAGCCCGACCCAAGTGTGGCTGGCGGGGTCGTCCTGACCTCGACCGACGGCAGGGTGGTCTTCGAGAGCACCGTCCCTTCGATGGTCGAGAGGGCCAGGAAGCTCATGCTCCCCGCAATAGACAAGCTCCTTTTCAAGGAGGCGCTGCCGTGACGGCGCCCGCGGCCAGGCCGTACCGCACGGACCTGAGCTACTTTAACGCCCGGGTCAGGGGACTGAGGGGGAGGCTCCTCGGAAACCGGGACTACGAGGAGCTCGTCAAGGCCGAAAGCCGGGACCAGGTGGCGGAAAGGCTCCGCTCGACCGCGTACGGCCATGATATCGAGGCCGCCCTTGCGCGTTTCGGCTCAATTGAGGAGGCGCTACCGGCTGCCCTCAAGTCGAACCTCTCGGACTCGTTCGAGCAGCTCTGGAAACTCGCTCCGGAAGGCGCGAGGCCCTTTCTGAAGGCTGTCTTCAGCCAATGGGAGGTCTTCGACCTCAAGGCCATGATACGCGGGATATCGAGGGGCGTAGGCAGGGAGGATATCCGCGATGTACTCATACCCGCCGGAGAGTTCGACACAGCGGCGCTCAATACGCTCCTTTCGTCCAGGGACCTTCAGGACCTCGCGAGGTTCCTCTACACGTGGGGGAGCGTATACGCGAAGCCGGTATCAAGGGGCCTGCCGGCTTTCCTAAGAAACGGCAGGACGGCAGAAATGGAGATTGCCCTGGACAGGCATTCGAGCGAGGCGCTTAATTCGGCGCTCGAAGGCGAATGGCTGGATGCGCGCATAATGAGGGGCTGGACCGGGATGAGGGCGGACCTCGTCAACATAGCGACACTGGTAAAGATATCGGGCGAAGCATACACTGCCGAGGGCGCGGGGGAGTTATTCGTAAGGGGCGGAAGAGCGCTCCGGAAAAACGAGTTCATAAGGCTTTCAACGCTCAGCAGCAGGGAAGAGCTTTTCGAGGCGCTAAGGGGCGCTGTGACCGAGCCCGGCATTAGCGGAGTGCTCGACAGCGCAGACCCGCGCGACCCGGCGCTCCTGGAGGAGGCGTCCGAGAAGGCGCTTGAGAGGCGTCTTGCGATGATAGCCGTCTCTGAGCCACTTTCGATAGCCCTGGGAGCGGCCTACGTACACATGAAGGTCAGGGAGGTCAGGAACCTGAGGCTAATATTCAGGGGAAAGCTCTTCGGGATGCCCGAGGACGAGATACGGAAGCTCATATCCCTCCCTCTGTAAAGGCCGGTAAGGAATGGCGGAACTGCTCGTCATAACAGGCCCCGGCGCGTCGGTCGGCTTCAGGTGCGCGGGAATCGACACCCTTGAGGTCGAGGAGGATTCCGACGTCTCGGGCAAGCTCCTCGATATCCAGTCGGGCGGCAGGTACGGGCTCGTCGCCATCGAGGAGCGCCTCCTCCAGAAGGTCCCGGAGCTTGCGGCCAAGCGCCTCAGGAAAAGGGGGCTCCCCATAATCATACCCATAAGCCTGCCGCTCAAGTGGGGCGAGGCGGGCGCAGCCGAGTCCCCGGTCGTCCGCCTCATAAGAAGGGCCATCGGGTACCAGATAAAAATAAAAAGATAAGAGACAGCATGAAAGAGACGCGGGGGAAGATATTCGGGGTGGCCGGCCCGACCGTCATGGTAAAGGGCATGACCGGCGCGATAATGAATACCGTCTGTCTCGTGGGCAGGCACGGCCTCCTGGGCGAGATAATCCGCATAAAGGAGGACATGGTGACCCTGCAGGTCTACGAGGACACCGTCGGGATCTCGGTCGGGGAGGACGTCATAAGCTACGGAATCCCCCTTAGCGTCACGCTCGGCCCGGGGCTCCTGACCGGCCTCTTCGACGGCATACAGAGGCCGCTCGATAAGATAAGGGAGACCGCCGGAGGGTTCCTCACAAGGGGCGTCAAGGTCGAGGCGCTCGACCTGGATAGAACATGGGACTTCACTCCCATAAGGAAAAAAGGCGACACGGTCGCGCCCGGCGACGTGCTCGGCACGATCGAGGAGACGGAGCGCATTACGCACAGGGTGATGGTGCCGCCCGGGCTCGGGGGCGTCATAAAGGAGATAAAGTCCGGGAAGGTCTCGGGCGCCGAGTACATATGCATGCTCGAACGGGGCAAGTTCATAGAGCTCTACCAGGAATGGCCCGTAAGGAGGCCCAGGCCCTTCAAGGCGAAGCTCCCGCCGGAAGAGCCTTTCATCACCGGGCAGAGGGTCTTCGATACCCTCCTCCCGGTCGCCGAGGGCGGCACTGCCATAGTGCCCGGCGGCTTCGGCACTGGAAAGACCGTAGTCGAGCAGACCATAGCCAAGTTCTCCCGAAGCGACATAGTCGTATACGTGGGCTGCGGCGAGAGGGGGAACGAGATGTCCGAGATCCTCTCTGATTTCCCCAAGCTAAAGGACCCGACATCGGGGCTTCCGCTGAGCCTCCGGACGGTGATTGTCGTAAACACCTCGAACATGCCGGTCGCCGCACGCGAGGCCTCGATATTCACTGGCATAACGATCGCCGAGTACTTCAGGGACATGGGCTACAGTGTCGCGATGCTCGCTGACTCCATATCCAGGTGGGCAGAGGCGCTCCGTGAGATTTCATCGAGGCTCGAGGAGATGCCCGGAGAGGAGGGCTTTCCGCCGTATCTCGCCACCCAGCTGGGAATGTTCTACGAGCGATCGGGAAAGGTCATGTGCCTGGGCTCGGAGGACAGGACCGGGTCGGTCACGGTAATAAGCGCGGTCTCTCCTCCGGGCGGCGATTTCTCGGAACCCGTAACCCAGGCCTCTCTCCGGTTTGCCGGCACCCTCTGGGCGCTCGACCCGGACCTCGCGTACAGGAGACACTTCCCGGCCGTAAACTGGCTCGCGAGCTTCAGCCTCTTCCATGCGGAGCTCGACGACTGGTTCGGAAGGGAGGTCGCCGAGGACATGGTGAGGCTCCGGGGGAGGCTCTACTCGCTCCTCCAGAGGCAGACCGAACTCAAGGACATAATACAGATAATAGGGGTCGAGGCGCTCCAGGAGTCCGACAGGCTCGCTCTGGAAGTCGCGAACCTCGCGACCGACGCGTTCTTGAAACAGAGCGCCTTCAGCGAAGTGGACGCCTTCAACACCTACGAAAAGCAGTACTGGATGTTAAAGACAATATTCGCCTATCTTGAGAGCGCGGAGGCGGCCTTGAAAAGAGGGGTCTTCATAGAGACCATACTGGATAGCCCCGTGAAGGGGAGGCTCGCCCGCATGAAAGAGGAGCCGAACGAGGGCTTCTCCGGAAAGGCCCGGGCCCTCATAGGCGAGGTCGAGAGCGAGTTCAGCATGTTAGAGGAAAAATAGGATGGCGCTTGACCTCATAAAAAGGCAGTACCGCACCCTTCAGACCATATCCGGCCCGCTCATATTCGTGGACAGGATGAAAGGGGGCAGCCTCGGCGAGATGTGCGTCGTCGACCTCCCCGAAGGAGAGCGGCGCACAGGCCAGGTGCTCCAGCTCATGGGAGAGCGGGCCGTCATACAGGTCCTTGAAGGGACCTCGGGCATAGACTCCGAGGCGTCCAGCGTGCTGCCCACCGGGGAGACGGCCAAGGTGGGCGTCTCCATGGACCTCTTCGGCAGGGTGCTTAACGGCTTCGGCGAGCCCATTGACGGCCTGCCGCCCATAGTGCCTGACGAGTACAAGGAGATTAACGGCCTCCCCATGAACCCGGCCGCAAGGGAGAAGCCGGACTTCTTCGTCCAGACCGGCATCTCCGCGATAGACGGGCTCAACACCCTGGTCCGGGGCCAGAAGCTCCCGATATTCTCGGGCGCGGGGCTCCCGGCAAAGGAGCTTGCGCTTCAGATAGTCAGGCAGGCCAGGGTCGCGGAGGCGGAAGAGTTCGCGGTCATACTCGGGGCAATGGGCATAACGTCGAGAGAGAGCTTTTTCTTCAGGAGGTCGCTCGAGGAGACCGGGGCGCTCGAGCGGACCATAGCCTTCATAAACCAGGTGAACGACCCGACCATAGAAAGGCTATTTACGCCTCGGATAGCGCTTACGGTCGCCGAGTATCTCGCCTTCGAGCGCGGCTTTCACGTGATGGTGGTCCTTACCGACATGACCTCGTACTGCGAGTCTTTAAGGGAGATAGGGAGCGCGCGCGAGGAGATACCCGGAAGGAGGAGCTACCCGGGCTACATGTACACCGACCTCGCCACCCTCTACGAGAGGGCGGGGAGGCTGAAGGGCGGCAAGGGCTCGGTGACGCTCATGCCCATACTCACCATGCCCGACGACGACATCACCCACCCCATACCCGACCTTACGGGCTATATAACAGAGGGGCAGATAGTCTTGAGCAGGGCCTTGCACAGGAAGGGCATATACCCGCCCATAGACGTCCTCCCGTGCCTTTCGAGGCTCATGAACCTGGGCATAGGCGCGGGAAAGACAAGGGATGGGCACAGGACCATAGCCGACCAGCTCTACTCGGCCTACGCCAGGGGCATCGACGTAAGGAGGCTCGTAACGATAGTAGGCGAGGAGGGGCTATCGGACCTCGACCGAAGATACCTCGCCTTCTCCGACGAGTTCGAAAGGAGGTTCGTGGGCCAGGGCCGGGAAGACCGTTCCATAGACGAGACACTGGACCTGGGGATCGAGCTCCTTAATACCGTGCCCGAGAGGGAGGCCGTGGCAAGGAGGAGATAGGATGGCGGTGCTTGAGAAAAGCGCGCCCACGCGGGAGCAGTTCATGGCGCTACGCCGGAGGCACGAGGTCATCGGAAAGGGCCTTGAACTCCTTAAGAGCAAGCGCGAAGCGCTCATGAAGGAGTTCTTCGGCATCGTGGACGAATCGATAAGGATGCGCGAGGAGCTCAATAGCCTCCTTGCCGACGCCCAGAGGAGGATCGAGCGCGCAAGGGCCATAGACGGAGCGTCAATAGAGTCGTTCGCCAATGCCTCCAGGAGGAGCGTGCCCCTCAGCATAAAGGCCAGGAACGTGTGGGGGATCTTCTTCCCCGAGATAGAGGAGGTAAACCTCACGAGGTCGCTCGAGGCCAGGGACATCTCCCCTCTCGGCGAAAGGGCCGAGGTGCTCGACGCCGCCAGGGATTTCGAGGCCGCAACAGAGCTGATCGTCAAGATAGCCTCGCGCGAGGTGAGGCTATCGCGCATTGGAGAGGTAATACGCTCGGATTCAAGAAAGATAAACGCAATAAGCGAGGTAATACTCCCCTCCATAAAGGACAGGATAAAATACATAGAACGCGTCCTCGAGGAAAGGGAGAGAGAGGAGATATTCAGGCTTAAAAGGAACAAGGCGAGAAGACAGGCGGAGGAGGGGGGGTGAGCCTGAAAAGATAGACAATAAATCAGTAAGAAAGAATTTTTTTGTTACTTTTTCTATGCCATTCTATGCAAGCTTCGAGATTGTCGGTCCAATCGTTATTTGGTGTCATTGCAACTGGCTGAAATTTCATTAGTAATTTTTTGTTCTCAGGTCTTGGTACAAGCCATTTTGAAGGAATGTACATGAAATTTTTCCAGCTATTTGTAGAAGGGTGCATTGAAACCGCCAAAATATCGAACTCGCCGAATCTGTATGGCCTGGTGTCTTCGCCGTTAAGGACGCCACCTCTTGTACGCTGTGTTTCAACAACATACATTTTTTCGGAGTAGATACGGTATCCTTCATTGGCGGTCATAGGACGATGATTCTTAAGTCTTTGCATCTTGACCTGAATGGTTATTTCTCCCTTGTGGTCCTGTATTTTGAAATCAAAAGGAAAATCACCGATATCAGGTGTAATGTCTTTCCAGCCTTTTAACGCGTCTATAACTTCGGTTTTGAACGCTGCCTCAGCTATGATGCCTCTTATACCCCTCACAGTAAGATCGCTGGAGCGAGAAATGGCTTCGAGGATGATTTCAGCTTTGCATCCGAGTTTTTCTTCCAAAGGATGTATATTGACTCGGGTTCGAATGTAAGAAAGCAATTCGCCGCATTCACTGTCAGTGCAAGAGTTTATGAGTTTTTTGATGTCGTGAAGGTCAGATTTCATCATTTCTTCCTGGGGCGTCCAGCAATTGATTTCTGAAATTCTAGCAATTCCTTTTTATTTACGAGGTGATGGCCGCCGATTTCCAGAGTTTTAAGACGGCCTCTCTTGATAAGGTTGGCGATTGCCTGTCTTGTGACCCCCCGTATACGCGCCGCTTCCGTTTGGGAAATCCAGTCTTCAAGTTTTATGTTTTTAAAATTAGTTGACAAAGTAAACATATTTTAGTATATTGGTTTAACTAAAATATATGCTATTATGCTGGCGGAGGACAAGCAAAATATGAGCATGCAAACTTCAATTTACGGCCAGATTGCAAAGGAAAAAAAAGTTATTGAATTCATTGATATGCCACCATTTTATTCAACAGAGTTTGGAGCCGCTTACTTATGCGACTCGCTTGATGTATTGCGTCGAATTCCAGAAAAATCGATCAA